>JAQTQN010000281.1 GCA_028712225.1 Methylobacter sp.
GCTGAATCTTACCTTACGATCCTTTATAGCCGGGAAATTGTTGCGGACATGATAGCTAGGTTAAAAAACATCGGATGTGTGCGATTTATAAATTTAACGAAGATGCCTTTATTCAATGCAAGATTATTTGAGCATTAAAGCCCGGTTGTTGGGGGCAGGCAGGTGGTTATCCGCGACCGATGCGGTTGCGGGGTTATCTGTTGCCTTTATTTTGTTACCTGAGGCGGTGGCTTATGCCGCTATCGCACATTTGCCGATTCAGCATGCCATCACCGCCGCATTAGTGGGATTGATCTGTTATGCCTGCTTAGGGAAGAGTCATTTTGCTATTGTCGCCCCAACGTCATCTGCTGCAGCGCTGCTTGTAGCGGTCGTTTTATCGTTACACCCGGTGGATAGCAACGCCGCCAAAGGCTTTGGCGTTGCCTTGGTCATCTTAACCGGCGTTGGTTTGATCGTGTTAGCCAAAGCAGGCCTGGGGCGGCTTTCTGCATTTGTTTCACGCCCGGTATTGCATGGTTTCTCATTTGCTTTAGCAGTGACGATCATCGTTAAACAGTTACCTATGGTGCTGGGGATTAAGGTGGGTGTATCCGATCCATTTCTAATCATTGTTGAAGTAATTCAGCACAGGCATGAATGGGTTTTTTGGAGTGCTGTCATGGGTTGTGGCGCATTGGTTTTATTATGGATTTTTAAACGTTGGCCCACCGTGCCTGGCGCTTTTGTGGTGTTGATATTGGGGATTGGGCTAAGCGAGACAATTAATCTAGCCGATTTTCATGTAACGACTCTTGGCCCATTGTTACTTACCCCGCCCAGTTTGAGCGTGCCGCAATTACCGTTGGAAAAGTGGCTGCAATTAGCAGAATTAGCCTTTGGCTTGCTGGTTATTATTGTCGCCGAATCTTGGGGAAGCATTCGTAGCCTATCGCTCATCCACGGCAATGTTATTGAGCCTAATCGTGAATTGCTGGCGCTAGGAACCGCCAATCTTGTTTCAGGGTTATTTCAGGGGATGCCGGTCGGCGCAGGATTTTCAGCCAGCGCGGCGAATGAGCAAGCCGGCGCCCAAAGTAAAATGGCCGGATTGATTGCGGCAGCCGTTTTGTTGTTAATGGTTGTTTTTGGCAAAGGATGGATAGCGCTTATTCCGGAACCTATCGTCGCCGCAGCAGTGATCAATGCCTTAAGCCATGCGTTAAATCCCCAAGCGCTAATACATCTGTGGCGAATGGATCGGGATCAGTACTTGGCATTGGCGGCAATATTGGCCGTATTAGTGTTTGGGGTATTACACGGTATGCTGATTGCCGTAGGTTTGTCATTAGCCTCAGCTATTCGTTCGTTCAGTCAGCCGGTAGTTAGAGAATTGGCTGAGCTGGGTCATTCACGCGATTATGTGGATAGAGAAAACCATCCCAATGCGAGAGCGCATGCAAAACTATTGATTTTGCGTCCTGAAGAACCGTTATTTTTTGCCAGTGTCGAAGGTATTTTGGCTGAAGTTCAACAGCGTTTAACAGGCAGGACCGATGTGCAGATCCTCATCATCAGTCTTGAGCAAAGTGCCAATTTGGATAGTACGGCGGCTGAATGCTTGATTGAACTTGCCGATGAGCTTAAACGACAAAATAAAGTGCTGTTATTAGCACGAGTTAAAGACCTGATCAGGCGATTATTGTTGAAGTTGGCTAAAGAGCAATTTAAGGACAAGCTTTTTTGGAGCGTAGAGGATGCTGTGGTAACGGCTAAAAAAATACGTCAATTATCAGGCCGTCGCCATTGGCCAATTAAGCAGGGTATGAAGCGCTTAAAGCGTAAGAGATTGTTAGTCAGGTTTGTAGGTAACAGAAAAAAAGCACCGAGCGGATAGAGCGGATATGTCCTTAATTCTGTAACAAGGTTTTGACATGCATGGCAACGCTTGCGGCCAGCGCAGGCAGGTGATAGCCGCCCTCCAACGCAGAAATAATACGGCCTTGGCAATGGCTGTCGGCAATGGTCATTAATTCCCGGGTCAACCAGCAAAAATCATCTTCAACCAATAAGGTAGATGATAACGGGTCGTCCTTATGGGCATCAAAACCCGCTGAAATCAGCAATAATTCAGGTTTGAAATGATGCAGAGCCGGAAAGATGATGTGGGTGTATTTTTGTCTGAAACTGTGTCCTGTCTCGCTATGTGCAAGCGGCACGTTGATGATATTGCCTACGCCGGTTTCAGTGGGGTAGCCGGTGCCGGGGTAGTGCGGCATCTCATGGCTGGAGGCATAAAGTACGCTGGGCTGATTATAAAAAGCCGCTTGTGTACCGTTACCGTGATGAACGTCAAAATCAACAATCGCGATGCGCTTAAGGTGGTAATGGCGGCGCGCGTATTCTGTAGCAATAGCAATGTTATTAAACAGGCAAAAGCCCATGGCTTGTGCCGGTTCTGCGTGATGTCCAGGTGGCCGTATTGCGCAAAAAGCGTTATTTGCCTGACCAGACATAACTTTATCAACCGCATCGCACACCGCCCCCACAGCACGTAATGCCGCATTTTTAGAGCCAGGGGAGACGATAGTGTCGTCATCCAAATAATGTTCGCCGTGTTGGGGAATCGCTGAGAAGATTTGCTCGACATGCGCATGCGGATGAATCAGCTGGATTTGCTGTTCTGATCCCAATGGCGCCGAGAGCCTAATTAATCCAGTAAATTCCGGTGTACCGAGCGCCGCTTCGATCGCTTTAAGACGAGCTGCGCATTCAGGATGGCCGACACCGGTATCGTGTAATAAAAAATCCGGATGAGAGTAGTAAAGGGTTTTATTCATAGGCACTTGTTTGACGTTTAATTATTTTCTTGCAACAGATTTGACAGCGCAAAGCGGGCAAATAGCAGTGTCATGATGGTTGGAAACAACAGGTAATTGTCATACCACGCCAAGCTACCTAAAACGCACAGCATCACCACCCACGGCTGTAACCGACTGCGTTTGGAAATAGCCTGCATTTGGCGGAATGATTCGGCATCGAACTGTTGTTTTTGGCTGCTAAAAAATGCCGATACAAACGCCGCCATTAACGAAAAATACACAGGGAAGAAGAAAAATATCGGTGAGTCTTCTTTAAATAGCGGTATCGATTTCCA
>JAQTQN010000068.1:0-2712 GCA_028712225.1 Methylobacter sp.
AGCAAGCTAGCACCGCTATTCGCTTTTACGCCCCCAGCCAACAGAATCTGAAAAAACCCGAAATTTATTCGCTCTTTAAAACATAAAAAACCCCGCGAAGCCAGACGGCTTGCGGGGTTTTAGCTTTATATAGGCCTGTCTAAAACAGGCCTATATATTACAAGCTGTAATACATATCGTATTCAACTGGATGAGTACTCATGCGCAGACGAGTCACTTCTTCCATTTTCAGTTTGATATAGCCATCAATTGAATCATTAGTGAAAACACCACCGCGTGTTAAAAAGTCGCGGTCTTGATCCAATGCTTCAAGAGCTTGGTCAAGTGCATGACACACTTGTGGAATTGCTTTTTCTTCTTCTGGTGGCAGATCATACAAATCTTTATCCATCGCTTCGCCTGGATGAATTTTGTTCTGGATACCGTCCAAGCCAGCCATCAACATTGCTGCAAATGCTAAATATGGGTTTGCTGTTGAGTCTGGGAAGCGCACTTCGATACGACGTCCTCTAGGATTAACAACATAAGGAATACGAATTGACGCAGAGCGGTTACGTGCAGAATAAGCCAACATAACAGGAGCTTCAAAGCCTGGAACCAGACGTTTGTAGCTGTTGGTTGATGCGTTGGTGAATGCATTCAGTGCTTTAGCATGTTTGATGATGCCGCCGATGTAATACAAGGCTGTTTCAGACAAGCCGCCGTACAAATCGCCAGAAAACAGATTCACGCCGTTTTTAGCCAAAGATTGATGAACGTGCATACCGCTGCCGTTGTCGCCAACCATAGGTTTTGGCATAAAGGTAGCCGTTTTGCCGTAGGCATGGGCTACGTTAGCAACGACATATTTAAGCTCTAATACTTCGTCGGCTTTTTTAACTAAGGTGTTAAATCTAACGCCAATTTCGCATTGCCCGGCAGTCGCAACTTCGTGGTGATGTACTTCAACCACTTGGCCCATTTCTTCCAATGTTAAGCACATGGCAGAACGCATGTCTTGGAAAGAATCAACGGGAGGTACTGGGAAATAACCGCCTTTAACGCCTGGACGGTGACCGATGTTGCCGTCAGCATAGACTTTTTCTGAGTTCCAACCGGCTTCTTGAGAGTCGATTTTGAAGAAAGAGCCGCTCATGTCGTTACCCCAACGAATATCATCGAATACGAAGAATTCATTTTCCGGGCCGAAGAAAGCAGTGTCGGCAATGCCGGTTGATTGCAGGTATTTTTCAGCACGTTTGGCGATAGAACGTGGGTCGCGCTCGTAGCCTTGCATGTTTTTAGGTTCGATGATGTCGCAACGCAAAATCAATGTGTTGTCGTCAAAGAAAGGATCCATGACTGCACTTTCAGGATCAGGCATCAGGATCATGTCTGATTCGTTAATATGCTTCCAGCCTGCAATTGAAGAGCCGTCGAACATGTTGCCTTCTTCGAAAGTGTCTTCATCAATCGTATGAGCAGGGAAAGTAACGTGCTGTTCTTTACCACGGGTATCGCAAAAACGAAAATCAACAAATTTAACGTCATTGTCTTGTATCAATTTGAGTACGCTTTCTACGGACATTTATCTTGCCTCCAGGTATATAGTTTATGAATTCAGTGTTTTTCTATGCCTCAACATAACATATCATTTTTTAATCGATTAGCCACTAAAAAACCGAATATCGTCGTGGGGCGTAGCCTTGAAGGACTTAGAGCAATTATCAAATAGCGCACCAAATTAAGGCTGTCTTTAGTTTTAAATGTTCTATTTTGGTGCGAGTTTATTAGCTAAAACATAACTTTATAAGATAACCAATTGAATTTAATGGCATTAATGATTTGGCACAAAGGCTGCATTACTGTTTTCAGTGTTTCTATGCCGAAACCTACTTGCACTGTCTTTGGACAGTAGAAACTAAAAACCTTAACCCACTTAAGGAGTTCCAAGATGAATAACTCAACCAACCGTAAAAAACAGCGGTTTATTGGCACAGTTGGCGCCCTCGCCATGTCTATTGGCAGTGCTTATGCTGGCGACGGCGCAGTGAAATCGTTGTCCGGTTTTGACATTAACGAAACCAGCTTCCTAAAAAACAATGGCATCGTTGTTGGCGGCTGGGGCAATGCCGGTATTACTTACAATGCCGCAAGCCCAGATAACAACTTTAACGGACCGGTTACTTTTGGTGACCGTTCCGGCGAATTCCAGTTAAACCAATTAAATCTATACGTGCAACGTGCTGTCGCTACTGAAGGCAGCAGCTGGGATTTCGGCGGTCGTTTCGATGTGATGTTCGGCACTGACGCTTTTTTTACGCAAGCTTATGGCGTGCCTGGCTCTGATCCTGTTACCGGACGCCCGCTGACTAGAAGTCATTGGGATTTGGATTTACTGGGTAGCGATACCAATCGTTTTTATGATTTGGCGATGCCGCAAGCTTATTTAGAAGCTTATATCCCGATCGGCAACGGCTTAAATGTTAAAGCCGGTCATTTTTATACGCCTATCGGCTATGAAACCGTCCCCGCACCTGATAATTTCTTCTATAGCCATGCTTACACCATGCAATATGGTGAACCGTTTACCCATACCGGCATCTTGGGTAATTATGCAGTCGATCAAAACTGGGCGGTAATGGGTGGCGCAGTAACCGGCAGTGCTACTGGCGGCTGGGATGGCGGCTGGGATCAGCAATTGGGCAATTGGGCCGGTATTGCAGGCACTAC
>JAQTQN010000068.1:2812-12624 GCA_028712225.1 Methylobacter sp.
GAACTGTACCGAGGCGCCGAATACGTCGTAGATTTTTTACCCAAAGCCAAAATTGAAGTTGCTGTGACTGATGAACGTGCTGATCAGGCGGTTGCCGCCATCAGTAAAGCTGCCAGCACCGGCAAAATAGGTGACGGCAAAATTTTTGTAACGGCTTTAGAACAAGTCATCCGGATTCGTACCGGAGAAACCGGCGACGAAGCGCTGTAATCGACCAGGGGGAAAAATGAAATCTCTTATCAGTACATTTATGCTTTTTTCAATACTGAGTTTTGCCGGCATTACTGCGGCGGAACCAGCAGCATCGGCAGTAGAAATTAAAACATTGGCAAATCCTTCCGAACCGGTAGCGGAAGCCGTGGCAGTCGTTGCGGAGATTGCAGCAGCAGCGGCTGTCCCTGCTCCTGCGGCAAACAAAGGCGACACCGCCTGGATGATCGTTGCCACCGTGTTAGTCATACTCATGGTAATACCCGGCCTAGCCTTATTTTACGGCGGCATGGTGCGCGCTAAGAATATGCTGTCGATTTTGATGCAGGTGTTTGTCATCTTCTCGTTGACGGCAGTGCTTTGGGCGATTTACGGGTACAGCGTCGCGTTCACGGAAGGCGGGGCATTTTTTGGCGGCTTTGATAAGCTGTTCTTAAAAGGCATTACACCTGACTCGTTAGCGGCAACCTTCAGTAAAGGCGTTTATGTGCCGGAATATATCTATGTCGCGTTTCAGCTGACCTTTTCGGCAATTACCCCAGCATTGATTATCGGTGCATTTGCCGAGCGGGTTAAGTTTTCTGCAATATTGTTGTTTACTATTTTGTGGTTCACTTTTTCTTATCTGCCTTTGGCGCACATGGTTTGGTATTGGGCCGGTCCTGATGCATATACCGATGCAGCGGCAGCTGAAAAAGCGGGTGCAACGGCAGGCTTTTTGTTCCAAAAAGGTGCGTTGGATTTTGCCGGCGGCACCGTGGTTCATATCAACGCAGGTATTGCCGGCTTAGTTGGCTGTTTGATGATTGGCAAACGCATTGGCTTTAAAAAAGAATCATTGGCTCCGCATAGCGTAACCATGACCATGATTGGTGCATCTTTATTATGGGTCGGCTGGTTTGGATTTAACGTCGGTTCTAATTTGGAAGCCAACGGCTTAGCTGCGCTGGTATTCGTCAACACATTATTGGCGGCTGCGGCTGCAACACTCGGCTGGGTATTTGCTGAATGGATCTTGCGCGGCAAACCCAGTATGTTAGGCGGCGCGTCAGGCGCTGTTGCAGGGCTAGTTGCAATTACGCCTGCATGTGGCTGGGCGGGTCCTATGGGTGCCATTCTGTTGGGATTGGTCGCAGGTGTCGTGTGCTTCTGGTCAGTCACCAGCCTAAAAAGCAAGCTGGGTTATGACGATTCTCTGGATGCCTTCGGCGTCCACGGCATCGGCGGGATTCTAGGGGCATTAGGCACAGCAGTCGTTGCCAGTCCAGCGTTAGGCGGCACAGGTGTTTGGGATTATGTCAGCAACGGCGTCGCCGAATACAACATGACCGGCCAGTTGATCAGTCAATCTTGGGGCGTCATTGTCGCGGTAATTTGGTCAGGACTTGTTTCTTATGTCGCCTACAAGTTTGTCGACATAGTAATAGGTCTTAGAGTTGCTGAAGAAGTTGAGCGTGAAGGTCTGGATGTTTCCAGCCACGGCGAAACCGCGTACCATTTGTAACCTATGCCAACATGGGCGCAAGCATGTAGTATCTATCAAGGATACTCGAGCCGACCGCCCATATTGCTATCATTTAGCCACGCAAAACAGGAGATATTATGAAACTCATTACCGCCATTATTAAGCCCTTCAAACTCGACGATGTCAGGGAAGCACTGTCAGAAATCGGCGTTGCCGGGGTAACAGCCACCGAAGTCAAAGGCTTTGGTCGCCAAAAAGGTCATACCGAACTGTATCGGGGCGCTGAATATGTGGTCGATTTTTTACCTAAAGTAAAATTGGAAATTGCCGTTGCCGATGATGTATTGGACAAGGCTGTCGAAACCATCGTCAAGGCTGCCAATACCGGCAAGATCGGGGATGGAAAAATTTTTGTTGCGAATCTCGAACAAGTGATTCGTATTAGAACCGGAGAAACCGGAGAGGAAGCCATCTAACGTGCTAAAAAAAGTATTTTTTTTTACCCTGCTATTTTCCCCAGGGTTAGCCCTGGCGAATACATTAAATCAGGCTAATACCGCCTGGGTATTGACCTCCACAGCACTGGTCTTGTTTATGACTATTCCAGGGCTGTCTTTGTTTTATGCCGGCTTGGTCAGAAGTAAAAACGTTTTATCAGTATTGATGCAATGTTTTGCCATCACCTGTTTAGTGTCCATACTTTGGCTGGTCGGCGTCTACAGCCTTATCTACAGCGACGGCGGCGATTTACAACAAATCATCGGCGGCTTCAGCAAAGCGTTTTTGCCTGACCTAACCACCTCCGCATTAGTCGGCGACATCCCTGAAACCGTCTACTTCATGTTTCAGATGACCTTCGCCATCATTACCCCGGCACTCATCGTCGGTGCGTTTGCTGAGCGCATGAGGTTTTCCGCAATGCTGTGGTTTAGTGGCTTGTGGCTGTGTCTGGTTTATTTACCCGTATGCCACTGGATGTGGGGCGGCGGCTGGCTGGCGCAACTAGGCGCGATGGATTTTGCCGGTGGCATTGTCATTCATGTCAGCGCCGGTGTAGCCGCTCTGGTATCGGCATTGGTAATCGGTCATCGCAAAGGCTTTCCTAATACGGCCATGCCTCCGCATAACATGACTATGGTCGTCACTGGCGCCGGAATGTTGTGGGTCGGCTGGTTTGGATTTAATGCCGGTAGCGCGCTCACTTCAGATGGTCGCGCAGGCATGGCGATGTTGGTCACCCATGTTGGTGCGGCGTCTGGTGCATTAACCTGGATGACTATCGAATGGCTGCGCTTTGGTAAACCCAGTGTTTTAGGTATTGTCACCGGCATGGTGGCAGGCCTGGGCACCATTACACCGGCATCAGGTTTTGTCGGTCCGGCAGGCGCATTGGTCATTGGCGTGACGGCAGGCGTAGTATGCTTTTATGCCACGCAATATTTTAAACGTACTCTTAAAATTGACGATTCTTTGGACGTATTTCCGGTGCATGGCGTCGGTGGTGTAACAGGGTCTTTATTAACCGGCGTTTTTGCTGCCAGCAGCATGGGCGGACTAGGGTTGGCAGAAGGCGTGTCCATTCCCCATCAAGTCGGCATTCAGGCATTGGCGATTGTGGTAACTGCAGTCTGGAGCGGCGTATTTAGTTATTTGATATTGAAATTACTGGATAAATGGCTGGGGCTGCGTGTTTCCGGCGATGAAGAAGTCGAAGGCCTTGATACCGTATTACACGAAGAAACCGGCTACCTCGATTTATAAAGCCACACCTTATAAACGACGAGCCCCGCCTCGTCGTTTCTTTATTCTCCACTAGCAATTCCCTCTTACCCTCGTTTCTGAAGCACCCAGCAATAGCTGTCTATGATAAAATCCTGAGCTTTCATCCAACCAGGTAGCAGCACCTCATGAGCATTAAGTCGGACAAGTGGATACGCCGTATGGCAGAGCAATATGGCATGATTGAACCGTTTGAAAGCGGTCAGGTCAGGGATTCGGAACGCGGCAGAGTGATCTCTTACGGCACGTCCAGTTATGGCTATGATGTGCGCTGCTCGGATGAGTTTAAAATTTTCACCAACATCAATTCGGCGATTGTCGATCCTAAAGACTTCGACTCCAATAGTTTTGTCGATGTGAAATCCGATATCTGCATCATCCCGCCCAACTCGTTTGCGTTGGCCAGAACGGTTGAATACTTTCGTATTCCGCGCGATGTGCTGACAATCTGTCTGGGCAAATCCACTTATGCCCGTTGCGGCATTATTGTTAACGTGACGCCATTAGAGCCGGAATGGGAAGGCCACGTCACTTTAGAATTTTCAAACACCACAACCTTACCGGCAAAAATTTACGCTAACGAAGGCGTGGCGCAAATGCTGTTTTTCGGCGGCGATGAAGTTTGTGAAACCTCTTACAAAGACAGAGGCGGCAAATATCAAGGCCAAACCGGGGTAACTTTACCTAAGGCATAAGACTTACGGGTGGTTTGCTGCGCACAACCACCCTGACTTTCTTAGCCCAAATTTATTGCAGTGTTGCCGGAGTAGGTAGATTCGTTGGCGGCAATTGCACAAAAAATCCTTTTTCATCCAGACTGCTGATAACTTTCAGCACGTCTTCTTTGGCCAGCTTACGTTCCGGGTGCAATTCCAGCTCCATCACAAACTCCAGCTTACCGAAGCTATTAAAAAGCGCTTCCGGCACTTTAGAAAAATCATCTTTACTGTCAATATACAAATACAGCTGTTCTTTTTTAAGACTTTTGTAGATATAACAAAACATACCAAACACCAAATTAGAGATAGGGTGGGCATTTTAGCAAACTTGCGCAACCTGGCTGTAACTCACTGAAATCACGCTAATGAATCAATCATTCGACCCTGAGCAATTTTATAAAAAAGCCTGTGTTTTTGAAGGCGCATTGATCCTCGTTGCCATGGCGTTGGGCTGGATAGCCGACATCAATCCGTTTGCGGACCTGCACTTTTCCGAAAGCGCTATCGCTATCGGCTTAATCGGCACAGTGCCTCTGTATTTGCTGTTTTTAGCCATGGAACAAATTCAAGCTCATTCGCTAACAAAAATCCGCACATTACTGCTGGACACCTTAGGGCCAGGCTTACATCGCTATCATTGGACGGACTTACTGGTGTTGGCTGGGATTGCCGGACTTTCAGAAGAGTTGTTATTTCGCGGTGTAATCCAGGCCTGGATAGAATCCGCCTGGGGCGTAAACGCAGGCTTGATCGGCAGCAATCTGATTTTTGGTTTGGCACACGCTCTAACGCCGATGTACGGCCTACTTGCAATGGCGGTGGGCATTTATCTCGGGCTATCAATGGATATTGCCGGAGATAGAAATCTACTGACTCCGGTGATTATTCATGGCTTTTATGATTTTCTGGCGTTTTTAGCGTTGATGCGCGCTTATCGTGCCCGACTTAATTCAGTAGATTAACGCCAGTTAACTGACTCGCCGCGTAAAGCCTTGGTCACTTCGATAATATCGGGCAACACCCAGGTTGGCTGAAAATCTGACACCGCCAAGTCCTGCTCAGTCGATACCCCGGATAACACCATTAAACTGCGAATACCGGTACGAACAGCCCCCAAAATATCGGTATCGAGACGATCACCGATTGCCACCGTCGTTGCCGGATCAGCGCCCAGAATGCTTAAAGCTTGCTGATACATAATCGGCTCAGGCTTACCAATCACCAGCGGTTTGACATTAGTAGCTGCCTGCAACGCCGCCAAAATCGCGCCATTCCCATGCGTTTGCCCGCGCTCTGTCGGTAGTGTCACATCACCATTGGTGCCGACAAACTTTGCCCCCGCACGAATATTGAGTGTTGCCGTCGCCAATTTATCCCAGGTAATAGTTTGATCCATGCCGCATACCACTAAATCGGCGCCGGGCTCGTATAGACCCGTTAAAGTGAAGCCGCGCGCCAGCAACGGCTCGGTCGCGCCTGCCTCGCCAATCACATAAACATTGGTTGCTTGCGGCTCAAAATGCTCGGATAAGTATTGAGCTGTTGCCATCGATGACGTCAACACTTCGTCAATGGCAACAGTTACGCCCATATTCGCTAGCTTGGTAACGTATTCCGTAGCCGTCGAACGCGCATTATTGGTGGCAAGAATAAACGGAATTCGCAGCTCCCGCAGCGTTTGAAAAAACTCGCACAAGCCAGGCATAGGCTCTGCGCCATGCCAAAGCACGCCGTCCATATCAATAATAAGCGCACGAATATTGGTAAAAGTTTCCACAACTGAATATCTCGTAAAAAAAGGAAATAACGGACATTCTAGGTCAAGCAAACAATTAGTCCTACGAGGTTTTGCCCACTATTTTAGTGCTACGAATAATATTACCGTCATCATCAAAACTGACTGACAGACACTGAGCCTCTTGCTGTGTAGATAAGATCGCTTCGTTAACCTTAAAAAACTCCGCTAATTGGCTGTTAGTAACAGGTGGCAACGGCGTTCTGCGATCAACGTTTCTGAAGCGGACAAAATTGTACCCTGCCCATATTGCTAAAGCCCCGCCCATCAACGCTACACACAGTAAAAATACTATAAAGTCTGCGACAACGCCCTGATAGCCGCCTAATTCGATCATTTGGAAAATTACCAAATCAACCCCTAATATCCACCCGATCAAGGTCACCAGCGGCGTCCATAAAAATATCCACACCACCCAAAAAACAAAGGTAAGCAACGCGGAGACGTATTTTTGCTTGATGCTTTGTAGCGAAGGCGTATTTATGATGAGGTCTTTCATCGGATACCTCGATCAGGGCTAACCCAGACAGCACGCGTGTTACGTTTTTTGAGAATTGCTTTAATTAAACCAAATACCGCTGTTAACACATTGATAATCCAGTAGACCAGCGGGTACCAAATCATCCAGTAATAAGTTTTGCCTAAGTTTTTTTCATAGCGTGAATCGATAATCAAACTGACCGCAAATTGTACTAAACAAGTAATACCCAGCAGCACACCGCCCCAACTAGGAATTAGCGTGGGAATGACCAACGCTTCAGGCAACTCAACAAACCAATCTAACGACCACAAGATAAATACCGCCATCATCGTGTAAGACCAAAAAACGCTGGTGAGATACTCTAAATAAACGCCCCACATACGTCTCGACTTCCATAATCCCAGTTTCTTGTAATAACGAATTAGTGCCTCAGCCCCGCCCTGCGCCCAACGCAACCTTTGCCGCCATAAGCCGCCCAAAGTTTCCGGCATGAGTATCCAGCACAAAGCATTCGGTTCGAAACGAATATCCCAATGATCCAGCTGCAACTTCCAGCTGATGTCAATATCGTCGGTAACCATATCGTTACTCCAATAGCCCACTCGATGCAGCGCCGATTTTCTAAAACCGGTCACAACGCCGGAGACCGTAAAAATACGTCCATAAACCCGTTGCGCCCGCTTGATTAAACCGATGATGGCAGAAAACTCACCCACCTGGATTTTACCCAATAGCGTCGAACGCGTGCGAATACGTGGATTGCCAGTCACAGCGGCCACTCGATGACCGGATAAAAAGTGCTGCATTATCCAATGCGTTGCTTCCGGCGCCAGCAGCGCATCGCCATCAATGCACACCAGATATTCGTTTTTGGAAAACAAGGCGCCGGTCTTCATCGCAATAGCTTTGCCTTGATTAAGTTCCAGGTTGATAACACGGACTTGTTTATGTTGTTCGGCAAGCGTTAGCAAAATTTCCAGGGTGTCGTCAGTACTGCCATCGTTTACGGCAATAATTTCGAAATTTGGATATTTTTGCAGCAGTAAGTATTCGATGGTGTCGTGTAAATCACGACCTTCGTTGTGACAGGGCACAATAATCGATACCCCTGGGTAGGCAGGTAATTCGGGTACCTGCTCGGGATCGTAAGCGGCGTTTTTTTCCCAATGAAAGTAATAAATTAAAGCGCCAATCATCCACAGATAGGCCATGAATAACGGGTAATAAAATGCAAAATCCAGTAGGGCGTCAATCCAGGCTTTCAAGATAAAACTGCCATTAGCAATAAAAGCGTGCCAGACAGCGATAAGAAAAACGATGACTTGATTAATACTCGGCAAAATTGCGCCGTCAAAAAATGCGTTAAGCGAATTCATGGGTGGTCAGTTACGTTTTGAGGAAGAGATAGCTGGATTTTGAGCATATCTAGCGAAGGCTTATCGAGATGAAAATCATCCGGGTAATAGCCGTAATTGAAAGCATCAAGCCGCCGCAATAAGGACATTTGCTCAGCCAGTGTGGCGTCGGGGACTTTTTGTTTACTCCGCCAATCAACAGCTTGCAGCTCGAAGACGGTCTTTTGCAAGCCTTGCGGATAAGCCGTTATTTTCTTAACCAACGTTTCCAGCCAAGGCATAGGTTCTGAGGCATTTTCTAAAAAAGGCATCGCCATCACAGCGGTGTAATCGTAATTTTGTAAAAAACTGGGCAACGATTGCGCAAACCATGTGCTGCTATTTGGATTCATCACCACATTAGCGTACAGATTTCTGGCGGTTTTAATATCAGGTCGATAATAGCGAACCTGATCCGCCATCGTTTTAGTCCACCCGGCTAATGCGGCTATTTTGAGTCCGCTTTGCTGTTCTGGCGTTAAGCCCTTAAGATGCAGTAACGCCGCTGGATTGGCATCCTCAAAATCGGTCAGCAAAGCATCATCATGAAACAGCAAACCGGCAAAGTGACTGGTTTTAGCCAAATCCTGGTAAATCTCGCTAACAATCTTGCGCGCTCCATGGTGAAACGGCGATAAACGTCGATAGTTATGCTTGCTTAATATTGGCTGGGCATTGTGGTCGTGGTCAAACTCATGCACCCACCAATCATCAGGCGTATCAAGCGGAAACGATAACACCGGCATCCAGGCATAGACCTTGACTCGCGCACGGGTAATCAATTGCCAGGCCACATGACTAAACAAGTCCGCCCGCACCGGTAAATGTCGATTGGCGAAGTACATCGCATCGGCATTGCCGTCGCCATTTTGGTCAGAAAAAGCCTGCAAATACACCGTATTAATATGCATCGCTTTGATTCTATCCAACAGTTCCCCAAGATTTCGACGGGTTTGCTCAGGGTCTGCGTCATAAATGTAATCCATATCAACCTGGACCACACGAATAGGCGGCACAACATCGATATTGCGTATGTCGCGGATAAATTCAGCCAAGTTGGGATTATTTTTAACCAGGTAACGTTTGATAACCGGGGAATCAATCTGGTTATTACTGCCTTCCTGCAAGCTCATCGACAAGCTAAAGCCAAGGCTCTGCGCTATGTCCAACGTTTCACGATTAAATTCTCCAAATGGCCAGACCATGACTCTAGGCCTAAGTTTCAGATGTTTGAAGACAATATCCGAGCTTTGTTGCAAATCGGATTTTATGCGCTGGTGGAACTGTTCGTCGGATTCATAACTTTGCTCGATAGAATCGTAACGCCTGGTAGTTGCGGCAGGCTGTAGGTCACCAAAAGGATTGCCGCTAATACCGTGATGAAGATCATGGCTATGCGAAGCGACTTCTAACAAACCGGACGCGCTCATCTGATCAACCTGCGACCAGGTTAAAAAATCACTGCGTGGTTTTAAGCCGGTATCGTAATGCACTTGTTGATTCGTCGGCGTTTCCAGCCAATCGGTAACCAGCCCTAATACTGCCGGAAAATTGAATTGTTTAAGCAGCGGAAAGGCATGTTCGTAAACCCCGGCATGACCGTCATCAAAGGTCAGCAACACCGGCTTTTCAGGCAAGGATTGATGTTGCTTACGGGCGGTGATGAGCTGTTGCACGCTAATAGGTTGATAGCCCTGCGCTTTCAGCCATGCCATTTGCGCCTGAAATTGATCGCGGGTCGTGGTCATCGGATCGCCATCCCACTCGGCGGCGATGTTGTGATAACACAATGCAATCAAGCCTTGGCTCTGCGCACTCACTCCTCCTGGTAACAACGCAAGCACCAAGATAAAAAACAAATTGCGCATGATCAAAAGCGTAAATCAGCCGTCAGATACATGAACCAATTTTTAGTCAGGCCATCGTCATAATAGTGATAGCCTCTGACGCCGCCGTAGGACAGTTCAAA
>JAQTQN010000282.1 GCA_028712225.1 Methylobacter sp.
ACGACGGTAGGCTGGAAAGGCTTAATCAACGATCCGGACCTGGATGCCAGCTTTAATATCAACAAAGGCTTACGCATTGCCAGACAGTTGCTGGTGGATTTGAATTCAGCCGGTATGCCCGCGGCCACCGAATATCTGGACTTGATTACGCCGCAATATGTGTCTGACCTGATCGCCTGGGGCGCTGTCGGTGCCAGAACTACTGAAAGCCAAGTGCATCGTGAGTTGGCGTCCGGATTATCCTGTCCGGTGGGTTTTAAAAATGCCACTGATGGCTCGGTCAAAATTGCCATCGATGCGATGGGTGCGGCGATGAGCCCGCACCATTTCTTATCGCTAACCAAAGCGGGTCACTCGGCTATTTTTTCCACCACCGGTAACGAGGACGTGCATATCATTTTGCGCGGTGGTCATGATCGTCCCAACTACGACGCGGTAAGCGTTGAACATGTTGGCGAAGAAATGCAAAAAGCCGGATTAAGAGCAAATATCATGATTGATTTAAGCCACGCCAATAGCTTAAAGCAATGCCAGCGGCAGTTGATTGTCGGCGAAGATGTCGCCGAACAAATCGCCAATGGCGACCAGCGCATTATGGGTGTTATGGTTGAAAGCCATCTTAAAGCGGGCAATCAGGCCGTAGTAGCCGGACAGCCGCTGGTTTACGGACAGAGTATTACCGATGCCTGTTTAAGCTGGGATGATACCGTTCCATTGTTAAAGAAATTTGCCGTGGCCGTGCAACAGCGCCGCGCCATCGTTAAAAAGTCAGGAGTTTGATAGATGCTTGTTTATGTAAATGGTGAAACCAAAGAATTCGCTGAGAACAACACAGTCGCCGATGTCGTTGAGAGCCTGGGCTTAACGGGTAAAAAAATCGCCGTGGAGTTGAACAAGGAAATATTGCCGTTTGATCAATACCAAACCAACTCATTGAGCGCGGGCGACCGGTTGGAAATCGTTCATGCGATCGGTGGCGGTCAGGATGATTCTTTCGTGCTGGCAGGCGTGTCGTATCAGTCGAGATTATTGGTGGGCACCGGCAAGTACAAGGATATGGAAGAAACCCGACTGGCCATTGAAGCCAGCGGCGCACAAATTGTCACTGTCGCTATTCGCCGCACCAATATTGGCCAAAATCCCGGTGAGCCGAATTTGCTGGAAGTGATTTCTCCTGATAAATACACCATTTTGCCTAATACTGCAGGCTGTTATACGGCTGACGAAGCAGTAAGAACTTGCCGTTTAGCCAGAGAATTACTGGGCGGACACAAACTGGTCAAACTGGAAGTGTTGGCCGATCAAAAGACTTTATTTCCGGATGTTGCCGAAACCTACGTTGCCGCTGAATTATTGGTTAAAGAAGGTTTTGACGTGATGGTTTACACCAACGACGACCCGATTGCCGCCAAACGCCTGGAAGAAATCGGCTGCGTAGCAGTGATGCCGCTGGCCGCGCCCATTGGTTCAGGCTTAGGTATCCGCAATCCCTACAATATCTTGACCATTGTCGAAAATGCCAAGGTGCCTATTTTGGTCGATGCGGGTGTGGGTACGGCTTCCGATGCTGCGATTGCCATGGAATTAGGTTGCGATGGCGTGTTGATGAACACCGCCATTGCCGATGCTAAAAACCCGATATTAATGGCCTCGGCGATGCGTAAAGGTATTGAGGCGGGCAGAGAGGCATTCTTGGCTGGACGCATGCCAAGAAAACGTTTTGCCTCGGCATCGTCACCGATAGACGGTTTGTTTTTTTAATTTCAATATCTTCAGCTTTTAGTCGTTCGTGGTGAGTTAATCGAGCTGCGAACGACCTATTATGTGTTTCTTATGTCTTCCGAAATAACTACGCCAGCAACTATTCCTGCCAGGATCCGCAGCTTTATTCGCCGTCAGGGCCGATTAACCCAAGGTCAGCAACATGCTTTGTCTCATCATTGGGATAAATATTGCCTTGATCCTCAGGCCGTTTATGATTTTGCCGAAGTGTTTGGGCGCGTGGCGCCGATCATTGTGGAAATTGGTTTCGGTAACGGCGATAGTCTGGCCAAAATGGCGGCGGCGAATCCTGACACAGACTACATCGGTATCGAAGTCCACCGGCCGGGCGTCGGTCATTTAATGATGTTGCTGGATCTGCAAGGCTTGAGCAATGTCAGGATTTATTGCCACGATGCTATCGACATTCTTGAACACAAACTGCCGGATGCCAGTCTGGCTGGCGTACATTTGTTTTTCCCCGACCCTTGGCCGAAAAAGAAACATCACAAACGACGCATTGTCCGGCCGTCTTTTATTGCTCTCTTGCTTAAGAAACTAAAAGTCGGCGGTTATTTTCATGCGGCGACCGATTGGGAAAATTATGCCGAAAGCATGCTGGAAGTGCTGTCGGCAGATTCCGGTTTAATCAACAGCAGCGAAACCGGCGACTATTGCCCTCGCCCGGAATATCGCCCGCTGACAAAATTTGAACAGCGCGGCCTGCGCTTGGGGCACGGTGTATGGGATTTGATTTTTACCAAACGGTAGTTATTGCCAATCTTCAGCACTTAGCCTGACAGGCTTAAAATTTTTTCCATCCCTGAGCCAACTTGTCAAACTCTGCCAGCGGTAGTGGCCTGCTGTATAAATAGCCCTGATAAAGATGGCAGCCATGTGCCTCCAGAAAGCCCCGCTGTTCTGGTGTCTCTACCCCTTCGGCAATGCTCTCTATCTGCAAATTATTAGCCATGCCGATAATGGTTTGCACGATGACCGTATCGCTTTGGGTCAGTCCGATATTTCTTATAAAAGATTGGTCGATTTTCAATTGATCGATCGGTAGCTTGGTCAGGTAATACAGTGATGAATAACCGGTACCGAAGTCGTCCATGGAAAACCGCACCCCAATTTCCCGGAGTTGCTGCATTTTGACGATGGTGTCGTCAATATCATTGAGAACCAAACTCTCTGTGAGTTCAAGCTTGAGCCGGTCCGGGTTAAGCGCATGATGCCGTAGGGTTTGCCGCACTTGCTCGACGAAATCGGTTTGATGAAACTGGAATGCGCTGACGTTGACTGCAAGTTGCAGCGTAGACATGACCGGATGGGTTTCCCAAATTTTGAGCTGTGCGCAT
>JAQTQN010000283.1 GCA_028712225.1 Methylobacter sp.
CGGTAAATAACTTTTGCGACGTTTTCCAACTTCTTTTTTTCTTTCTTAAGATCACCGACAATGCCTTCGAGCCCTGTTTTTGCCTCAGCCAACTCAGGCTTAGGCTGTGTTGCCCGGAAGTCGTCTATTTTTCGCCACCATTTAGTCAGTGCCATAATTTGGTTATTTATAGCAGCTCGATCAGTAGTATCGGTGGTTTGTTCTCGCAACGAACCCAAATCCATAATCAACGTGGATAGCAGGTCGAGAATATCTTCAGTGGTTGTAGTCATGGCGAGTTATCCGTAATGTTATTGTTGGCTTAATGCAGTTTACTGACGCTGGAAACTAACTTTCTTGCATCGTCCACGAAAGCGATCAGCTCTTTGGCGTCGTCTTTAATGTCCGCGTCCTGAATAGCTTTATGGGCAGCCAGGCAACTGACGGCGGTAGTGTTGAGTTGCGCGAGGAATTCCTGGGCAGGTAGCTCCGCAAGTTGTTCGGCCAATTCATCTTCCACCAGCTTACTAGCCGCGCTATCCAGCAGGGATTTTTGCGATCCAAGCAAACCGGCGCTGTTATAGTCTTGCTTAAAGGTATTGAACATTTGTTCCCGTTTTACCGAAGCATTCAGTCGGGTTAGGGTAAATCGCTGTTGCTGACGCTTTATATCAGCCACCAAGGTGTTAATAATTTGCTCAACATACGGCTGCGCCTGTTGGGCTTTTTTATGCACCACCTTTTTAACTTTTATCCCGGTGTAGATGTTTGCCAAACTGGTGATGGCTTGTGCTAATGCCGACTCATCGGGGTTGGCGCTGCTATCTAACGTTTTTGCAAGACCGGCAAGGTTACTGCTGAGCCGTTCAGAGGATTGTTCTACCGCCTTATCATTATCAAATGCGGCAATCTCTTTTAAGCTAATCGCGTATTGCCCCAACGCCGCCACAGCCGCTTTGTTTCGACGCGCCTCCGCAACTAAATTTTTGCCGGTTGACGCCTCTAACCACGCTGATTGACCTGGCTGGATCGGGCCTGACAAATCTATAAGCAAACCGGCCAGTTTTCGGTCGGTTGCAAGCTCACTGTCGTAAAACTCACCAGAGGCTTGAGACAACATTTGCGCACCGTCAGCAAACTTGCCAACCGCGTCAAAATTGGCACATCCTGCTAGCGATATTAATAGAAACAACAATGTAATCGACTTTATTCTAAGCATATTCCACCTCTTTAGAAGATTTGCAGAAACCAACATTGATGAAAAAGCGAATACCAAAAAACGAATCAATAAAGCTTCCAGTATTCGATTTACTTGTAATTTACTTTACCCTTAGAAACAAGGGAATTATTTACGCGCTAAAACCTAATGCAGCATAGATCTAGCCGGGAAATCTCCTTGTCTGTCATCAGTTTTAACGCTAGACTCAAACCCGCTCATTTTTATTTATCGAGCATTCGTAATCAACGATTACGGCATCAACAAATTTCTAACCATTGGACTTATCATATGCCTCTAAAAACTCCGTCAAAACGTCCGCGCTCAGCTAAAGCCATAACAATAGCCAGCACCCTTGCTCTGGGTTTGCTTGCACAACCCGCGCAAGCCGCTTTAACATTTTCATTTAATTATCTTAATCCCGGTCAAGGCTTTGATGATCCCACTTTTGGTGCGGCCAGAAAATCAGCGCTGAATGACGCAGCAAACTTACTAGGCGTGTATTTCAGCAACTACGAGGCGAACTTAACTTATGACGTTACTTCATCAAGTATTGATGAACCCAGGTTAGCCTCGGCAGGTAGCAGTCAATACGTCGTTCCCGGTACCTTTCAGCAATCAATTGTACAAACAAAAATTCTGACTAATGGAGCAACAGACCGCAACGGTACTGAAGCTGATGGCTATATTGATTGGAATTTTTTCGAAAATTGGGGCCTAACTGATAATGTCGCGGAAAATGAGTATGATTTCAAAACAGTCGGCATCCATGAGTTATTGCACTCATTTGGCTTTAGTTCAAATATCGGCGCGACCGGCACAGGACTGGAAAGCAAACCATCAGGCACCCCTGATACCTGGGCTACTTTTGATAACTTTTTAACCGATGCATCAGGAAACCGACTGGTAAGTACAGCGGGGGTTTTCGATAGCACAAAGGTTGCCGCCCTGACAGGTGGCAGCGGCAGCGTATTGTTTAACGGCGCCAATGCGGTTGCCGCCAATGGCGGCGTGGGCGTTAACATATTTGCACCGACGACCTATAGTGACGGCAGCAGTACTTCGCATCTTGATGACGACACTGCAACACTTGCCGAGTTGATCATGACATCATCCGTATCTCCAGGGCTAAAAACTCGCGAACTATCCGCGCTAGAGCTCGGTATACTAAAAGACATCGGTTATACCCAAATAGAGGCACCAGCAGAGGTACCTGTACCAGCTACTGTTTGGTTGATGCTGACTGGCTTGATGGGGCTCTTGGGTTTAAATCGTCGTAAAGCTGCGTTGTAAGTTTTTGACAACCTGGCTTTTAGCGCAGAAAGGGGCTCTTTATGAGCCCCTTTTTTATTTGTTCAAAAGGAAAATACACGTAGGACTTGCAGCGCATCATATGACTAAGCAAATCATAATCAATCGATTGGAAATTATGCGCTGCCGGCCACGAAGCTTGAATAACGAAAACTGCTGCAGCCTCAGGCTAAATTACTTAATTCCCCGATACCCTGACGTAATCGGATAACGCCGGTCGCGCCCGAATGCACGCGGCGTAATGCGAATGCCGGGCGGCGATTGCCGACGTTTGTATTCATTGCGATCTACCAAGCTGACGGCTCTTACCACATGCTCCCGGCTATAACCGGCGGCAATAATCTCTTCTGCGGATTGATCCAGTTCTACATAGCGCTCCAAAATCGGATCTAAAATCTCGTAAGGCGGTAAGGAGTCGGCATCGACTTGATCCGGGGCCAATTCAGCGGAAGGCGGCCGGGTAATAACACGCTCGGGTATCACCGCAGACAGGCTGTTTCGGTAACGCGCCAATTTATAAACCAACAGCTTAGGCACATCCTTGATCGGTGCAAAACCACCGGCCATGTCGCCGTACAACGTGGCATAACCCACGCTCATTTCGCTTTT
>JAQTQN010000004.1 GCA_028712225.1 Methylobacter sp.
CCGAACAGATTCACCCACCAGGAACTGATGGCATCCAAATAACGGTTACCGTCAAAATCCTCCAGCCAAACACCTTGGCCTTTTTTGATCGGGATAATGGGAAAGTTTTCATGATCCTTCATTTGTGTGCATGGATGCCACAAAACAGAAAGATCTCGGTTAGCTAAAGTTTGGTTGGTCATCATGTTGGGTACGAGATGTAAGATTCCAGCGCAAGCACTCTGCAGAATAAGCTGCAGAGCGGGCTAAAAGTACCTGATTAAACCGTTGTTTTTTGCAAATTAGCGAGGATAGCTAATGTTGGTGTGGCTTGATTCATGGTGTAAAAGTGTAATCCTGGCGCACCAGCATCTAATAAACGCTGACAAAGATCACTGACCACGTCCAAACCAAAAGCTTGAATGGATTCACGATCATCGCCAAAACCTTCCAAACGTTTGCGCATCCATCTAGGAATATCGGCGCCGCACATTTCTGAAAAGCGAAATAACTGTGCATATTGGGTAATCGGCATGATGCCGGGCACGATGGGTATGTCGATACCGTTCTTTTCACAAGCATCGACAAAGTAAAAATACCCCTCGGCATTATAAAAATACTGGGTAATTGCCGCATTGGCACCCGCATCGACTTTGCGTTTGAAATTTTTGAAATCTTGCGCGCCGCTTGGAGCCTGAGGGTGTACTTCAGGATAGGCGGCAACATGGATCTGAAAATGATCCCCTGTTTCCTGACGAATAAATTCAACCAGTTCATTGGCATAGCGGAATTCACCCGCTGACATCATACCAGAAGGCAGATCGCCTCTGAGCGCGACAATCTTGCTTATCCCGTGTTGCTGGTAATTATTAAGAATGGCGCGAATATTATCTTTGGTTGAAGCGACGCAAGATAAATGCGGCGCTGCGGTGACGCCTTTGGCTTGAATGTCGACCACCGCATCAAAGGTAAGGTCGCGAGTTGAACCGCCGGCACCAAAAGTAACGGAAAAAAAATCAGGATTGAGGGCTGTAAGCTTGCCTTGAACTACTTGCAAGCTGGCTGCGCCTTCTTCAGTTTTGGGGGGATAAAACTCGAAACTGTAGAGCTGAGGGTGTTTTTTTTGTGATTGCATGTCTATGTATCTATAAGACCGGGTGAGCTTATGCATCATCCGGTCTTGAAAGTGTCAATCAATAACGATAATGGCCAACCTTGTAAGGACCTTCAACCGGCACATTGATGTATTTGGCTTGCGTATCAGTCAATACAGTCAAATTTACGCCTAGTTGAGCAAGATGTGCTCTCGCCACTTTTTCATCTAGTTTTTTGGGCAACATGTACACCTTGTTTTCGTATTGCTCTGCGTTTGCCCATAGCTCAAGCTGCGCCAATACTTGGTTGCAGAATGAATTGGACATTACAAAACTTGGATGCCCAGTAGCACAGCCCAAATTAACCAAACGGCCTTCCGCCAATATAATCAGGCGTTTGCCGTCTGGAAAAATGACGTGATCGACTTGCGGCTTAATGTTTTCCCAGGTGTATTGACGCAGTGAAGAAATTTCGATTTCAGAGTCGAAATGGCCAATGTTGCAGACGATTGCCTGATCTCTCATAGCCGCTAAATGTGCATGAGTAATAACATTAAAATTACCTGTGGCGGTAACGAAAATATTACCAATTGGCGCAGCATCTTCCATAGTCACGACACGGAAACCCTCCATTGCGGCCTGTAACGCACAGATTGGATCAATTTCGGTAATCCAGACAGTAGCTCCAAGTCCACGCAAAGACTGAGCACAGCCTTTACCAACATCACCATAACCACAAACGATGGCAATTTTACCGGCAATCATCACGTCAGTGGCACGCTTGATGCCGTCAACTAAAGACTCTCTGCAGCCGTAGAGGTTGTCAAATTTAGACTTGGTTACCGAGTCGTTGACGTTGAAGGCCGGCACTTTCAATGTGCCGTTAGCAACCATTTCATTTAAACGCAAAACGCCGGTGGTAGTTTCTTCTGATAAGCCCTTAACGTCCGCCATTAAATGCGGATATTGTTTATGCATCATCATGGTCAAATCGCCGCCATCATCCAAAATCATATTGGGATGCCAGCCATTAGGGCCTTCAATAGTTTGAGCAATACACCATTCGGCTTCTGATTCTGTTTCTCCTTTCCAGGCAAATACCGGGACTCCCGATGCGGCGATTGCTGCAGCCGCATGGTCTTGGGTAGAAAAAATGTTGCATGACGACCAACGCACCTCTGCGCCTAACGCAGTCAGTGTTTCTATCAACACTGCTGTCTGTATGGTCATATGCAAACAGCCGGCAATACGCGCACCTTTTAAAGGTTGCTGCGCCCCGAACTCTGAGCGTAATGCCATCAAACCCGGCATTTCTGTTTCAGCGATGTTGATTTCTTTACGCCCCCATTCTGCAAGGGCTATATCGGCGACTTTATAATCGTGTTGACTCATGTTATTTCCTGTAAGGATTATTAAAGACCTGCAGCATCTCTCAATGCATCGACTTTATCAGTTTTTTCCCAACTGAACGTGTCTTCGGTGCGGCCAAAATGGCCATAAGCGGCGGTGACTTGATAAATCGGCTTTAACAGATCCAACGTGGCGATCAATCCTTTAGGTCTTAAATCAAAGTGGTCTCTGACAATTTGAACTAATCTGTCTTCGCTCAGTTTGCTGGTACCAAATGTTTCTACGCTGATAGAAGTAGGCTCTGCAACACCAATAGCATAAGAGACTTGAATTTCACAGCGTTCAGCAAGGCCCGCGGCAACTATATTTTTAGCTACGTAGCGCCCCATGTAAGCTGCAGAACGGTCAACTTTTGAAGGGTCTTTACCTGAAAAAGCACCACCGCCATGCCTTGCCATGCCGCCATAGGTATCTACGATGATTTTACGACCTGTCAAGCCGCAATCGCCAACTGGACCACCAATAATGAACTGCCCGGTAGGGTTGATGAAGTATTTGGTGTCTTTGTGCAGCCATTCTTTTGGCAGAACCGGCAAAATAATTTCATCCATAACCGCTTCATGCAAAGCCTTGGCGTCAATTTCTGGCGAATGCTGAGTAGAAAGCACTACCGCGTCAATCGCGACTGGCTTGTTATTTTCGTAACGGAAGGTAATCTGACTTTTCGCATCAGGACGCAGCCATGGCAACGTTTTATTTTTACGCACTTCAGCTTGACGCTTAACCAGCAAATGCGAATACGTAATGGGAGCAGGCATAAATACATCAGTTTCATTACTGGCATAACCAAACATTAAGCCCTGATCGCCAGCGCCTTGTTCGTGGTTATTAGCCTCATCAACACCCATCGCAATATCTGCAGATTGTTTGCCGATAGCATTTAATACCGCGCAACTCTGCCCATCAAATCCTATATCTCCATGATCATAGCCGATGTCACAAACCACTTTTCTTACCAAGGCTTCAGTATCAACCCAGGCATTGGTGGTAATTTCACCGGCAAGAACAACCATCCCGGTTTTTACCAGCGTTTCGCAAGCAACTCGCGCATGGGGATCTTGTGCAATTATCGCATCAAGAACCGCATCGGAAATTTGATCAGCGACTTTATCCGGGTGCCCTTCTGAAACAGATTCTGATGTAAAAATGAAGTTATTGCTCACACTACCACCTTCTTAAAAATATAAAACTACTGATACACAAAAGGCTGCAATAAGCAGCCTTTTTAATTATGGTGGGCCCTGTAGGACTTGAACCTACGACCTGCCGATTATGAGTCGGACGCTCTAACCAACTGAGCTAAGGGCCCTTTATTACTTCTTACTCACCATCCAAGAAGCATCTCAGTTGCTCCGATCTTGAAGGATGTCTTAATTTTCTTAATGCTTTGGCTTCAATTTGACGGATACGTTCACGAGTAACGTCAAACTGCTTACCAACTTCTTCCAATGTATGATCGGTATTCATGTTGATACCAAAACGCATACGCAACACTTTAGCTTCGCGCGCAGTCAATCCCGCTAATACATTTTGTGTCGATTCTCTTAAGCCTGCAATAGTAGCGGCTTCAATCGGGGACAATACTTTAGCATCTTCTATGAAATCTCCCAAGTGGGAATCTTCATCATCACCGATTGGTGTTTCCATCGAAATAGGTTCTTTGGCTATTTTCAAGACCTTACGAACCTTGTCTTCCGGCATTTCCATGCGCTCCGCAAGCTCTTCAGGGGTAGCTTCACGACCCATTTCTTGCAAAATTTGCCTGGAAATACGATTAAGCTTGTTGATTGTTTCGATCATATGCACTGGAATACGGATAGTTCTGGCCTGATCCGCTATAGAGCGAGTAATCGCCTGCCTTATCCACCATGTTGCATAAGTAGAAAATTTGTAACCACGACGGTATTCAAATTTATCAACCGCTTTCATCAAACCGATATTGCCTTCTTGAATTAAATCCAAAAATTGCAAACCACGATTAGTATACTTTTTTGCTATGGAAATGACCAATCGTAAGTTAGCTTCAATCATTTCTTTTTTAGCACGCCTGGCCTTAGCCTCACCAATGGACATTCGTCGATTGATGTCTTTCAATCCATTAACAGTCAATCCATAGCGATCTTCTATTTCAGACAGTCTTGCTTGAGCTTTTCTAACCTCTTTTTCATGAACTTTAAATATATCGGCATAACTGTCGTTTGCATTCAAATATCGCCCAAACCACTCCGAACTAGCTTCATTACCAACAAATGATGAGATGAAATCTTTACGTGGAAATTTTGCCTGATTAACAAAAACATCCAATATAATTTTCTCTTGTTCGCGGACAGCTGCTACACCATCGGGAATGATGGCGGTCAATTTTTTTAGGTATTGAGGGGTCCACTTAAATTCCATGAACAAGCCAGCTAGTATTTCAAAGGCTTCTTCAGTCTTTTCACTAGAGTAGCCATGCTTTTTAATTGCCGCCGAAGCTAGCTTTAATTGCGATCTGAGCGCCTCAACTTTTTCCTTAACTTCTTCATAGTTGAGACCTTTTGATTCTTCCTCGGCACTAGCTTCTTCGGCCTCACCTTCATCAATATCATCTGCAGCTGGCAATGATGCCACTAAATCTTCAGGCTCACTTAAATCCGCAAAGCCGGATATAAGATCAGTCAACCGAATTCCACCTTCATCAGCTGAAATATTATCAAATGACTGCAAAAAATCTTCAACAACAACACAAGATCGCGAAATTGCTTTCACCAATTGCTGCTGACCTTCTTCAATTCGCTTTGCAATTTTTAGCTCGTCTGCACGGGTAAGCAACTCTACCGACCCCATCTCTCGCATATACATGCGCACCGGATCAGTAGTCCTACCAAATTCACTGTCTACTGACGCCAACGCAGCAACCTCTTCAGCGTCCTCGTCATCTGTCGTCACAGCGGCAGAATCAGTAATAAGCGAGTCTTCATCCGGGGCCACTTCATAGACCTGAATCCCCATATCGCTAATCATGCCGATAATGTCTTCAATTTGCTCCGGATCAACAATGTCGCTAGGCAGATGGTCATTTACTTCTGCATACGTCAAGTAACCCTGAATCTTACCTTTGGCTATTAATTGTTTAAGCTGGGATTGTTGTTGTTCTTGATTCATATCTACTCACAAAGGTATTCGGCATCGGTACACGAGGCGCGGGATTGTACTACAAACTGCCGTTATTTTGTACTGCACCTTTTAATTGCCAACAGGCTAAGCCATCTTTCTTTCTCTTGAGACTGCAATCCTTCATTTTTTGCTTTGGCCTCTAATCTATCTAACTCTGCTTCCCTAGCATGAACAAGCAAGCTTTCAATTGCACCGCAAAACTCGGCCTCCACCCCTTCATCGGGAACAAGCAACTCCAAACTAGCCAACGCTTTTATCGTTTTTTCTTCGCCTGTCCCACGATAAAGTTCCAATAAAACCGCAACATTAGCGGGCTTTTTGTCTTGAATTGTCTCCAGCAAAGCTTTAAACATCTCTACCCCCGGAAACTCAAGCCGACTCATATCAATCTCTTTTTGCTCAATGACACCAGCAAGCCAAGGGTTTTGCAACAACAGGGCCATTGCAACACGAGCTGGCGAAGGTCGCCCAGTCGCTCGCGTCATTTTCCGTTCGACATTTAGGTTAGTTTTACCTCCACCTGGAACACTAAGACTTGCAACCCTCGACATTTCTTTAAGACGAGAATACATCATTCCTTTAAATACACCTTCCGGCAATTTCTCAAGGAACGGCTTAGCTGAATTTACCAACTGCGCCCGACCTTCCATTTCAGTCAAATTCAAATTTTTAGCAACAGTCCGAAAAAAATAATCTGATAACGTTTCAGAAGATTCGATACTTTTAACAAAACCATCAACACCAATCTCATGAACTAACGAATCAGGATCATGATTTTGCGGCAACAACATAACACGAACTTGCCGCCCATCCTTTAGCGAAGAAAAGACTTGCTCCATCGCTCTATCAGCCGCCTTTTGCCCTGCAACATCCCCATCAAAGCAAAATACCAACTCCGAAGTAAACCTAAACAACAAATCGATATGCGCTTGGGAAGTTGTCGTGCCTAAGGTAGCAACTGCTGAACAAAATCCAAATTCAGCCAAAGCGACAACATCCATATAACCTTCGACAATTAATATTCTTTGCGGCTTGGGCTGCTTTTGTAACAACTCATAAAGGCCGTATACTTCGCGCCCTTTGTGAAATAAGGGCGTTTCCGGGGAATTCAAGTACTTGGGCAAAGAATCATCCAAGACGCGCCCGCCAAACCCTATGGTTCGACCGCGCTTATCTCGAATCGGAAACATCACGCGACCACGAAAACGCGCATAAATGTCCCCGGCATCGGATTTCCCAAACAACCCAGCATCAATCAGCGCCTGCTCTCCAAACTGATCAATCAAAACCTGCCATTTCTTAGGAGCATATCCCAGCATGTAGTCACGAGCAGTGCCGGTGCTCACCCCTCTATTTTTAAGATACTCGGCTGCTTGCCTGCCTTCAGAGCTGGTCCGCAACTGCTCAACATAAAATACAGCAACCTGCTCCATGATCTTGTAAAGACTACTGAAATCAGCGACCTTCTGCTGCCCCGAATATTCAATCGCCGCACGGGGAACATCAACACCAATGAACGCAGCCAGATCTTCAACAGCCTCGACAAAATCAAGGTGACTATAGTTCATCAGAAAGCTAATGGCGTTACCACTAACTCCGCAACCAAAACAGTGAAAGAACTGTTTGTTGCGATTTACAGAAAAACTGGGAGACTTTTCAGTGTGAAAGGGACAACGAGCCACATAATTGGCTCCCGTCTTCTTTAAAGGAACGTGCGAATCGATTAGATCGACTATATCGACTCGCACCAAAAGATCATCAATAAATTCACGAGGAATTTTACCGGACATGCTTATGCCCCGAAAAAATGGTAGAAAATAATCTATTCCGCCAATGCGGCTTTAATTTTTCCACTCACTATCGACATATCGGCGCGGCCCTGCATTTTTGTTTTCAGTAACCCCATGACTTTACCCATGTCTTTTACCGACTGCGCACCAGAATCAGCTACCGCCTGACCAACCAGCTCATCGATTTCAGCATCTGTGAGTGGTTGCGGCAAAAAATCCTGAATAACAACGATTTCTGCCTCTTCAATCGACACCAGATCATCGCGACCAGCATCGGCAAACTGGCGAATTGACTCACGCCGCTGCTTTAGCATTTTATCAAGCACTTGCAAGGTACGCTCATTATCAAGGGTGATACGCTCATCTACTTCAATCTGCTTAATCGCCGACAAAATCAGCCGTATCACGCCAAGCCGTGCCTTCTCGCCGCTCTTCATTGCGGCTTTCATATCATCCTTAATACGATCGACCAATAAGTCCATTTGCCAGCCTTTATAGAGTTGGACGACCGCGACGCAAATTCTTTAACGCATAGCGCTCGCGAGCCAACTTCTTTAAATGACGTTTAACAGCCGCAGCACCTTGACGCTTACGCTCTGCAGTAGGTTTTTCATAAAATTCACGACGACGCACTTCGGCCAAGACTCCTGCTTTCTCACAAGCACGTTTAAAGCGGCGAATTGCAACATCAAAAGGTTCGTTTTCTTTAACTTTGACTGACGGCATTAGGTATTCCAAGTATGTTAATATCAAATAAGACGTAGGCACGTTTACCCTCTGGGTAAACATAACCTTGAATTATACCTTCACTTTATATAATTTTCAAAAATCCAATGTACGTTTTAGGCATAGAAACCTCCTGTGATGAGACCGGCGTAGCCATTTACCACTCTCAACGAGGCTTAATTAAGGATATTTTGTACAGTCAAATTGCGATGCATAACGACTATGGCGGCGTTGTACCGGAGCTGGCTTCACGCGACCATGTTCGCAAATTGGTTCCGCTTATACGCCAATGCATACAAGAAAGCCAGTTGAGCAGCACTGAAATTAATGGCATCGCCTATACAGCTGGCCCTGGCCTGATGGGGGCGTTATTGGTTGGCGCCGTCACCGCCAGGAGCTTAGCCTGGACTTGGCAAATCCCTGCCATCGCAGTACATCATATGGAAGGCCATTTATTAGCCCCCATGTTGGAAGCAAACCCGCCAACCATGCCTTTTGTAGCCCTACTAATTTCTGGAGGGCATACCTTATTAATTCTGGTAACAGGCGTAGGTAACTACCAATTACTAGGAGAATCACTTGATGATGCTGCCGGGGAAGCTTTTGATAAAACCGCAAAAATGCTGGGCCTGGGGTATCCTGGCGGCCCCAAACTTTCCAATCTAGCAGAACAAGGCTTTTCCCAATTAAAATTCCCCAGACCTATGACTGACCGCCCAGGACTAGACTTTAGTTTTAGCGGACTAAAAACTTTCACCATGAACGCACTTAACGCCACCGAAAAAACGGCCGAAGACAAAGCCAATATAGCGGCAGCCTTTCAAGAAGCAGTTGCCGATACGCTCAGCATCAAATGCAAACGAGCTTTGCAACAAACTGGATTAAAAAGACTTGTGGTAGCTGGAGGTGTTAGTGCCAATCAACGCATTCGCGCAACGCTTACACAAATGATTAAAAAAGAAAACGGTGAAATCTACTTCCCCAGACCCGAGTTCTGCACTGATAACGGCGCCATGATTGCCTATGCCGGTTGCCAGCGTTTGCTCGCTGGACAACATCAAGACCTGGAAATTTACACGCATGCGCGCTGGTCAGTCAGTGAACTATCTGGCTGCTGACTTACCCTTCAACACCAGCCAACAACCTTTGAATATTACTTTTGTGCCGCCACAGTAAAAGCGCCGTCATTACTGAAGCCACCGCAACGATCCATAAATCGCCGACAACGAACCAAGCGTAAATTGGCGACAATGTAGACGCACACAACGCTGCTAACGATGAAATTTTGCCGAGTCTGTACACCGCAAGCCAAGTAACTATAACAACAACACCTAGCCACCAGGAAATACCCAGCAACACCCCAAGTGAAGTAGCTACCCCCTTACCACCTTTAAAGCCGAAAAATATCGGATAAAGGTGCCCTATAAAAGCCGCCAGACCAGTCGCCACTAAAATTTCTACGGGAACTTCAAATATTTTGGCTATATAGACTGGCAGCAAGCCTTTCAATAAATCACCTAACAAGGTAATTCCTGCGGCTTTTTTGCCACCTATTCGCATAACATTGGTAGCGCCTGGATTGCCAGAACCCTGACCTCGCGGATCCGGCAACCCCATCAAACGACAAATTAAAATTGCACTGGAAATTGAGCCTATCAAATAGGCAACAGGAACAAATAACCACTCACTCATGATATACCTTTCATCATTCAAACCTTGTAAGACTAAAGCGTTTCCCTGATACTGGGCGCTTTTTTAACCCTAGCATCATAACCGGAAATCATAATGGACATTATATTTTTAGGCGGATTGGAAATCCAAACCATTATTGGCATTTACGACTGGGAACGAGAAACCAAACAAACCATTATTCTCGATATTGAGATGGCTTTTGATATTAAAAAAGCCGCTGAAACTGACGATATTCAATACACGCTTGATTATAAAACCGTGTCTAAACGCATTATTTCTTTCGTTGAAAACAGCCAGTTTTATCTAGTAGAAAAATTAATTTCTGAAATCGCTAACATCATTCGCAATGAATTCGATGTGACTTGGGTAAAAATCACCCTGAACAAAAAAGGCGCAATTCGCGGCGCCAGTGATGTTGGCATCATGATTGAGCGCGGAGAAAAAAACTCGTGACCAGAGGATATATCAGCATAGGCAGTAATATTGACAAGGAAGCCAACATCCCCGCCAGCTTAAAAGCACTTGAAAGCTGCTTTGGCAAACTAACCGTTTCCAGCGTTTATGAGTCTGAAGCGGTTGGCTTTTCTGGTGATAGCTTCTACAACTTAATCGTTGGATTTGATTCTAATTTAGATGTCAAAACAGTCGCCAAACAGCTTCGGCAAATTGAGTTAGATCATGGTCGCAGCCGTAATAGTGAAAAATTCTCCCCCCGCACCCTTGATCTGGATTTGATTTTATACGGAGACACCATTATCAACGATGGTCGCCTGCAGATACCTCGAGACGAAATTGAACGTTACGCTTTTGTACTTGAACCCCTAGCAGAAATTGCTCCGACCTTAAAACACCCGATCAGCCAAATTACTTATGAAGATCTGTGGAAAAATTTTGACAAAACCAACCTCAAGCAATGGCAACGCCCTGCGACACAACCTTCAACAAAATAATGTTCGCCCACCATCCACTGTCAAAATTTGACCCGTAACATATTCAGCATCCCTGACTAAAAACAATACCGCCTTGGCAATATCAGCGGGTTGGCCATGTCTACGCAAAGCAACACGCTGCAAAATTTTATTCTTATCTTCTTCCGACATATCAAATTCAGGCCAAATAATTGCACCTGGCGCCACGCCATTTACCCGCACAGAAGGCCCTAACTCTTTGGCCAGAACCTTAGTCATAGCAGCTAGACCAGCTTTGGCAATACTGTAAACAGGATAGCCTTTCAATCCTCGCTCTGCATGAATATCGACAATATTAACTACACAACCTTGACGCGCTAACAATACACTTGCTAATGCTTGAGTTAAAAAAAAAGGTGCTTTTAAATTGCTACCAAGCAGCTCGTCCCATTGAACTTCAGTCACTTCTGCCAGCTCTGTCGGATAAAAACAAGAGGCATTATTTACCAACACATCCAATCCGCCCCAAGCCTCTGCCGCTTGTTGGGCCAAGTTTTGCAACTGCTCTCGATTTAGCAAATCGGCCTGTATAACTCTTGCAGAATCGGGGCGTTCCTGGTTTAACTCAGAACAAAGCTGCAATGCATCTTGCTTCGATGCATTGTAATGCAAGATTACATTACAGCCCTGCTCGTGCAGCAACCTCGCACAACATGCTCCAATACGCTTAGAAGCACCTGTAATTAATATATTTTTGTGACAAAATTCAGTCCTCATCGAAATTTTGATATTCGGCCGGATAATTAATTTCGTTATTCGGCTTGGGCGCAAACAACCTGGAGCACAGCAGGCCTATCTCAAATAACATCCACATCGGCACTGCCAACAAAGACTGCGAAACGGGATCTGGTGGTGTCAAAGGCATCGCAATAATAAAAGCCCCAACAATTACATACGGGCGTTTATCAGATAAGTCTGCAGGTGTCACCAATCCCATCCAAACCAAAACTATTGTAACTATTGGCACCTCAAAACAAATACCAAAAGCAAAGAACATAGTCAGTACAAAATCCAGGTATTTGCTTATGTCTGTCATTACCGCCACACCTTGCGGCGCTGCTGCAGTTAAAAAACCAAACACCAATGGAAAAACCACAAAATAAGCAAAAACCACTCCCAGATAAAATAAGAAAGTACTAGCAATCAGCAACGGTAAAATCATACGTCGCTCGCGTCGATATAAACCTGGAGCAACAAACGCCCAAAATTGATACAAGATTATCGGCACATTAACAAACACCGAGACCACCAACGCCAGCTTGAAAGGCGTAAAAAACGGCGACCCGACATCAATCGCAATCATTGTGCTATTTGCCGGCATATGCTTCATTAACGGGCCAGCCAAAATGCTATATAGGTCATTAGCATAAGTAGCCAACCCCAAAAATACCACTATTATGCACAAAACCACCTTTAACAAGCGGTCACGCAATTCAATCAAATGACTTATAAACGGCTGCTCGATAGAGCGATCGTAGTTATTCTGGGCCATACTGGGATTTATTTTGAGCGACAATCTGCTCTGAGCCTTGCTCGATAGAAGATTTTACGGCGCTAACAGAGCCAACAGCTTGATCCAAGGCTTTAGTGACTTCCATCTTAATACCAGACTGCTCTTCCATGATTTGGCGAATTTCTTCCGCTTCCAGCTCGTGTTTTATTTCAGCCTTAAAATTGCTGACCATATTACGGGTTTTGCCTATCCAAAAACCCGCAAGTCTGGCTACTTTTGGCAGTCGTTCCGGACCGATCACTAACAAACTGACCAATCCAACCATTACCAGCTCAGAAAACCCTATTTCAAACATACAATTTAAAGATTCTCGTTTTTCTTAGATGTAGTCTCACCGTCTACATTGTCACTATCAGAGTCGGCGCTTTTTTTGTCATTTTCCCCATCTTTCACGGCAGTTCTAAAGCTCTTGATAGCACCGCCCAAATCACCACCAATATTCCGTAACCGCTTGGTTCCAAATAAAACCACGACAATAACCAATATAATTAATAACTCACTAACACCAATACCCATTTTCAACTCCCTTTTAAGTTTCTAAAAATTACATTTTATTACGCTGCGCTTTTTCTTGCAGTCCTGACAAACCAAAGCGGCGCTGCAATTCCTGTAGTATATCGTCTGGCCCCAAATCTTGATCGGCAAGTAATACCAAACAATGGAACCACAAATCAGCCATTTCATATACAAGCTGATGCTTATCGCCGCCTTTAGCGGCAATAACAGTTTCTGTCGCTTCCTCACCCACTTTTTTTAGGATAGTGTCCAAGCCTTTACTGTACAAACTAGCTACGTACGACTTATCGGCCGATTCCAGTTTGCGCTGCTCCAGAATTTGTGCCAATTGCAACAATACATCATTCATATATTCTTATAAATATCTGCAGGATTTTTTAAAACCGCTTCAACAGCCTGCCATTGACCATCAAGCAATTGCCGGTAAAAACAGCTTTCCCTGCCGGTATGACAGGCTATTCCACCTTGCTGTTCTATCTTAAGCAAAATCACGTCTTCATCGCAATCCAAAAAAATTGCCACAACTTTCTGCATGTGCCCGGATTCTTCTCCTTTCTTCCATAATTTGCCGCGAGAACGCGACCAATAAACAGCATAGCCTTCCGCCACCGTCAACGCCAAAGATTCGCGACTCATCCAAGCAAACATCAATATTTTGCCGCTATCAGCTTGTTGTGCAATAACCGGAATCAAGCCTTCTTCGGTCCAGCGTATGGCATCCAGCCACGAAGCATTCATAATCGCACCTCTATGCCGCGTGTAGCCAAATGCTCCTTCGCTTGTTGAATGGTGTACTCGGCAAAATGAAAAATACTGGCCGCTAACACTGCATCAGCTTTGCCCTCAATAATGCCATCCGCCAGATGATCCAAACAGCCGACGCCGCCCGAAGCGATTATCGGAACACTAACCGCTTCACTAATTGCACGAGTCAAAGACAAATCAAAACCTTCGCGGGTTCCGTCACGATCCATACTGGTTAACAGGATTTCCCCTGCCCCGTAGCTGACCATTTTTTCAGCCCAGGCAATAGCATTAATTCCGGTCGATTTACGACCGCCGTGGGTAAAAATCTCCCAGCTATCACCAACTTTTTTGGCATCAATCGCCACAACAATACATTGCGAGCCGAAGCGCTCCGATGCTTCACGGACAAAATCCGGATTAAAAACTGCAGCGCTGTTAATAGCTACTTTATCGGCCCCAGCATTGAGCATTCGACGAATATCTTCCAGAGTTCGAATACCGCCTCCTACAGTCAAAGGAATAAACACCTCACTAGCCACCAGCTCGACCACATGAGCGATAGTATCGCGATTATGATGGGTCGCAGTAATATCCAGAAAAGTGATCTCATCGGCACCTTCGCGATCATAGCGCCTGGCGATTTCAACCGGGTCTCCGGCATCACGAATATCAACAAATTTGACACCTTTAACGACGCGACCATTGTCAACATCCAGACAGGGAATAATACGCTTAGCGAGCCCCATGACTTAAAACGGCTCCGCGTAAGTTCTGGCTTCGACAAAATCCAGAGTGCCTTCATAAATTGCGCGCCCGGTAATCGCCCCCATAATTCCCTCATGCGCCACCGCACTTAACGCTCGAATATCATCCATATTGGTGATACCGCCTGAAGCAATAACAGGTATTTTAATGGCTCGCGCCAATCGCGCAGTAGCCTCAACATTGACACCTTGCATCATGCCGTCCCGAGAAATATCGGTATAAATAATGGCTTCAACACCATCGGCTTCAAAATGCTTCGCCAAGTCAATCACATCGTGCTTGGATAACTTTGACCATCCGTCTACAGCCACTTTGCCGTCTTTGGCGTCTAAACCAACGATAATCCGACGCGGATACTCTTTAGCTAAATCGCTGACAAAATGCGGCTCATTAACTGCTTTAGTACCGATAATCACATATTCGACTCCGGCCTCCAAATACGCTTGCACCGTATCTTCATCACGAATGCCACCGCCAATTTGTACAGACACATCAGGATAAGCCTGGACAATAGCGTGAATAATATCGGCGTTTACTGGTTTGCCTGCGAAGGCGCCGTCCAAATCAACCAGATGTATGCGTTTAGCTCCTGCTGCCACCCATCTACCGGCTACAGCGACAGGATCTTCAGAAAAAACAGTATCATCTTCCATGCGACCTTGACGTAAACGTACGCACTTTCCTTCTTTCAAATCAATAGCGGGGATTAACAACATAGCTAGCAAGTCCTCAACAGCGGAGTGTAAATTCTAAAGATGACCATCCCAGTGTAAAAAGTTTTTCAGCAGCTGCAAGCCAGCTGTATGACTTTTTTCCGGATGAAATTGCACGGCGAACACATTGTTCTGTAACAAAGCGCAGGCAAATGGCTTAGGGTACTGGCTAGTTGCCGCCACCCCTGATGCGTCACAAGGCTGGGCGTAGTAACTGTGTACGAAATAAAAACGACTATCTTGGGAAATAGATTCCCAGAGCGGGTGAGCTTGTGATTGATGTACCTGATTCCAGCCCATATGTGGGATTTTTAACAACTTACCATCGGCATCCTGCAAAGGTTCTGAAAAACGCCGAACATGCCCAGGAATAATATTTAGACATGGAGTTCCACCATTTTCCTCACTATCCGAAAGTAGCGCTTGCATGCCCAAGCAAATACCTAGTAAAGGCTTAGTTTTGGCAACATCTTGAATAACACCTGCCAAACCCGATTCATTAAGCGCTTGCATACAATCACGTATCGCGCCCACCCCGGGAAAAACCACTCGATCCGCGTGTAAAATGGTGTCGGCATCAGATGTAACCAATACCTTCTCATCGGGTTCTGCATGTTGCAGAGCTTTAGCAATGGAATGCAAATTCCCCATTCCATAATCAATAACGGCTACAGAAGACATATTCTTAATTTTGGATAAGTTAAAGACTACCTTTTGTGGAAGGCATCATGCCAGCCATACGTTCGTCGGGGGTAATTGCCATACGAATCGCACGCCCCATAGCTTTGAAAATGGTTTCAGCGACATGATGAGCGTTACTGCCTTTGAGATTATCAATGTGCAAGGTTACGCCGGCATGATTGACAAAGCCCTGAAAAAACTCACGAAATAAATCGACATCGAAGCTGCCAATTCTAGCTTTTGGATAAGTGACCTCATAAAACAATCCAGGACGACCGGAGAAATCAACCACTACTCTCGATAAAGCTTCATCCAACGGCACATAAGCATGACCGTAACGGTAAATGCCCTTTTTATCACCTATAGCTTTCGCAAAAGCCTGTCCTAAGGTAATACCCACATCTTCAACTGTATGATGATCATCGATATGTAAATCACCTTGTGCATGAATATCCATATCTATCAACCCGTGCCTGGCAATCTGATCGAGCATATGCTCCAGAAAAGGCACTCCAATAGCAAAAGACGACTTGCCAGTACCATCCAGATTGATACCGATATTAATTTTAGTTTCAAGCGTGTTCCGCTCGACTTGAGCAATGCGTTCAGCCATGACTGTCAATGTAAGGAGATTTAAAGACTTCCGGGATTTTACTATGAGTTACAGAGATTGCGCAGCGAATGTTGGAATAAGGCAGGAGTAGAGCTTTTATTTTCAGATTCTAGCCTCTAAGCCGGCACCAACAAATGCTAGTGCCAACTTAACAGCTTGAGGATTAGTTTTTAGAGGCTCTTTTACGCTCGTTTTCGGTCAAGAATTTTTTGCGTAAGCGGATAGATTTTGGCGTCACTTCGACCAACTCATCTTCAGCAATAAATTCCAATGCTTGTTCCAAGGTTAGCTTTTGAATTCGCGCCAATACCAAACTTTCATCGGTACCAGAAGCACGCACGTTAGTTAATTGCTTAGGTTTACAAGGATTGACGCATAAATCATTACTGCGTGAATGCAGACCCACTAACATGCCTTCATAGACCTCATCGCCATTCACCAATAGCAATTCACCACGCTCTTGCAGCGGATGCAAAGAGTAAGTAACTGCCTTACCTGCCACCATTGAAATCATAACTCCGCGCAGTCGAGTTCCAACATCGCCCACCTTCATGGGTCCGTAATGATCAAATACGTGATAAAGCAAACCAGAACCAGAGGTGGCTGTCATAAATTCAGTTTGAAAACCAATTAAGCCGCGTGAAGGCATCATGTACTCCAAACGAATTCGGCCTTTGCCATCGGGAACCATATTGGTCAAATCGGCTTTACGTTCGCCCAACTTTTCCATGATTGTGCCTTGATGCTCCTCTTCCACTTCAATGGTAACCATTTCATAGGGTTCACATTTCTTGCCATCAATTTCTTTTAAAATTACTTCTGGACGAGACACGCCCATTTCAAAGCCTTCGCGACGCATATTTTCAATTAGCACCGACAAATGCAATTCGCCACGCCCGGATACTTTAAATTTGTCTGGGTCCCCAGTATCTTCAACTTTGAGCGCGACGTTATGTTGCAACTCTTTTTCTAAGCGATCACGAATTTGACGCGTAGTAACGAACTTACCTTCCTTACCGGCAAATGGAGAATTATTGACTTGAAAAGTCATAGTCACTGTCGGCTCATCTACTGACAATGGCGGCATGATTTCTACAAGTTCAGGACCACAAATCGTGTCAGAAATTTCCAGCTTTTCAATCCCCGCAAAAGCAATAATGTCGCCTGCACGCGCCTCAGTCACTTCAACACGATCCAAACCATGAAAGCCGAACACTTGCAACATACGACCTTTTCGCTCAACGCCTTCTCTATTAACAACCACAAGCTGCTGATTTGGCTTAATAGTACCGCGCTGAATACGTCCAATTCCTATAATACCCACATAAGTGTTGTAATCTAAACTCGACACCTGCATTTGGAATGGCCCATCGATATTTACAGGCGGCGGGCTGACTTTATCAACGATAGTTTGGAAAAGCGGTGTCATATCCCCGCCACTTGTTGTGGATTCCAAGCCTGCATAACCATTAATCGCTGATGCATAAACAATAGGGAAATCCAATTGCTCATCGGTTGCGCCTAAACGATCAAACAAATCAAACGTTTGATCGACTACCCAATCAGGGCGCGCTCCTGGACGATCAATTTTATTAATCACCACAATGGGCTTTAAACCTAAAGCAAAAGCTTTTTGAGTCACAAAACGAGTTTGCGGCATCGGGCCATCAACCGCATCAACCAGCAACAATACCGAATCTACCATAGACAGCACCCGCTCAACTTCGCCACCAAAGTCGGCGTGACCTGGGGTGTCAACGATATTAATGTGGTAACCATTCCAATCCAGCGCAGTATTTTTGGCCAGGATAGTAATGCCGCGTTCTTTTTCAAGATCGTTGGAGTCCATAATGCGCTCGGTGACTTTGCTATGCGAAGCAAAAGTACCCGACTGCTGTAACAGCTTATCAACCAAGGTGGTTTTACCATGGTCAACGTGCGCAATAATGGCGATATTTCTTAATTTTTCGATCACTTTATGAATACTCTACGTTTTAATAAACAGACTGACCAGACCTAAGCAGGCTCTGGCGATTGTGCGGGGAGGAAGAAACAATGGCATTAAGCCATTATTAAACTAACGGTTTAGATTGCGTTGGACGCGCCCGGCTTAGGTCCAACTTAAAAATGAAATTAACTTTGTTCCCAAGGCAACCCGGCAAAACGCCAGCCGCCCAGATTACCTCGATGCTTATTTTCATCCAAGGGGCCTTCAAAGCCATCAACGATATTAATCAAATGCTGATAACCAGCATTTTCAAGAGCCTTTGCCGCATCCAGAGAACGCTGCCCACTACGACACAACAACAATATCGGTGCATTGGCACTTGTCACCACTTTTTTAACTTCGGCCACGAATTGATTATTAACTTGCCAGTCCGGCGCTTCTTTCCAGGCAATGTGAATTGCCCCCGGAGGATGACCTACGAAAGCATGCTCGACCTTACTTCTGACATCCACCAACACAGCACCCGCAGTGCTTTGCAACACTTCCCAGGCCTGTTGCGGAACTAAATCTTCTATCATTGTAACCCTTGCCAACCTTTAAAAAATCAACATCACTAAGCTTAATGGATGCCTATTATCGCATTCATTAAGCCGTGGTCAAGAAAACAGCACCCAAGTCGTATAACTCAGACGCCTAAGTGGCAGTATTTCTTAAAGAAAATGATTACACCAAATGGTAATGCGACCACATTCACAAAAAAAATCCGTTTGATCAATACAACGCAGCCATTTCAGTTCATCACCACCAAAGTTAGCCATACCACTTTACTTAAACCTTGCAGCAAATCATAAAAGCCATGAATATCATTACAAATCACCAAACAATGATTTTTTTGCCCCCCCCCCCCACACACACATTCCAACTCATTGCAAAGCACTTTACCAATCCCTCGTAAATAAAGTTTTTATATTGTTTGTAAGACAATTTTAATACTCCGAAGGTATCCTGCTACCGAAAACATCTGGCATGCTTAAATTCCTTATTTGATTTTATATTGACGTATAATTATCAACGGCATTAGTCAATGCTTATTCAAGCCTCATCATTACACAACTGGAAAAACAAAATGACAGGAGTATCGACCACTCCCCTTATCGTTGATTTGGATGGAACACTGACACCGACAGATACCTTAGTCGAATCCATAATTCAACTTGGCAAGCAACACCCTTTTGATCTTTTCAAGCTCCCCTTTTGGCTCCTCAAAGGACGCGCTGAATTTAAGGCAAGCATAGCAGCTCGCTCGACATTGCCGGTTTCCAATTTGCCCTACCGCGTAGAGTTGATCGATTATTTACGTATTGAAAAGCAGAGCGGCAGATCTTTGATTCTTGCCACTGCAGCAAACATCAATATTGCCAATGCGGTCGCGGCGCACCTTGATTTATTCGATACGGTACTTGCCAGTAGCGAAAATCATAATCTTAAAGGCTCAGCCAAACTGACAGCAATTCAGCAGGCGGTTGGCCCGGACTTTGTTTATGCGGGCGACAGCCAAGCGGACTTGCCTATTTGGCAAGCAGCAAAATCAGCAATTTTGGTTAACACATCAAACAAAGTTGGCAATACTGTTCGCAAAAGCACGCCTATCGAACTAGAAATTCCAGCCTTAAAACTTGACTTAAAACTTTGGTTGCGGGCTATGCGGGTGCATCAATGGTTTAAGAATTTACTGTTATTCGTCCCGCTATTGACCGCCTTTTCGTTTCACGACATTGATAGATTGCTAGCGATAACACTGGCTTTTTTTGCCTTTTCCTTTACGGCATCGGCAACGTATATGGGTAATGACTTGTGGGATCTTGATAATGACCGCGCCCACCCTCGCAAAAAGCATCGTCCGTTTGCTAGCGCTCAAATCCCCATTTTAAAGGGGCTTGGATTAGCAGCCGTATTATTAATTTTAGGATTAACACTAGCGATAAATGTATCGTTAAATTTTTTCTGGATGTTGCTGTTATATCTGGCAATCACAACAACTTATACATGGATACTTAAGGCCTATGTCTTAATTGATGTCATAGTCCTTTCACTGCTTTATACCTTGCGCATCATTGCAGGCTCTATTGCCATGAATATTCCTGCCAGCTCATGGTTGCTGGCTTTTTCCGTATTTATCTTTTTCAGCCTTGCATTGGTTAAACGTTGTTCAGAATTGGTGACTTTGCAGCAAAGAGGGCAACAAGTCACACATGGTCGCGATTACCGCACCACGGATCTTGTGGTACTCTGGCCTCTGGGTGTCGGCGCTGCATTATCTGCTGTCGTCGTATTCGGATTATTCATCAGTGCAACTGAAACTCAGGTACGCTACGCTAGCCCGCAAGGTTTGTGGCTAGTGGCAATTGGATTAATTTATTGGCTGGCCCGCTTATGGATTAAAACAGCTCGTGAAGAAATGCATGACGATCCACTGGTGTTTGCAATTCGCGATATCGGTAGCCGCCTGACTATCTTGGCAATGATTGTTATAACCCTTGCCGCCCACTTTATAACCTTGGATTAACTCATGCGTGTTCTGTTAGTCGCTGTCATCAGCATCATTCTTTCTGTCGCCGCTCAGTTTTTGCTGAAAGCAGGCATGTCGAATATGGAAATCAAACAAGCATTAGCGCAACCTTTAACGTTACGTTTGCCTTGGATTGTAATGACTAATAAATTCATATTTGGCGGATTCGCACTTTACGGTCTGGGTGCAATCGTATGGCTGAAGGTGCTATCCACTTGGGATGTCAGCAAAGCCTATCCGCTGGTTGGCTTAGGATTTGGCTTAACTGTACTCGTAGGCATGGCTTTGGGAGAAAGCGTATCTGCACTTCGTGTTCTTGGGGTGTTGTTAATTTGTGAGGGAGTATGGTTGGTGGCAAACTCATGAAAAATGAATAGTTTATAAAAAACCACCTACAACATAGACATCGCCATTTATTTTATAGAGCAGATTATGAAATTTTCATCAAACCAAATTAGTTGGTTAAACATATTGGTTTTTTCTGTTGTCGTTTTAAAAGCTATGCTTTTGCTAGTTATATTCCCTTGGTTACTCCCTAAACTCGGCAACAGCTTCCAGGCCGGCCTATTCCCTGACGGTTACGGTGATATTGCGTCTAACTTGGTTGCTGGTAACGGTTACCGAATGTATGATGATACAAGCCTTACCATGCTTAGATCCCCTGGTTTTGTTCTAGTTCTCGCAGGTCTATTCTTGTTTTTCGGAAAGAGTCTTTTTGCTGTTCAAGTTATGCAATTACTAATGTCTCTAGTAACTGCCGCAATCATTTATTTCCTAGCTAATCGACTTTTCAAAACACAATCAATTTCCGTTGCTGCCTCATTAATATTCCTGTTCCATCCCGGAGTGTTAATCGCCGAAACGCGAGGCGGCATTGAAAGCACGCTTATGCTCTGTTTTACAGGGTGCATTGCATTATCGTACCTGGTGCTAGATCACCCCAGATGGCGAAACTTTATTTACTTTGGAATTGCCTTCGGATTGACAATGTTAGTCAAAAGCTCTGTCGCAATTTACTTCCCAGCTCTGATGGCAATTGCTTTGTGGCGAAAGCCAAAGGGCTTGTCTGTTACTACCTTACTAACACGATTCGCAGTCGCTGGATTGGTGTCATTAATAATAATGCTGCCGTGGATTATTAGAAATTACAATATTTCTGGTCAATTTGTACCAACAATGACAGTTGGCGGCCTTGCTTTATTTCAAGGTGCCTATTTAGTAAAGAATGCCGACAGCGAAAAGGACAGCTATGTTTTGCTAAACGAGGCCGCAGACAAGCAAATTAAGATAGCCCATGAGATGAACCTAAAAATACATGAGGATTTTTTTCCTCAGTTTTATTCACCTAACGATGAAATCAACTATTACAATCAACTCGGACGTCTCGCGATAAGCGATTACCGAGAGTCACCATGGTTGTTGATAAAGGCAATCGAACACAACAGCTGGGCATTTTGGTTTCAAGGACGCACCGAGCGAGCCACGATACTCAATATTATTATTACGGCCCCCATCCTTATCCTTATGATTTTTGGCGGGGTACTGGCACTTAAAGTTACCAGTGACACATGGATCCTATTGGTAGCACTTTTTGCTTTTATCGCACCTCATCTATTGATCTTATCTATGGCCCGTTATCATATAATTCTCGTCCCATTAATTTCGATACTAGTCGCAGTCTCAGTAATTCATTGCTGGCTGCTACTTAAAACGAGACATCTGAAACCTAATGAACTGTCGTTATAGCGATTTTAAAGCTGGTAATAAAATATCCATAGCATCTCCACAACAAGAAACCACCCTCTACTGAAGCTGATGCTTAAGTCGAAAGTCATGGTTAGCAGAAGCGATGACTAAGAAAATCAAAGCGCCAGCAACTAAACATATTGCGTTAACAAAAAACAATGGGGTATGCTCGACGCAAGAAAAATACCCTAGCCGATTGATTTAGCGGCAATGAATTCATATTTTGTTAATAGTCTCCAAAAAAACAATTTTCGTAACGCGCACATTCCATTATCTGGCTCGTTCCAAATTTTTTGGCACTACATTCAAAAACGGGGCATTTATGCAACAAAAAACAACAAGTAGCCGCCCCAAATAAATACAACATCCTATGCAATCAAATTAGATTAAAGACATACTTGCTCATTACTAACTCTACTGTCATTCAGTTAAATATCTAAACACAAATCCTGCCCTCATTAAGCTGCATAAAAAAATGAATTCTCCTGACAAAACCAACTCACCCATTGATTTGAAAAAACCAACCATCATTTTATCTATTTGGGTTTTTGCTCTGCTATTGCTTGGCTTAACATTTAAAAGCATTCTTGAGGAAATGATCGGTATATGGATAAACGTGGAGGAATATAGCCACGGTTTTTTTATACCTGTAATCAGTGTTTACTTTTTATGGCTTCGGAGGAAAGAGCTAAAATTTATTGATAATTTTAAAGATTCCTTGCCCGGACTTATAATTACAGTCACAGGCTTGCTATTGCTCCTTATAGGTACATTGGCAACCGCAAGAGTAGTTGAACTGTATTCATTTATAGTAACGTTAACAGGGGTGTTTGCTATTGCATTCGGCACACAAGGGTTACGTGTCGGCGCAATACCGTTGCTGTTTCTAATTTTTATGGTACCAATTCCTGCGGTTATTCTGAACAACCTGTCTTCAAAATTGCAGTTGATTTCGTCATGGCTAGGCGTCGAATTTATTCGTGCCTGCGACATCATGGTCCATCTTGATGGCAATGTAATTGATCTGGGTATTTATAAATTACAAGTGGTTGATGCTTGCAGTGGACTGCGTTACTTATTTCCCTTAGCAAGTCTTTCTTTTCTGTGCGCTTATTTGTTTAAAGGACCTTTTTGGCAAAAAGTACTGATTTTTCTTTCATCCGCTCCATTAACCATTTTCATGAACAGTTTTCGCATTGGTGTCATCGGCATCCTAGTTGATAACTGGGGAACAGAAATGGCAGAAGGCTTTTTGCATGATTTTGAAGGCTGGATTATCTTTTTGTTCTGCATGGCTTTACTGTTTATGGAAATGTGGTTTTTATCCAGACTCAGCGGGAAAAAAGTGCCATTTAATGAACTCGTTTTAATTCCAAACGAATGGTCAGGTAGTGGCGAACAGAAAAACCCCGAAATTAAATTTAATAAAACGATACTTGTGTTGCTGTTATTGCTATGTATTACCGCAATTACATCTAATTATATTAAGGGACGCGAAGAAATTATTCCTGCACGCAAAGCCTTTCTTAATTTCCCATTGCAACTGGGACCATGGCAAGGGCGTAATGACTACCTTAGCCAATTCTATCTCGATCAACTAAAGCTAACAGACTATGTAATTATTAACTATGCTGCCCCAGAATCAGCTGGCAGTGTCAATTTTTATAGCGCTTATTATCAGTCTCAACGCCAAGGCGCTTCAATACATTCCCCAAAAGCATGCATGCCGGGTGATGGTTGGAAAATCGCCCAATTTGGACAACAAAGCTTTCCTGATATAACTGTTGACGGCAATGCGCTTGAGTTTAATCGTGCTGTTATTGAAAAAGGTGACAATAAACAGTTGGTTTACTACTGGTTTCAGCATCATGGTCGCACGATAACCAATGAGTATTTAGAAAAATGGTATTTGTTTTACGATGCCATCATTATGAATCGCAGTGACGGCGCTTTGGTAAGGCTGGTTACCAGCGTTGGAACTACAGAAAATATTGAAGCTGCGGATCAACGTTTAAAAGCTTTTATTAAGGACATGATGCCTCAATTACCGGCTTATATACCAGGCAAATCAGTTGATGAATAAAGCCCGCTCAGAGCGGTAACAGCTCAAGTTGATAGTGTGTGAAATTTGAAATATTTTGTATATTTTCACTTGTAACATGCTATCAAGAAATCGTCCGCCCCGAGTGTGGCAGTAACCGAATAACAAAGTCCCGGCACACAGAGCAAGGGACGCAACGTTATCGATGGCAGAATGCAAATTGTTCAACCAAGACATTCCTCTTGATTATCGCTATAAGGCCTATTGCCCGGAATCTCAAAAGGCAAGTAGTGGAGATGGCGATCAATGGCAGCGGTATTCGTGATACGGGGCGAATATTAGGTATTAACAAAAAACACCGTTATCAGCGTGCTAAAAAACAAGCCTTCTGTGAGGCCGAAATGGATGGACAGTGGTCTTATGTGGCTGGCGGTACGCCTTGATCATGCCACCGGCCCCATACCGACCTATGTCTTTGGCAGGCGAAAAGATGACGTTTTCAAGCCACTGAAGGCATTGCCTGAACCGTTCAACACCGATGACTGGGAGCTTACGAGCGCCACTTAGCCGCTGCCAAACATCAAGTTGTCAACCCGAACACCCAGAAAATTGAACGCATAAACTTGACTTTACGCACTTGGATCAAACGATTGACCTGGAAAATTATCTGTTTTTCCAAATCAGTTTTAATGCACGATACCGTTATTGGCCTGCTTATCAATAAGGTAGAGTTTAAAGGCGATATTCATGCCAAACTACAGATTTGACCCACTACCCTTGCTGAACTCATGTTGCATTTCAAAGTACTTCGACAGATTTATCGGAATGATCTTTAAATTGCATATGATGTAGCCGCGCGTAAGCGCCATTCTTTGCAAGCAATTCCTCATGACGCCCCTGCTCTACGATTCGACCATGATCCATCACCAAAATCACATCGGCATTTTCGATAGTTGATAGCCGATGTGCAATCACCAATGTAGTCCGGTTACGCATGGCTTTTTGCAATGCCGCCTGGATATAACGCTCTGATTCCGTGTCCAGCGCCGAGGTAGCTTCATCCAAGATCAGAATAGGGGCATCTTTTAATAGCGCTCTTGCCAACGCCAAGCGCTGCCGCTGCCCTCCAGATAATTTAACGCCATTCTCACCAATCTCGGTATCCAACCCTTGCGGTAACAGCTTAATAAATTCCATCGCATAAGCATCGGTAGCAGCAGCAACGATTTTGTCGCGAGCTGTGCCGGCCAATGCGCCGTAAGCAATATTGTTGGCAACTGTATCGTTAAACAAGGTGACTTGCTGATTTACTAAAGCAATCTGTCTTCTCAAATTGGACAGGGTGTAATCCTGTATTTCAACACCATCGAGCAGAATTTCGCCTATCTCATGCGGGTAAAAACGAGATACCAGATTAGCCATGGTACTTTTGCCTCCACCTGACGCCCCTACCAAAGCGACAGTCTGTCCTGACTCTATCTTGACATTAATATTTTGCAAAGCCAGCTCATCCGTGCCTTGATAGCGAAAAGACAGGTTTCTGAATTCCAACTCTCCCCGAGATCTTTCCAGCTGATACTGCCCTTGATCTATCTCACACGACTCATCCAAAATAGTAAATAGCGATTCTGCAGCGGCAATGCCTTTTTGAATTTCACCATTAGCATCGGTTAATTGCCTGATCGGCCTGGGCAATAAAAATGCCGCGGTCAGATAGCTAACAAACTCGCCAACACTGGCTTGTTGCATGAAATACAACGCCATATACATCAGCACTGACAATGCTAGAGCAATAATTAGCTGCATGACCGGGCTATGTATCGCCGTCGTCGTTGCCAACTTAAGTGCCTGACGCCGATTATTATCGCTACTTTGCAAAAAACGGTGACGCTCATAGTCTTCGCCGCCATAACTGCGCACAACCCGATGAGCACCGACCAATTCAGAGGTAACGTGAGTCATATCACCCACCGATTCCTGGAGTCTTTTACTGATCTTACGCAGCCTTTTACTCACATAACTGACCAAAAGCACTATGATCGGGGTAATACAAACAAAAACCAGCGATAACATCCAATTAAGATAAAACAAATACGCCAGTAAACCCACCGCAGATAGACCTTCCCTGATTATTGTCTTTACCGAATCGGTCGTCGCCTTAGTGACCTCACCAACATTATTAGTGATTCTGGAAATCATAAACCCGCTGTTATTGCTATCAAAATAGGCCGTCGGTAACCGGGTATATTGATCAAAAATTTCACACCGCAAGGTGTGAATAATACTGGTAGACACCTTAGCTAAAAAATAATTGCCTAAGTAAGTACCTAAACCGCGCACCACGATTAAACCACTAAACAGCAACGGCATATAAAACATGCCCTCACGTTTATCCGATTGCAACGTATCGATAATGGTTTGGATCATCGCCGCAAACAGCGGCTGCGTACTGGAATAAATAACGAAGCCCAAAATACTAAGGGCAAAATAGCCACGTAGTGGTTTCACATAGGTCAATAAGCGCTTATAGACTTCAACGCTTGCCTGAGGTTTTTTTTGCATAGTCTGATGAAAAGTTGAGCTGCTCAGCTTGCTTATGCGCAAAACTGATTGAGATATTAAGAATTGTTGGCGGATGCATTCACTACCCACATCCGCCAGAAGACGCTGAAATCAGCTTTTAGAAATTAATGCGCTTTTATTTGTCAGTAACTTTAACCAACCAACCATCTTTCTCGCCACATCCTAAAGTGGACTTGGCACTTATATCAAGCCTGATGAATTTGCCGGTATATTCGGCAGGAATCTTAGATTTAACTCGATGAAAACTACTATTGCTTTCTACCGAAAACTCCAGCGGCTTGCTTTTGGCAGAAAGCTTAATGCTTTTGGGATCAACCCACGGCGACAACATGACCGTAAACTCTGATTCAGGAGCTACCTCATGCTTTTCCGGTTCTTGATACACCGGCAATGTAAAGTCCTTGAACTGAGGTTTTTTACACGCTTTTTCGTCATCGTCTTTCGTATAGGCCATCGCTGAAGTGCTTACTGTAACCATGGCAAACACGCACACCGATTTGAGCAATGTTTTTATTGTTGTCATACCCTCTCCTCACCTTAAAAAACGGCCGGAATTTATAAATCAATCCGCCGGATGTTTTAACACAGCAGCACTTTAATTATTTTCCCGGTGTATTTCAACTTGAAGCAGCTTGCTAAACGAACTGAAACTTATGAAATGCGGAATTTAAAGAATGATTAATGATCAGGATTGAATCATATTTGTTTTGGGGGGAAAGCGCTAAGTGATACCGACACACCATCACCGGCTTAATCAAGCGCAGATCAATTTAACGGGAATTGAGCAGCCTGTATCTCAGTTCACTTAAGCCGGTAGTATCAACATCTTGAGGATTAAGCACTCGGCCTATGCCTACCGATTCCTCAAAAGCGTGACGGTTACCCTGATAGCTGACTTTATAGCGATTTATTCCAGCCTGACTGTCCACCCAGCTGACTGATTTAACCATGGATAATGATTGTAGATATTGAGTTACCCGGTTGACGTCATTGACGCCATTGATGCCTGCTATTTTAAGCACCACAGTCCCCGCCGACTCTACACCATCCGGCCTTACCGCATAATAACCGGCAAGTTGCCTATAGACGCCACTTAAGCCCGTTGTAATCACTTCGTTTAAAGTACTACAAGATTTACTCCATTGCTCGACACGGTCATCAAAATAAAATGCCCAATCACCTTTCCAGCACTGCTGCATCTTTACGACCCGACCGGCAAGAATAGAAACAACGCCGTAACGTTCTGACACGTTAAGCAAATTTTGCGGATATGCACTCAATACATCATTCACAGACAATTGGCGTTGTTCGTCCAGGTCAGATAAGGGGTACAACAATGGCAGCCCCGTTTGCTTAGCTCCCTTACTCAGGGCGATATTGAGTTCGGGCATGCTATCCGCCTTGTAAAAAGAACGCCGACCATTTTCTTCAACAACCAACCACAACAACGTTTCCGGCCGGATTTCACCCCACACTTTCAATCGACTAGCCTTTAGCGCCTCCAGTAATGCTTGCTCATCGAACAGCACGCGCATATTTCTGGCTTCGTTATCCGCCGCCAAGTTGGCTTCTGTTAATGAATACTGATGCTGCTTAACAAAACGGGGCGCATTAGCCAATGTTGCTTGCACCGTCCTATCTTGCAGCACATTATCGCCTGCCAGAATACGACCCAGCACCGCTGTTAACGCCTCTTTAAAAGCGGCGTGTTTGTCTTCATTAGACGGACTGTTAGCGACAACTTCCGTTTCGTACAATCCTCGCACTTCGGCGGCGAAAACTGGCGCACATAAAAGTAATCCACTTAAAAGCAAAGCACGGTAAAGCACGCTATATCCCTCACATAATTCTAAAGATGTCTTGTACAATATCGGCAGTTTAGCAATAACTTTAGAGAGCATGACATTGAGCGAACAAAATCAGGAAGGCTTGAATTACAAAAGCGCCGGCGTTGATATTGCTGCCGGCAACGCATTGGTTGAGCGCATTAAACCGATTGCCGCCAAAACCCGCACCGCCGGGGTAATGGCAGGTCTGGGTGGCTTTGGCTCAATGTTCGAACTGCCGTTGGATCGTTATCAAAATCCGATTCTGGTGTCCGGCACCGACGGCGTGGGCACCAAATTAAAACTGGCCAATGAGTTGGGCGTTCATGACACTATCGGTATTGATCTGGTTGCCATGTGCGTTAACGATATTATCGTACAAGGTGCAGAACCCCTATTTTTTCTGGATTATTTTGCGACCGGCAAGCTGGATGTCGATACTGCTGCTGACGTCATCAAAGGCATTGGTAAAGGCTGTGAACTGGCTGGCGCCGCACTGGTAGGCGGCGAAACTGCTGAAATGCCGGGCATGTACACCGACGGTGAGTATGACTTGGCCGGTTTTTGCGTTGGCATCGTGGAAAAAAATAAAGTGCTGGATGGCAGCAAAGTCAGTGCTGGGGATAAGTTGATCGGCATTGCCTCTTCGGGCCCACACTCCAACGGCTACTCGTTAATCCGCAAAATTATTAGTCATAGTCAATCATCGCTATCCGAGCCTTTTAACGACATTACCTTAGGTGCTGCTTTACTAGAGCCGACACGAATTTACGTAAAATCGTTACTTTCACTGATAAACACCGTTCCTGTACATGCGCTCGCTCACATCACCGGCGGCGGCATCACTGAAAATCTGCCAAGAGTATTACCGGAGTGTATTAACGCTGAAATTAATCTATCCAGCTGGGAATTGCCTGACGTTTTCAAGTGGCTGCAACAAAAAGGTAACGTGTCACTGCAAGACATGCTGATTACTTTTAACTGCGGCATAGGCATGATCGTTTGCGTAGCCCCAGAACACGAACAGGCCGCGTTAACAGCACTTGAACAACTGGGTGAAAATGCGTTTCCTTTAGGGCAACTCGTAACGGCAACAGGTAAACCTAAGGTTATTTACAAGTAACTTACCTGGCCACAAGAGGCTTGATCATGACACCAGACCATCACCACGAACAAAAATCTCATGCCTGCCAAGCGATTACCCTTGCCGACTTGCCCGAACATTTGAATTAGCTCAATCGCAGGAAAAGATTAACACCCTCACCTGCGACACTTTCTTACTTAGCATTCGCGGAGTACCGACCCATGGCAGAATTTACGCTCCCCAAAAACTCCACATTAACGCCAGGAAAAACCTTCAAAGCACCGCCAGATGCCCGCCAGGTGCGTCGTTTTGAAATCTATCGCTGGGATCCGGACACCGGCGAAAATCCCCGTATTGACGTTTATGAGTTAGACATGGAGCATTGCGGCCCGATGGTGCTGGATGCCATTTTGCAAATTAAAAACACCATCGACAGCAGTCTCGCCTTTCGTCGATCTTGTCGTGAAGGTGTTTGCGGTTCCTGCGCGATGAACGTCAACGGCAAAAACACCCTGGTTTGCACCAAAGCCATTGATAGCTATCCCGGCACCATTAAAATTTTCCCCTTGCCACACCTGCAAGTTGTAAAAGATCTGGTCCCGGATATGACGCACTTTTACGCGCAATATGCTGCCATTGAGCCATGGATAGAAACCCAAACCTCCGCGCCTGCCGATACTGAACGCTTGCAAAGCAAAGAAGATCGCGCCAAATTGGATGGTTTATACGAATGCGTATTGTGCGCCTGCTGCTCAACCAGCTGCCCCAGTTATTGGTGGAACAGTGAGCGTTACCTTGGCCCGGCCGTGTTATTACAAGCCTATCGATGGCTTGCCGACAGCCGCGATGAACATACTGGCGAGCGTCTTGATGAACTAGAAGATCCTTTCAAGCTTTACCGCTGTCACACCATCATGAATTGCACCGACACCTGCCCGAAAGGCTTAAATCCCGCAAAAGCTATCGCCGAAATTAAAAAATTATTGGTAGAGAGGCAACAAGGCTGATGCCTTTATTAGCAAAACTGCAATGGCAATGTCGACGCGGGACCAAAGAATTGGATTTAGTCCTGCAACACTATTTACAAACCGAATATTCAAAGGCTTCAAAAGAAGAAAAAAACTTGTTTACGCAATTACTGCATCTTGAAGATGACTTGCTGGCAAGTTATTTACTGGGAGAAGCGTTACCGGAATCGTCTCAGCTAGTTTTATTTATCAGCAACCTTAAAAAACTTCATTATCAATCACTGGCTATGAATTGTAGTTACCCGGAATAAATTTACACACGCACTGAAAAATAATGACCAAACGAAGTAAATGAGTACAGATAATGGTTTTGATGTAAAAGCGTTTCTAAAAAACCTGACCACTCGGCCAGGTATTTACAAGATGTTTAACGACCAAACTGAGATCATTTATATCGGGAAGGCCAAAAACCTTAAAAACCGGGTTTCCAGCTATTTCAAATCAAACAATGCGTCAACCAAGCAACAGGCGATGGTGGCTAAAATTGCCAACATTGAAGTAACGGTCACACATACCGAAAGTGAAGCGTTGCTGCTCGAATGCCAGCAGATTAAACAACATAAGCCTCGTTACAATATTCTGCTCAGGGATGACAAATCCTTTCCTTACGTATTCATATCCACTCATCAAGACTTTCCGCAAATTACCCTACATCGTGGCGCAAAAAATAAAAAAGGCAGCTATTTTGGACCTTATCCCAGCGCCGGCGCGGTTAGGGAAAGTCTTAAGCTTTTGCAAAAACTATTTCCGATCAGGCAATGCGATGATACGTTTTATAACAACCGCTCCCGCCCCTGTTTGCAATATCAAATTAAACGTTGCACCGGACCTTGCGTAGGCCTGATCGATAAAGCCAGTTATGCCCAAGATGTAGAAAGCACTGTGATGTTTTTGGAAGGCAAAGGCGGTTTATTGATTGAGCAACTGGTAGGCAAAATGGAACAGGCTGCAGAAAGTCTTGATTACGAGCAGGCGGCTGCTTTTAGGGATCAAATCGGCAGATTGCGCCCTGTGATGGAAAAGCATTTTATCCTGGGCGACCATGGCGATTTGGATATTATTGCCTGCGCCAGCAAAGCTAATCTGGCGTGCATTCAAGTGTTTTTTATCCGCAATGGTCAGCATTTGGGAAACAAGGTTTTTTATCCAAAAATGGCTGACGAACATGATCCGGCTGCGGTGATTCAGGCGTTTATCACTCAGTATTATTTGGACAAACCCGTGCCGCAAGAGTTGATTGTCAGCCATCAGCTCGAGGAGACAGAATTATTGTCAAAAATGCTAACCGAGCTATCAAAGCATGCCGTGGCAATTTCCCCAAACGTCAGGGGTGAACGCGCAAAGTGGTTGCAAATGGCGCTCACTAACGCTGAAAACTCCTTGCTGAGTAAGTTGTCCGACAAGCAAAGCCTGCATGCTCGCTTTCTGAGTTTACAACAGGAACTGGGCTGTACAGCGTTGCCGCGTCGCTTGGAATGCTTTGATATTAGCCATACCCAAGGCCAACAAACAGTGGCATCTTGCGTGGTATTTGATAAAGAAGGACCGGTGAAGTCGGCTTATCGTCGCTTTAATATTGAAGGCATTACCGGCGGCGATGATTACGCCGCCATTCACCAAGCCGTATTTAGACGCTTTAAACGTTTACAACAGGACGCCATGGTAAATGCGCCGGATATTCTGTTTATAGACGGAGGCAAAGGCCAAGTACACGAGGCAGAAAAGGCGTTGACAGAGTTGGGTGTAAACAATGTTATGATAGTCGGAGTTTCTAAAGGGCCGGACAGAAAACCCGGCATGGAAAAGCTGATTTTAGTGGGGCAACAACAACCGATAGACGTCACACTAGGCGCAAGTGGATTGCTATTAATTCAGCATATTCGCGATGAAGCACATCGATTTGCGATTACCGGACATAGGCAACGTCGAGCTAAGGTCACTAAACAATCAACCTTGGAGACCATTCCGGGTTTGGGAGTAAAGCGGCGGCAGCTGCTGTTAAAACAATTTGGGGGGTTGCAGGGTGTCGCTCGAGCCAGTATCGATGCGCTTTGCAGCATAGACGGCATCAATCGACAATTGGCGCAACGAATTTACCAATTTTTTCATCATCAAGATGACACTTGAATTTAATTTACCGACCAATCTCACTCTGTTACGCATTGCGCTTATTCCATTGCTGGTAGTGATTTTTTACTTGCCATGGATGCATGCCAACGTGGCATGCACGGTGATTTTTATGTTGGCTGGTTTGACCGATTGGCTGGATGGTTATCTAGCCAGAAAAATGCGTATGGAAACGCCTTTCGGTGCTTTTTTAGACCCGGTTGCAGATAAGTTGATGGTTGCAATCGTTTTAGTATTAATTGTTCAGCAACAACCAGATCCCTATTTGGCGATACCGGCCGCGGTCATTATTGGCCGAGAAATAACCATCGCATCGTTACGGGAATGGATGGCCGAGCTAGGCAAACGGGCGCAGGTAAAAGTCTCGACTGTAGGCAAATGGAAAACCACTTTGCAAATGCTGGCAATGACTTTGTTGCTGTACCGTAAAGATTTACTGGGCTTGCCTATAAATGCAATGGGCTATGGTTTTTTGTATGTTGCCGCCCTGTTAACATTGTGGTCAATGGCCAATTATTTGATCGCAGCCCTGGCTGCGATCAAAGAACAATAATAAATACCGGGGGAAATCCCTCGCTTTCTAACACCTGATAAACAGCACACTGACAAGCTGTAGAAGAATTAAATGGATCAAGAAACAGAAACGACACAAACATCCTCTAGTGAGCAGGATATTATCTTACAAGCAGCGCTGAAGCTTTTCGCCAACAAGGGCTATTTCAATACTTCTTTGGTAGATATTAAAGAGGCTGCAGATTTGCAAAACCTCCAAATCATCCATCATCATTTCAAAACCAAACAACTGCTTGCATCAGCTTTATATGCCAATGTTTCAGATAGCTTAAGTATTTCAATTGACGATATTAGCCGTAGAAATCCAAAAGCATCGGAACAGCTACGGGGAATAGTGGATTTGCTATTTACCCTGACAGATGATGCGCCTGATGTGATGCGGTTTATCTTAACAGTTAAAATAAATGATTTTTTACATGAAGAGAAAATCGGTCTGGAAGCTCCTGCTCAGAATAAAATCATTAAGATAATTGACGCAGGCATCAAAGCTGGAGAAATACGTAATATTTGTCCTCAACTAGCCTATGCCTATTTTTTTGGTGTGATTGATAACACCTTAAAATTAGTATTGGCCGGCAGTCTCGATAAAAAAGCGGACTTTTACCAAGCACAAGCATGGTTGGCCGCCTGGAATACTATCGCCAAAAAATAACTTAATTCCCGCTTGTGCTACTTTTAGGGCAACACTTATTCTGCGGAGGCAGTTGTGCCCAAAAGTATGCCCGGCTATACCTCTCATCTGCATGAGGAATCGCCTAAAGCTCCAGTAGTAAAATTATTTTTAATCATCCTTATCGTCACATTCTGTGCCGAAATTTTGATTATGAAGCTAATGCCATTATTGAGCGCGGCTAAGCTGGACAATCTTCAGCTTTCTCTAATTGATGCATTTTGCTTAAGCATTATTGTCTGCATCGTTATTTTACCTTTCCTATTCCTTCATCAAAAACGCATCCGAGCAGCACAGGATCGTATTACTCAGCAACTACAAGCGCTAAATCTACACTCCAGTGTCAGTATCACCGATGCTAAGGGCCGAATTATTTATGCAAACAATAAGTTTTGCGAAATAACCGGCTACAGCACCCAAGAGTTATATGGTCAAGATCATCGCATTATAAATTCCGGCCATCATCCCAAAGAATTTTTTGCACAGATGTGGAATATGCTTGGTCAGGGCAAAATTTGGCAGGGCGACTTATGTAATCACACTAAAAGTGGCGAACATTATTGGGTACGCACAACCATTGTGCCGATCACCGATAACGCTGGAAATACCCAAAAGTATATTTCCATGCGCACCGACATTACTTCCCAGAAATTACTGGAGCATGCCGCATTAAAGTCGGAAGAGTGGCTGCATACGATTATGGATAATATGGGCGATGGTATTTATACCCTGGATAGTGAAGGCCATCTTACCTACTTTAATCCTGAAGCCGAACGACTACTGGGATGGCGACTGGAGGAACTTAAAGGCAAATTGCTGCACGATATTATCCATCATCACAGACCAAATGGTCAGACACTAGTATTGGCCGAATGCCCAATCACTACGGCCATGAAGAATAAGCAAATCTATCGATCTGAGAATGAAGTCTTCTTTAATAAAAATGGTTTAGCACTACAGGTCAGCGTCACCGGCGCGCCCTTACTTGACGAAGAGCAAGTTATTGGGTCGGTAGTCACTTTTCGTGATGCACGCGTGCAACAGCAAATTCAGACCAAACTGATCGAAGCGAAAGAGGCGGCAGAAGAAACAGCCCGCATTAAGGCTGACTTCTTATCCACCATGAGCCATGAAATTCGCACCCCACTGAATGGCGTTATCGGCATGACCGATTTGTTGCTGGACACAGCGATGAATGAAGAGCAATTGGAGTTTGCCAATACCATCAAAATTTCCGCCAACGCTTTACTCGGCATCATCAACGACATTTTAGATTTTTCTAAAATTGAGGCTGGTCGACTGGAGATTGAACAGATTGAGTTTTCCTTACAGCATGTACTGGAAGGCAGCGTCGATCTGGTTGCGAGTAAAGCTTATGAAAAAGGCCTATCCCTGATGAGCTTTGTCGACCCGGCCATCCCCAGTCGATTAATAGGCGATCCAGCAAGATTAAGGCAAATTCTGCTTAATTTTCTCAGTAACGCTATCAAATTTACGACCAACGGCGATATTGTCGCCAGAGCGAAACTGGAAACACACAACAGTCAGCAAGTACGAGTCCGACTGGAAGTAAGCGATAACGGCATTGGCATTACTCGCGAAACACAACGCCGACTATTTCAGCCATTTGCTCAGGCTGATAGCTCAACTACCCGAAAATACGGCGGCACAGGCTTAGGACTATCTATTTGCAAGCGCCTGGCAGAATTAATGGACGGCGAAATTGGCATGGAAAGTCATGAAGGACAAGGATCAGTTTTTTGGATCAGCATACCGTTTACAGTTAATGCCACAGAAAACCTAGCACAAACACCTCCAGCCCCTAGTAACGCAGCCAACGATAATCCCCCTTCACTACGTGGGAAACGACTTTTACTGGCTGGAGACAAGGCTGGCAATCGCGCCCTATATTTAATGTATTTATACGCTTGGGGCTTGCGCGTTGATGTGGCGGAAAGTTTGCCGGAAATATGCCAACTTCTTAATGATGCGAAGACAGCCGACGATGAGTACATTGCGCTACTGCTAACTCAACCGCTGCCGGATAGCGATTTACTGCACACCATAAGCACTGTGCATAAAGAACCTGAACTGCAATCGTTTCCGATTTTAGTGTGCCAAGCTCTGGTCGACTTATCACTAAAAAACACCTTAATCGATGCAGGCGCCACAGCTGTTTTGGTAAAGCCAGTTAAACAATCGGTATTGCTTGATGCCATCGTTAGCTTGCTCAACCTTGACGGACTAACCAAAGTAGAGCCTGAATTGATTACGCCGACAGAACGCGTCGCCATCCCCCCGCCCATTAATCATGACCAAGCGCAACAACGACTGATTTTATTGGCAGAAGACAACTTAGTTAATCAACAAGTGGCTTTGCGTGTACTCAACAAAATGGGTTACATCGTACATATCGCCAACAATGGCCAGGAAGCGTTATCGGCAATGCAACATTCGCCTTACTCCCTGATATTAATGGATTGCCAAATGCCGGTGATGGACGGTTTTGAAACTACCCATATCATTCGCCATCGAGAAGCTGAAAATAAACAACATATCCCCATCATCGCAATGACCGCGAATGCCATGCAAGGCGATCGCGAGCGCTGCTTGGCAGCCGGTATGGATGACTATGTCACCAAGCCCATTGATGTGGAAAACTTACAAACGATATTAAGCAATTGGCTACCGCTAGACCCCACAACCGCCGAAATCAATACAACAGAAGTAAATGCTAACTTAGCCGACGATGCTCAAAAAAACCTCGGGGCAGTGATTGAACTGGCACGATTACACAATTTATTCGGTGATGACGATGAAGTTATTGCCGAACTTTTAGATGTGTTTTTAGGCTCATTAAAGCAGCTACGAGAAAAATTGATGCGGGCAATTGTCGAGCAAAAACCAACAATCAAGGCCCTTGCTCATGAACTTAAAGGCTCCGCTGCAAACGTCGGAGCAATGCGTCTGTCTAGCCACTCGGCCAAGCTGGAACAACTGGTCAGCAATAAACGACCATTGGCAAGTAATTGATGAAGAAATTCATCAAATCATACTATTTATAAAAAACATGGGAACACACTAATGGCACTGGTACTGGTCGTTGATGATAATGCAACCAATCTCACCCTATTTCGGCATTTACTTAAAAAAATGGATGAGGTGGAAGTAGCCAGTTTTGACGACCCATTGCGAGCCATTGAATGGTGTTCCGTTAACACCCCTGACTTGGTGTTGCTGGATTATATGATGCCCGATATGGATGGCTTAGAGTTTATCCAGCATTTTCGAGCCATACCCGGTTATAACGATATTCCTTTAATTATGGTTACTGCCGATACCGAAAGTGATGTCCGTTATCGGGCGCTGGAACACGGCGCGCACGACTTTTTAACCAAACCAGTCGACAAAACCGAACTAACCGCACGAGTACGTAACTTATTAGCGCTAAGGCGTAGCCAGGTGCAATTGGCTAATCGCTCGCAATGGTTAGCCCAGGAAGTAAAAAAAGCCACCACAGAAATTGCCGCACGCGAGCGCGAAGTTATTCTGCGCCTATCGCGTGCTGCTGAATACCGCGACCCGGAAACTGGGGCGCATTTATTACGCATGGCCCATTACTCACAGATAATCGCTGCCAAACTTGGTTTTTCTCAAGAAGAACAAGATTTATTACTGGAAGCGGCGCCCATGCACGATATAGGTAAAGTCGGCACGCCTGATCATATTTTGCTTAAGCCCGGCAAATTAACCGAAGATGAATTTGAAATAATGAAACAGCACGCAATCAACGGTTACAATATCCTTGCCGACAGCGTATCCCCATTGTTGCGATTGGCTGCCGACTTAGCCTTAACGCATCATGAGAAATACAATGGCAGCGGCTATCCGCACGGCTTGAAAGGTGAAGAAATCCCTATCAATGGTCGAATTGTTGCTGTCGCCGATGTGTTTGATGCATTAACATCCGAACGCCCCTACAAAAAAGCGTGGCCATTGCAACAAGCCGTAGAGTTTTTACTAGTAGGTCGTGGCGTGCATTTTGACCCCGTCTGCGTCGATGCATTTTTAGAGCAATGGCCGGAAATTCTAGTTATTCGTGATCAATATCAGGATGACCAGGAACATGCTTTATAAAACTTACCATTTGTCCTCGTTCGTCCTCGACTGCATGGAGAGCCTGTCGAAAAACAAATGGATTTAATTTTACAAAGAGCGTCCTTAAACCACCTCAAGCCTACAAATTGTAAATAATTATGGGTGATGTAATTCCCTTTAAACGACCCAAAATTTCAGAAAAACACAAAGGCAACACCTTATGCCGAAGTGGCTTTCACAAATGGTTAATTATTAACAGCCAACAATTTGATGTCATGCAAGGCAAACTCGTTACCGTCTATCAATGCAAACGCTGCGGAAAACTAAAAAGAGTGTTGAAATAACAAACTGAGCATGACACAAGAGCCGTCGAAACATAAGGGAATCTCTAGAAATTGCACTTCGACAGGCTCAGTGCGAACGGTTATCTTATTAAATCAACCACTTATCCGTTCGTACTGAGCCTGTAGATAATCTATAAGAATTCACAGTAATAACCATATGCCTGCATTAGAAGATAATACCGAAGTGCTATCGCCGATCGAAGCAACCATACAAAAAGTCTTGGCAAACTTTGACGGCATCACCTTAGTCATTCTTTTTGGATCGGTCGCAACAGGCCGCCAGCGAACTGACAGCGATTTGGATATTGCCGTAGCCGCGCAACATCCTCTAAGCGCCGCCGAAAAAATAGCTATCATTCAGGCTCTGGCTGAAGCAATCGGACGTCCAGTCGATCTAGTTGATTTAGCGACCGCGCCTGAACCATTACTTGGGCAAATTGTACGCCATGGCCGCCGAATACTAGGCAGCGACACCTCGTTTGGCAACTTAATCAGTCGTCATCTAATAGAACAAGCCGACTTTATGCCATATAGGAACAGAATACTTACAGAAAGGCGAACAGCATGGATCGGGAAGTAATAGAACAAAAACTGGAGTCTCTGCGACGCTGTCTGCTGCGCATAGAAACCAAATTTCCGGCTGATGTAAACATATTGACTACAGATTATGATTTGCAAGACATCATCTCTCTCAATCTGAGTCGTGCAATACAACTTGCGTAGACATCGGAGCCCACCTAATAGCCAGCATGGCAGTGCCACCACCCGGCACCATGGGCGAAACCTTTGATCTTCTAGCGCATGAACATGTATTGGATAAAGAGCTGGCGACCAAACTAAAAAAATCAGTTGGCTTTAGAAATATTGCAGTGCATAGCTATGAAAGCATCAACTGGGAAATCGTCCACAGCATTGTTAAATATCATTTGGGCGAATTTTCAGAATTTGCTAAGGCGATAATGATATGGCTGGAGAGTAATAAATAAATGCATTGGGTACACCTAAGGAAGCGCTGAACAAATCGATTTCGCTCGTGGTCGACTGCATGGAGAGCCTGCCCCGCTTCATCGGGCATGCAGGAGGTAGGGCACCAATAGTAGGCGCTTCGCTTAATGCGCCTACTATTGGTAGGCGACGCAGGAGCAGTTGCCGAGAGATTGTCGAAGGATTTAATCAGCACTTCCCTAACTGTAAAACAGGCAACAATATTCGCCGCTTATTATCTATACAAAAACACAAGTTAGCGCAAGCAAGACCGAGCTTAGTATGCAACTACTCTCCTCCTGCCCTCCGCGCATCCCACAGAACCACAGAACCACACACAAAATAGAAAAGCGAAATATTGTCTTAACACCTAAAAAGCGTATTATTTACACATTAATTACGCTTTTATTAATCCCAGGAGAACCTCATGGCAGCCGAAAAAGAATCTGTTCGACTCAGTTTGAACTTATCGCCCGAGCTAAACGAACGGCTAGAACAGTTGGCCTCATCCAATCACACCACCAAAGCTGAAATTCTCCGCAAAGCCATCGCCTTATATGACGTAGTGGCCGAGGCTAAAAGCGAGAAAAAACGCTTCGGTATTCTTGATCAAAACAAGCACCTATTGACAGAAATCGTAGGCATCTAACCGAATGAGCGGCCCTATCCAGGAAAAGAATGGAGGCAATCCGCCAATCAATCTTAGCCAGATCGTTGGCAAGGATCATCGTTACGAGCTATCGGTCAGCAACGAATCGCAAGAAGACGCTACCGCCAGACGTTCCCAAGAAATGGCGGATGCCGACATGAAGCGTAAAATGACGTTCGCATTGTTTTACTTTGCCTTGCTGATTGTCGGCGTGGTTTTTGTTGGCTGCGTTTACACCTTTTCGAACGGGGCATCGGAGGACAAGAAATGGGCGGCCGGTATCGTCAGTGCCATTGTTTCTGGTTTAATTGGTTTTCTGGTTGGTCAGGGAAAGAAATAAGCTGGCTTACTTATATTTCATGTTGTACATCTAATATTCAAAGAAGAGCAACTTGCATTGACCTATGATTTGCAACCTCAGGATTGTGTCTCTTTTGTATCAAAACCACTTTTAAGGAACAGTGCCATATATGAGATTGAATTTGAAACTGACATTACCGGTAACTTCATAGAACTAAAAGATTATGAGCAACTGCTTAACAAACACACCAAAGTAATTGTATTGGTCGATGACATGAATAAAGAAACAGAACATCCTGATACGCAAACCATAAAGCAATTGCAACAATTTAATGCAATTATTAGTCAGCGTTGCAACCTACCCATGGTTAGCAAAGAGATTGATATAAACACATTATGTAATGAGATTAACCGTGATATTTTTTGATACTAACGTATTGGTATATTTTGCAATCAACCAAGACGTCAGAAAACAAAGCATCGCGCAAATACTGATTCAGCAAGCCATAGAAAAACAAGCTCTGGTTATATCCCCGCTGGTAATAATCGAATTTATTTTTGTATTATCCAAACTTAACCAACTTGTAGAACAAGATAAAGTGGTGTCATTTTTCCAACAGTTTGTTAAAGGACAAATAGACAGTAATTTAGTGTTGTCAGCCTATCAACTATGCGCTCAACACCCCGAACAAGGGAAAAACATAAACGATGTTATTCCTCTTAAATGCGCAGAACAGCACTGTGAAAAAATCATCCCCTTTGACAGCGAAGCGTCTTTTTCTAAAATCAAGCCGACATACAATCTTGAGCCCCATAGGATGGTTTGTACCCCACCGCCTCCTACGGGCTCTGAATTAAGATAGGAACTCTTTTTATGATTACACCAAGATTGGAAGATTTGCCTCATTATAGCTTTGACGACTATGTCCAATGGGAAGGTCGTTGGGAGCTTATATGCGGTGTGCCTTACGCCATGAGTCCTTCACCCAGCATTGCTCATCAATCTATAAGCCAACATATTGCCAGTCAGCTAGAGAAAGCATTGGAAAACTGTCGAGAATGTCATGCCTTGTTGCCCGTGGACTGGAAAATTGACGAAGAAACCACTGTCCAGCCTGACAATTTGGTGGTTTGTGGAGAACTAAAAAATGCCGCCTATCTTAGCAAAACCCCAACCCTTATTTTCGAGATACTTTCCAAGTCTACTGCGCATAAAGACCGTACTACCAAATTTAAACTCTATGAACAGGAAGGTGTTCAACACTACGTAATCGTTGATCCAGTAGAAAATATCGCCAAGGTTTATCGCCTGCAAGATGGGCGCTATATTAAAACGATGGATGCCAGCAAGGAAATGATCGAGTTTGATTTAGGTAAATGCAGTATACAGTTCGAATTCGCCAAAATTTGGTTGTAAACAATCCGTTAAATACCCGCGGACTTAAAGATAAAGCGTTGAAGTTTATAGATATAATCAGTAAAAATCCGCTGCAATATCCCCCTGAATTTGAATACTGAAAAGGCAACATGAATGGCCTTTTTAGCAGACGAATAAACAAACAACACTGCCTTGTCTATGAAGTTTAGAGCAAGAGAAACAAATCAAATTCTATTGCATGTGGAGTCATTACGAATAGCTAAATAGACTCCTCATTAAAGGAGTATTTGTTAACATAGTTTGCATCAACAGTGCCGAACTAGCAGGCGTTGACCTATATGACTTTATGAGGTATTCACTCCAACCCATTTAACAAAATAGATACAAACAATGAACAAAATCCTGATCACCGGAAGTCGGTGAATATCGTATTCGGCTCGTTACAATAAAAAATTCGATCAAAGCAAGGAGGAATAATGCTGCAAACCATACAAGTAGAAATTGATGCCACAGGCCATATCCATCCAATGGAAGAGCTGTCTTTTAAACCTGTTGGCAGAGCATTGCTAACACTGTTGGATGCCACTACAGAAACAATGCCTTTACAAATAAACGAAGGGCGCGGCAGTGTGGCTCGAGCATTAACGCTGCTTTCATCACCACGCTTTGCTCGCCGACCTGCTGCCAATACAACCGAGGTAATACAGCGCGTAACGGCCATACGTGATGAATGGGACGCCAGTAAATGATTCGACCGGTTTTGCGTCATTTATTTGCTTGAAGATGCTCCTCCCTTTAGCGAACAGATACGAAAACACATGACCAACAATACCGATGCTGTCTTATGCGTATCGCCGCTGGTTAGACTGGAGGCCTTAGTTAAACCGATTATCGATGGCAACACCGCATTAATTACTGATTACGAAATTTTTTTGGCCGATCAACAATGGTTGACAATCGGAGATGCCGAATTTGAACGTGCGCTTACATTGCGCACACGCCATAAAATAAAAACCCCGGACGCGCTCCATTTGGCGACAGCTATGCAACATAATTGCACCGAGTTCTGGACAAACGATGATCGATTGCAGCAAGCAGCTACTGGCATGGCAGTTAATATTTTTAATCGGCAAGGGCAAAATTGATCGCCAGCAAATCCAAGAATGGACTCAGCATGAACCTGATATTGCTTGCGTTTTACCGGTTTTTCAATCAAGCATCTGTGTATTGCATACCCAACCCGTATGCATTGTGTATAAAGAAACCACTGCCATAGAATATGGCTTCCTTTGAGGAGTATTTGTTAACATAGCTTGCGTCAACAATGTGCCCGATGTTGGGCTGCATGCCTTATACCCTACTTCCACTTAACTCTATTTTTATTTTGATTACCAGCTAGCACCTTCAGGAGACCCATCATGCAAATAACCATTGAATTACCCAATGATTTTGTAGCCTTTCAGGCCGTCCCTGAAATCAAGCAAGAAATCAAAACCTCATACGCCCTCTGGCTGTTTCAGCATGAGCGAGTCACACTCATCAAGGCGGCCGAACTGGCAGGCGTCGACCTATATGGCTTTATGAGTATCTGTAAAAACAATCGAATTCCAGTGATCGACATCACCCGTGATGAATTACTAGATGAACTAACTGGATTTAACCCTGCATAATTTCATTTGTTCAGCAAAGTGGTAGCGATGAAATTAAAAAATGGAATGCCTAAACACCATGCTCAGAAAAGAGCGTTTAATAATGTAAAAACATATTATGAGCCACGACACTATCCTGCATCTGTTTTGCTGGGACAACAAATTTGTACCCTCTTTCAGAACTCTAATCCGTAAACATTTTGTCAACGCGGGTCACCGCTTTATCATCTACACGCTTCCTCATACACCGATAGCATCAGGAGTATTAACAGCATCAGCAGACACAGTTATCTATCCAAGCTTATTAAAAAATTGTTTTGCTCTATCAAAAGCAATGCATCAAGCAGACAAAATTATCTTACACGGATTATTTAGTAACCATCTGTATTACATCCTTGCATTGCAGCCTTGGCTACTGAAGAAATGCTACTGGATAATATGGGGCGGTGATTTATATAACCATGAAACCATGCAAAAAAATTGGCGTTGGTGGAAAGATTGGTTTTTTAGATATTTCGTAATTAAACATATAGGTCATTTTGTTACTTATATAAAAGGTGACTTCGAACTGGCTAAAAAATGGTACCGCGCAACAGGGATACATCACGAATGCCTGATGTATCCAAGTAACACTTATCAAGAATTCATTGTCCCTGCTAAAACAGGTACAACAACAAATATATTAGTTGGCAATTCGGCTACCCCCAGCAATAACCATCTGGATGTGTTTGAGATGCTTTTGGCATATAAAAATGAAAATATTGCTATTTATTGCCCACTATCCTATGGCGACGCCGAATATGCCAGACAGGTGGCAAAAAAAGGCACGGAGTTATTTGGTAATAAATTCGTACCCCTAATGGACTTTATAGATTTAGAAAATTATAAAAAATTACTAGGCCAAATTGATATTGCCATATTTGCTCACAAGCGCCAGCAAGGTATGGGGAACACAATCGCCCTATTGGGATTGGGCAAAAAAATATATATGCGTAATGACGTTACTCAGTGGGATTTTTTTAATGGTCTTGGCATTAAATTATTTGACTTGAACACTCTCAATCTTAGTTTTATTGATAACGCTAACAAACAGCACAATATGGACATTGTTAGCGAGTATTTTTCCGAAGCAGCGTTATTACAACAGCTCAACTCTATTTTTAGTAGGTAACTAATGGCATATTTAACCGAATCCCAACTATTGGGAATGGGATTCAAAAAATTGGGGACAAATGTCAAAGTCAGCGATAAAGCCAGCATTTACAATCCAGAGCTTATAGAGATCGGTGATAATTCTCGAATTGATGATTTTTGTGTACTTTCGGGTAGGCTCGTTTTAGGTGCTTACTGTCATCTAACACCAATGTGTTTAATCGCAGGTGGAAAGCCAGGCGTTTTTATATCGGACTTTTGCACTTTAGCCTACGGGGTAAAAATATTTTCTCAATCCGATGATTATTCTGGTGAGACCCTGGTCAACTCGCTAATTCCTCAAAAATTCAAAAATGAAACCTTAAATCCCGTATTTGTAGAACGACATGTTATTTTTGGTGCCGGTACGATAGTGTTGCCTGGTGTACGAATTTCGGAGGGGTGCTCTTTTGGTGCCATGTCGCTAGTTCTAAAAAGCACTTCTCCCTGGGGTATATACGCTGGTGTTCCGGTTCGTCGTTTGAAAGATCGAAAAAAAGATCTACTTGAACTAGAAAAACAATTCTTAGCAAGCTTATAAATATGATCCCTTTTAACCGCCCCCCTCATACCGGCAACGAAGACCAGTTTGTCCTTGCCGCCATGCGCAGCGATAAGATCTCAGGTGATGGTGCCTATGGCCGTAAATGTCAGCAGTGGTTTGAACAGCACTTAGACTGCGCAAAAGCCTTGTTGACTCCATCATGCACTCAGTCGTTAGAAATGGCTGCATTGCTGATCGACATTCAGCCGGGAGATGAAGTTATCATGCCCAGCTACACCTTCGTAAGCACGGCTAATGCTTTTGTTTTACGTGGTGCAAAAATTGTATTTGTCGATATTCGCCCAGATACCATGAATATTGATGAAACGCTTATCGAAGCCGCTATTACGGAAAAGACCAAAGCCATCGTACCTGTACATTATGCGGGCGTCGGCTGTGATATGGAGACCATATTGGATATTGCCAAACGCCATAATTTGTTTGTGATCGAAGATGCCGCACAAGGCATGATGTCGACCTATAAAGGCAAGCCACTAGGCACATTCGGCCACATGGCCGCCTACAGCTTTCATGAGACTAAAAACTTCACCAGCGGTGGTGAAGGTGGTTTGCTGATCATCAACGATGAGCGTTTTATACATCGCGCTGAAATCATTCGTGAAAAAGGCACCAACCGAAGTCAGTTTTTTCGCGGACAAGTCGACAAATATTCTTGGGTTGATCTGGGCAGTAGCTATCTACCAAGCGAGATTCAGGCTGCTTATTTATGGGGACAGTTAGAGCAGGCAAATGAAATCACTCAAAACCGACTTGCCACTTGGGCAAGTTATTGGCATGGTCTAGCTGGGCTAGCACAAGAAGGTTTGATTGAGTTACCTACCATACCCGAAAAATGCGAGCACAACGGCCATATGTTTTATCTAAAGGTACGCGACCTTGACCAACGCACCGCGTTGCTAGAACACCTCAAGGCGGATAATGTGTATGCTGTATTTCATTACGTGCCGCTGCACTCTGCCCCTGCGGGCTTAAGATTTGGCGGTTTTCACGGCGTGGATGCGTTCACCACGCAAGAAAGCGACCGACTACTGCGCCTGCCCCTTTTTTATGGACTGGATGAAGTATCAACCAATCACATAATCCAAAGTATAAAAAATTTCTTCATTGTATGATCAGTAAAAACCACAGTAACCGTCTCGCTCACAATTGGCTAGTCTATAACATAGGAGACCAATTTCTGGAGAAATTCATCCCGCTCTTTAAAGGCACTCTTTACGATCTCGGTGCTGGTGAATCACCTTATAAAAACTTCTTCCTGCAACACGTACAGCAATATATAGCAGTTGATTGGGTAGGTAGTTTCCATGCGACCCAAGCAGATATTGCAGCTGACCTCAATCAACCCTTGCCAATTGAATCGGAAGTCGCCGATACGATTATCTCGCTCTCGGTTATGGAACATTTATGTGAACCGCAAACCATGCTAAACGAGGCCAACCGCATTCTCAAACCAGGAGGAAGAATAATCCTGCAGATCCCTTGGCAATGGTGGATCCACGAAGCACCTTATGATTTTTTCCGTTACACACCCTATGGCCTTAAATATCTGCTTGAGAAAGCCAACTTTGTAGATATTGTGATTGAACCCCAAGCTGGTTTTTTTACCACATTAGTTCTGAAATGGAATTACTTCACCAACCGCTTTGTGCGCGGCCCTAAGACTTTGCGCTGGGTAATAAAATCCTGCCTACTACCATTTTGGTATCTAGGCCAAAAGTCTGCACCAATATTGGATAAGTTGGATCACAACTGGGAACTTGAAACGTCTGGATATTTTGTAACCGCAAGGAAACTGGGTCTATGAAATTTCTGATAACTACAAACTGATGCCCAAAGAACCTGCAAGCAATTCGCTCCGTCAACAAGCAGCCGCTGGAGGACGCTGGACTGCCGTATCAGCAATTGCCAGCCTAGCGATTCAGCTCATACAACTGGCAGTATTAGGGCGACTGTTGGAGCCGTCAGACTTCGGTTTAATGGCAACAATGATGATCGTTATTGGCTTAGCGACATCTATTTCAGATTTTGGTGTAGGCAATTACATAGTTCAGGTGAGCATTTTCTCTCGACAATTATTTCGGCGTTTGTTTGCCTTAGGTATTGCCTTATCAATAATTTTGTCCGTAATTATCTTTTTCACAACTCCCTGGATTACTTCCTTTTACGATTCCCCTCTACTTAAAGACTTACTGCCATGGTTTGGAGTCGTAGTCATTACAAGCACCTCGAGCCAGATTTACTTTTCGGTGTTGCAGCGTGCATTGAAATTTCAAACTATAGCTGTCGTGGACATTATTTCCTCAATCGGTGGGCTATCAGTTTCTGTCGGGTTGGCATGGTTTGGTTATGGAGTATGGTCTTTAGTGGCAGCACAACTGTCATTGAGTTTAATTAAAACTATTTTTTATTTTGAGTCTACAAAAAGAGTGCTAAAAAACCTGCCAGAAACATGTCAAGGACGTGTCACTGATGCTTTACGTTTTGGCTATTTCCAGATTGGTGAAAGACTGCTCAATTTCGTTGGCTGGAACCTGGACAAAGTGATAATAGGCAAGCTTTTGGGGGATCATAATCTAGGAATTTACTCGGTAGCATTTCAGCTGATGATGCGCCCGTTTACAGTGCTAAATCCAATTTTTACACGTGTTTCACTACCTATTTTTTCAAAAATAAAACATGACAATGAACGTTTATGCCGAGGCTATCTGGATGTGGTACGCACTATCACATTGATCTCTTTTCCAATATATATCGGGCTTGCGATTGCATCACCAGCCATTGTTGAAATTTTGATGGGGGCAAAGTGGGCTGAGGCTGCACCCATTGTTTCCATTTTATGTGGCCTCGGATTTCTATTTTCCTTAGGCAATCCGATAGGCACTCTTATTCTGGCAAAAGGCCGTCCAGACTGGGCTTTTTATATCAATTTGTTGGCCTTGATTGTGTACGCCGTAGCCTACTACATAGGAAGTTTTTTTGGTATATCGGGCGTTGCGCTTGCTTTTTTGATTGCGGCCGGAGCTATTTTGTATCCGCTGGAGTTTTTTTTGCGCTGGAAATTAGTAGGCATGACAATAAGCGAATACTTTTCCGCACTTATTCATCAATTATTAGGTGCGGCATTGCCAATGGTTATATTAGTTTACTGCACCATCAATAACTATATGCCGCAAAGTGTGATTTACCAGCTTTTGGTCGGCGCTAGTGGCGCCAGTTTTTTTATAGTTTATCTATGGTTCACTGAACCAACTTTAATTAAGAGCACTTACGCCTTAGTATTTTCGAGAAAATAATCATGTGTGGTATTAGCGGGTATTTGCTTACCCAATCAACAACGAAATCAAGCCAAATCATCCAGATGTCGACGGCTATTAAACATCGAGGGCCTGACGATGAAGGTTTTTTACTGGCTGATGTATCAAATAATCGCGCTCACACTTTTAGTTCAGCGCGAAGTCCTTCGATTATCCAAGAGCATTGGCCTGTACTAAAAAACGAAGCTGAAGCGCCTTTGCATCAACTTGCAATGGCTCAGGTACGTTATTCAATTATTGATTTGAGCCCAGCAGGACATCAACCGATGTGGAGTACCTGTGGAAATTATTGCTTAACGTTTAATGGCGAAATTTATAACTACATCGAACTGCGCGAAAAACTAGAGCAATTAGGCATAGCGTTTAGAACCTCTTCCGATACCGAAGTTTTACTCAATGGCTACATTGTCTGGGGCGAAGGTGTTTTTGAGCTCTTAAATGGATTTTTTGCAGTCGCCATTTATGACATCAAACGTAAAGCCGTCTTGTTAGGACGTGATCGTCTCGGTAAAGCACTGTTGTATTTGTCTTCCCGGCCCAATGAATATATTTACTGGGCATCAGAGATTAAAGCCTTACTAGCTGCCGGGTGTGTAAATAACAACAGTATTGATACAGCATCCGTGAGCGATTTTATATTGTTTGGTCGCCGCGATCGTGGCGGCACGTTTTGGCGCGATGTACAAGATTTTCCGCCTGGTCATTTTGCGTGGATTGATCAATCTTGTGTCTTTAAGCCAGTGCGTTATTGGGCTTTACCAACCAGTCGGCTCAGCATAAATGACATTAGCGCAAACCAAGCCAGCACAGGGCTGGCAGATATTTTGGCAGATGCTTTGAACATCCGCTTACGCGCAGATGTCCCGATTGGCTTTGAACTTAGTGGTGGAATGGACTCATCTGCATTGGTTGGCTTGGCAGCCGGGCGTTTGCAGCGAAGCTTTAAAACCTACACTATAGAATTTACAGAAAAACACTCCAACGAAGAACCCTTCGCTCGAGCAGTTGCTCAACGCTATCCCAATCAAATTGACTATAAGGTGATCAAACCGCCTAAAGAAGAATTTTGGCAAGGTGCAAATGATTTTATCTGGTTGCAAGAGGAGCCATTCCACGCTCCAAATTTACATACTAGCCAAAATATGCAACGCTTGATCAAAGCCGATGGAGCACATGTCGTTATAAGTGGCGCCGCAGGGGATGAAATGTTGGCAGGCTATGCAGGAGATTATCAAGGACCGTTTCTTCGACACTTACTAGCCAGCGGTAATGTCATGGGGTTTGCTTCTGAACTTTTTGCTAATACCGAAATTAATCCTATGCCAGCTATTAAAGGCATGGCTTTTGATTTATTTTTAAGCCAGGAGCAAAGAGTACAAATGGGGATGCGTAGAACAGGTGAATACGGGCTGTTAAATAAAATTCTGTCCCCTGCTGTATTTGCGGCAAAGTTGAATAATCCAAGTACTAATGCAGAAAACAGTTTCCATGGCCGCACTATTGCCAATATGACACATCGTTTAATGAATTACTGGTTACGTTCAGGTGCAAAATCAGCTTACGGTATTCCAATTGAATCGCGCGCACCGTTTTTGGATTATCGGGTAGTAGAGTTTTGCACACAGCTTCCCCCTGAATACTTGATTCATAACGGCTGGCATAAACATGTTCTGCGCAAGGCCGTAGAGGAATATGTGCCCTCTGAAGTGGTATGGCGTCGCAATAAAATGGGCTTTCCGTTTCCTTATCGTGAATGGCTTATCTCAAGTAAAAGCATTGCAGAAAAAAATATAGTCGATGTCAACTGCCCTTATATTTCTGTTTCTGTATTACTTGATAATTACGACACTATGGTGAAGACTGCTCCGATAACGCTTTGGCGTTTACTTTCAGTCTTGCTCTGGTGGAGACGCGTAGTTGAGCTAAGACCAATTGTAAGTCAGTAGGGAAAATGAATACCATACACAAAAAAGCGGTCATTTTTGCGCCTTTCTGGGGACACATTGGACATGTTGGCAATCTTCGCATTGATCGTTTTATAAGATGGCTAACCGAAGATGGCTACTCAGTAGTGATAATTCGCGCAGGCAGTGCAAATGGCGAACGTCAGGATTACTGGGGGACGGAAATAACAGTACGTGATAGCTTAGGCCTATACCGTGATAAGGTCACAAGTTCCACTGATGTTTATACTAGAAAACCTAATAAACTACGCCGCTGGTTAGCTTATTGGTTGTTCAATCCAGACCCAACTGTCGTCTGGGCAAAAGCGGCAGCAAGAAATGAACGAGTACTTGCCTCTATGCAAAGTGCCGACTTTATTTTATCGTCTAGCCCCCCTGAATCTGCTCATGTGGGTGCTTGGCTGCTATCGCGACGCACTGGTGTGGCGCATATTGTCGATATGCGTGACGGTTGGCTGGATGAACCACTCAAGCCTTTATTACGTAACTCTTTGTTGCGCCGTTGGCAGGAAGGACTGCTGGAAAAGAAAATTTTAAGTAATGCTAAAGCAATTCAGGTATCCAGTGCTGTATGGAAAAATTTGCTGTGCGAACGCTATCCTAAATTTATAGCTAAAGTGCAAGTGTTAACAAATGGTTACCCGCAGCAAATCTATCATTCAGAATCAAACTTTTCGAAGAACATAGACAAAGAACGGCTGCTTATCCATGCTGGCAGATTTTCAGGTTCAGATACCAGACGCACCCCGAATCTTCTATTAGAACCCTTATTAGAAAATCTAAAACAACGACCCTCAAGTGGAGTGATTGAATTAATTGGCTCTCTCTCACCCGATGAATTACGTATTATCGAGCCGTTTAAACCTCGTTTTAACGACATCGGCTGGCGTATAGAGTGCCCTGGCAACCGACCACGTAATGAGCTGCTAGAACGACTACAGTATGCCGATGGGTTGCTTTTGCTGTCGGCCTCTTATGCTGCTTTACCAAGCAAATTATTCGAATATATTCCCACAGGAAAACCTATTTTTGCTGTCACAGAACGTGACAGCGCAACATGGAAAATATGCAAAAAATTACCACAAGCTACGTTAATTGATGTTTATAGCCAAAACCAATCTCCTGCCGATACCAAGGATGCCTTTTATTCACAGACAAAATACGCTATGCCGGAAGAATATTCGGAAGCATTTCTAAAACTGAGGTTTAAGGAAGCATTGACTTGGTTTTAATCAAAGTACCACCAATCATCAAACCGAAATGTAAGGCCTTGCAGGCATGATTGACATCATCATCGTCAACTGGAATAGCGGTCAACAAGTGCTCGATTGCCTCAATTCAATTGCCCAATATGGTACTGAGCTTGTAGGACAAACCATTGTTATTGATAACGGATCAGCGGATAGATCGGATGCAGCTATTGAAAAAATGGCTAACGTCAAACTGATACGTGCCGGTAAAAACTTAGGCTTTGGCAAGGCTTGTAATTTAGGCGCCCAATACGCTCAAAGTGAATATGTTCTGTTCCTTAATCCAGATACCCGTTTATACGAAAACTCACTAGATACGCCGTTATCGTTCATGGCTAATCCTGACAATGCCAAAATAGGCATTTGCGGAATTCAATTGATCAATGAATCAGGTCAGGTTGATCGCAGCTGTGCCAGATTCCCGACACCACTGATTTTTCTTTTGCAGTCTATTGGTTTGAATAAATTGCCGGGGTTGCGCAGATTTTCTTTGCATAGAACTGATTGGGACCATGCAACAACGCAAACGGTTGATCATGTGATAGGCGCATTTTTTCTAGTTAGACGATCGCTGTTTGAGCAATTACAAGGGTTTGATGAAAGATTTTTCGTTTATCTGGAAGACTTGGATTTCTCTCGACGTGCTCACTTAAGTGGCTGGCAAAGCGTCTACTTAACTAAGGCTCAAGCTTTTCATGCTGGCGGCGGCACGTCTAAACAGGTTAAAGCGGCACGGCTGTTCTATTCAATACGCAGTCGCCTGCTTTATGGGTTTAAACATTTTTCGCCAGCCGCGGCTTGGGCAGTACTTGCAGTAACCATTTTGCTGGAACCGATTTCTCGGATAACTTTTGCCGTCGCTCGTGCAAGCTGGCGTGATGCTTTTTATACTCTCCAAGGCTATAGGATGTTGTTACAAGCCCTGCCATCAACTCTTCGCACTGCCACTCGGAAGGATTGAATGCCACTGCCGAATCGAAAGCTTCTAATCCTAAGCCGTTATGCCCGCCTTGGCGCAAG
>JAQTQN010000069.1 GCA_028712225.1 Methylobacter sp.
GGCTTTGTCAGCGCCGAGGGCGATGCCTTCGGACGACCGGTAGGTGTGGCGCTGGATAAACAATCGGCGTTGCTGGTCGCCGATGATGTCGGCAATATCATCTGGCGGGTGGTGGCAACCAAGCCCTGATGATTTACATCCCGGCTTCGGCTCTGGCTAAGCGGAGTCGAAGCCAGCGTTGAATAAATGTGCTTAGGCCGTGATTTATGGTGAAAGTTACCCCCGCAACTTAATCGCACTCTATGGGGCTTGTCACGGGCTTAAGTAGGCTGCAAACGGCTAAAACCAAGCATCAACAAAAAACGAAACAGCCTAAAAACGCCTAATTCAGCTCACAAAGTGGAAAGAAAGTGGAAAGAATTAATTCTCACTCTAGTGATAAAACCAGTCGTTTACCAAGTGCCCTTGCTGCCTTATCCAATTGCTTAAGACTTGGCCAATGGTGGGGGTTTTCTAAACGTTGTGCTGCTGGCCATGATGTATTCATTGAACTAGCGACATCTGATAACGGTCTGCTACCTCGGGCGTTTCTTAACAACAAAGCCGCTTGCACCTCTGGGCTGGGTACTGCTAAAAATCCGTCTTCTGGACATCTTGAAGCGTTTGGTATTTCCTGGTTCTTTTCCATCCTATAAGCAAGCATTGCGCTTAAAACTTCACTGGCATTATAGGCAGCTTCCTCTAGTGTCTCGCCTTGGGTGAATGCTTCCTCCAAGTCGATAAACTGTACAAAAAACATTCCGTCTTCGTCCTTCTCTGCTGTGTAAGGAAATTCAGTTTTCATCTTAGTTTTACACCTGTTTGTTTTTCGATAGCTTTCAATAAACCAATACCAATATCCTTGCTTCCGTGTACTGGAATCGGAACACCTCGCGGCATACCGTCCTTTTCCATAATATGATGGCTCCCTTCAATCCTGGATAGGTTCCAACCTTCTTTCTTTAAAGCTGCAATGATTTGTTTACCGTTCATGGGGTTATTGTATCAAAATTGATATAACCATCAAGTTATCTTTGTGCCTTATCAAAAGCTGCTCTTGCGTTCATGTAATCATTGGCGCATTTAACCCTTTGTGTAGAAATTCTTGATTCGTTGCATTCGGGTGGTTTTTTATACTGAGCTCTAAACCGCCGTTCATATTCTGCTTTTGTTCTTATTGCTTCATCTCTTATCGCTATTTGTCTAGCTTGTTCGGCAATCAGTTCCTTTTCTGCGATTAACTCCCTTTCTCTTATAGATGCTTGATTAGTGGTTATTGATTGACTGCTTTTTCTAAAACCTTCCACCACTGAAGCTGCGAAATACAGCCAAGCGGCTGTGCTTATTGCTCCTGCGAGTAGTATTCCCGCCGTGACACCGCCAATTATTTTTAATAGTGACCAATCCTTTTTATCTTCTCTTCTGTTGTCGTATCTGCCCATATTTTTTATTTTCCTTGTACTTGAATATCAAAAAAATCCTTCCTAGTTCCCGCTCCACCTGTCAAAGACCTTCCGCGCGGTTATGTACCCGTTTGCAGTTTTTGCCGGGTATCTTCTAATTCTGGGCTGATTTGTCCTGCTTCTGGAATTGTTAATCCGGTTGTTCTCGATTTGTTCCAGTTTCCGATGGGCACTTCCTCTGCATTAAAAATCGTCTTGAACAGGGTGCATTCAAATCTTGTTACTCTGCATTCAGGTCGGCTTTCAATCGTTGTGGCTTCCCTTCTTCGCCTGGCCAGCTTGCCCACATTTTAAGGCATTCCTTCGCTAGTCACTTTACTATGAACGGTGGCAACATTCGAGCCCTTCAACAGGTACTTGGTCATTCTTCCTTGCAAATGACAATGAGGTATTCCCATTTATCTCCGGCCTATATGATTCAGGTAATTGATCTTAATCCGTTGGCTGGTCTTAATAACCCTACATCTGGTTAAGGTTATTATTTATCTCTTTCGCTTTTTTCAATTTCTTTTTAAAAAAAGTGGAAAGTATCTGTTGGGTATAAAAAAACCAGTCGATCACAAATCAATAACTGTTTGATTTATGTGGTAAATATGATGCTTCTTACTTGATCTAACGTATAGTCATCGCACTCTATGTGCGATGCCGAACAGATGCTTGACCATATCGAGAGCAATATTCCTGCGAACATAATTTTTCAGGAGATAAATCATGACCCTTACCAACAGTAACGCTGCCGACGAATTTGGACCCTTGCCAGGCGGAATAATTCACAGCCACCTTAATGCGGTATCGTGGGGTGCCATCTTGGCTGGGGCAGCGGCCGCTGCGGCCTTGTCATTATCATTGTTGATATTGGGAACAGGCCTGGGTCTGTCTTCCGTATCACCATGGGCGTTTAATGGTGTTACCGCGACTACCTTTGGCGTAACAACCATTCTCTGGCTAACTTTTACGCAACTGATTGCTTCTGGAGTAGGCGGCTATATTGCCGGCAGACTGAGAACCAAGTGGGTTGATACCCAATTCGACGAGGTCTATTTTCGCGATACCGTACACGGCTTTTTAGCTTGGGCCGTTGCTGTACTTGCGACCGCCGCGCTTTTAACGTCGGTAATTAGTTCAATCGTCAGCGGCGGCATTCAAGCTGGAGCGACTGTTGCTGGAGGCGTCGCCGGCACCGCCGCAGTGGCAGAATTAGATAGGGTGAAACCGGAGCATGACAATGGGCCAATGGCTTACTTTGTCGATTCGCTGTTCAGAAGAGACATTAATGTAGCAATAGTCAAAAACGGTGGCGTTCCGGAACCCATCTTCTCGCATGGTGCGCCTTTTGAAGTGACGCGTATCTTTTTAAACGCTATTCATACCGGTCCACTGCCTCCGGAAGATATACGTTATGTCGGTCAAGTCGTTGCAGCTCGTACCGGACTGACTCAACAAGCTGCGGAGACGCGAGTGACTGATACCTATAACCGTGTTCAAACCACGCTGCATAACGCGGAAATCCTCGCCAAAGAGACGACTGACAAAGCACGCAAAGCGACAGCTTATGCGGCGCTGTGGCTGTTTATTTCGCTGCTTATTGGGGCCTTCGTAGCTAGCTTATCGGCCACATTCGGTGGGCGGCAGCGTGATTTGTAATTCCCCATAAAACCCACTAACCAAGGAGATTAACAATGCGCTCAATACTTTTATACCTACTCGGCATTCCCATTCCTATCATCATTTTAATTGCGATTTTCGTGCATTAGACGAAGCGCAAATTGCCCTAAAAAGCGTCGCCCTTGTCTTAACTTAACGTGGTTGCGTTGAAAATAGGCAAGGGCTATTTTTTATAGGCGGCTTACGTTATTGGCTAGGGATTTTTGCATTGCAGCCATGGAAATGGTGGAACAACAAGCTACTGTGAACGGCGACTGATTAACGATAGCCGCACTTTTTTTCAGTATGTTCGCTACCGTACCGACTGCGACAGGCTTTATCGATAAAGTGTTCTTAAGGTTTTGACGCAACCCCAGTCTTACTTAGGATTTAAGGTTCTTGGTAGAGATGACAGGCCATTTCCGGATCTATGCATTTTGCGATAAGAATCTGGAGATTTAGGCATCAAAGCTCAGTTCACTTTTAAACATCATTGGAGATTTACTCATGAAACAACTAATTAGATTTTTTTCTGCATTTTTTATGGTTTTGACGTTATTGACTGCGGTAGGTTGCGCATCGTCGAAAACGCAAGAAGGAACCGGCGAATATGTTGACGACAGCGTTATCACCAGCAAAGTTAAAGCGGCGATTTTGAATGAGCCGACTTTAAGCTCTGCTGAAATCAACGTGGAAACCTTTAAAGGCGTCGTGCAATTGAGCGGCTTTGTAAATTCCAATGCCGATATTACAAAAGCAGTCTCTATAGCTCGTAGTGTTGGTGGCGTTAAATCTGTCAAAAATGACATGCGTCGTAAATAAGCCAGTTGCATCAATCAGGAATTAATTATGGAAACGTTAGATAGAGTAACAAATACAGCCCATGACGCTTATGACAAGGTTGCCCAGGCGACCAGTCAAGCGGTGGATACACTGGGTGACAAAGGCCAGCAACTAAGAAGCACCGAGGAGCGTTTGGTTAAAGATTGCCGCGGTTATATTGCTAAGAATCCCATTGCGTCAGTCGGTATTGCGGCGGCGGCTGGTTTTTTATTCGGCCGTTTGTTAAATCAACGTTAGAGCGTCAATCATCAACTGAGATGCCTTAACAGGCATCTCAGCACGAGGAAATTAGCATGGAAACTATAGAGAAAGCCGCCAATTCAGCCCATGAAACGGTCGATATTATCGCCAATGTCGCCACTCACGCGGTTGACGCATTAGGTGAAAAAGGCGAACAACTGAAAAATAAAGAGCAACAATTGCTTGATGATTGTCGGGGCTATGTTCATGACAATCCGATTACCGCACTGGGCATCGCGGCAGCGGCAGGCTTTGTGCTGAGCCGGTTGTTGAGCGGCCGGTAGTCGTCAAATAGTATGAATCCAAGCACGGCAAAAGATCAGGCCTCTGCGCAAACTGCTCAAGGCGGCGACCCGCAAAACGGTTCCGGCGTATTGGCGGAGGCCCAGTTGTTGTGGGATGAGTTACGCGGGTTGGGTGTTGATCGCATTCGCCTGGCAGCCCTGGAGACGCAGCGGGCAGGCGATAGTTTGGTGTCCATGCTTATTTCGGGCGTGATGATTGCCGTTTTGCTAATGAGTGCGTGGCTAGGGTTGCTGGCCGCGGCCGTGTTAGTGCTTATTGAAAATGGCTTTGCTCCCAGCAGTGTCATATTGCTTACTGTCGCGGCTAACTTGTTGCTGACACTTATTTTGTTTGGCGTGATACGCCGTAAGAGTCGTTTTTTACAATTCCCTTCGACGCTCCGCAGTCTTCAGCCCATAACGCCAGAGCGTCCGGATGTCGGGAAATCATCATGAAAGACCCGTTTCTAAAACGTCGCAAAGCCAGGTCGCTGAGCGCCCAAATCAGTAATGTCGAATGGCAAATATTGCAACGTCAACAAAGTATTCATGTGCGTGGCGATAGCTTAATCAGGAAAATCCGCCACCGGCTTACCGCGCCAACTTCGTTGCTGCTTTCCGGTGGTGTTGGTTTTTTGTTAGGAGAACTTACTAAACGCCGAGCACCAAAATCATGTGCTACCGGAGATAAATCAACAGCCCCCGCCACCTCGCCACTGATCACTGCGCTTAATCTAATCGGCACAGTTCGCACTTTATATATGGCGTTGCCGATAGCCTGGATGCTGAAGTCTTATAAATTACCTGAACGTGGCTATCGCCGGGTGGCGCGCGCTCCCCGTGCAACGGCTAGTCGCTTTTCCGGACTGGATTCACGATAAGTTATTCTTCTCGTTACCCTTTATGTCAGTACTCAAATTGGGCTAAAGAATTATCGTTTAGACGCGACATCGCAAGCAATGATGGTGACCGCGATCCGACCAGGGACAGGTGGGGTATTCGCACCGTATCTAGTTTGCCCTCAAAAAATGAACGTCAATAACTGACCTTGTATTTCTATACTTCTGATAAAGTGGACTACTAGATATTTTTAACGACGGTTTAGTTGTCAGTTTTTACACTTTACTCTTACGAGTGTTGAATAACGCAAGTGGATTTTGGCAGGGCGAAATGAGAATGGCTGTTATCAGGTTGTCGAAATGGGCAAACATATCGACAACGGCGGTGAGGAAATTGCAATGCAGCGGTTCAGGGGCGCGCAAATGGGGCGTCGCCGGTTTGGTTTTTCTATTGGGAATATCATTGCCCGCAGCCGCCGAACCGGTTCGGACTGTGCTGATGGTGTATGGCGAAAGCCGGTTGTCTCCGGCGATCACGGTAGGCGATGAAAACATCAGGGCCGCTGCGCAGGAAGGCAGCGGGCAGTCGGTCGAGTTCCTGACCGAATTTCTCGATGTGGGCCGCTTTGCCGATGCCGGTTACGAAGCACTGCTCACCGACTTTCTCCGCGGCAAGTATCAGGGCAAGCACATCGATGTCGTTGTCGCGGGCGGCCCCTCGGCGCTTAGATTCCTGCTCCGCCATCGTGCGGAATTGCTGCCCGATACCCCGGTGGTCCATGCGGCCGTCACATCGGCGCAACTCAAAGCCTTGTCTCCCCCGCCCGATGTAGTCGGCGTGCCAATCGATCCCGATCCGCTGCCGACGCTCGAATTGGCGCTGCGCCTGCATCCGCAAGCGCGGCGGCTGACGCTGATTACCGGCACTTCCGCCTGGGACCTTGATGTGGAAAAACAGCTGCGGGCGGTCATCCCTAGATTGCCCGCACAGGTTCACGTGGAATTCTTGGCAGGATTGCCCATGGCGGGGCTAAAGGGACGGCTCAGCCTGTTGTCGAACGATACACTGGTCTTTATTGGCAGCTTTCAACGGGACGGGGCGGGACGGTCGTTCGTTAACGCCGATGCGATAGCGCAGATCGCATCGGCATCGGCCGTTCCTGTCTATGGCTCATACAGTTCTTACGTGGGTGCCGGTATTGTCGGCGGTTACATGTCCACTTTCGAGGCAATGGGGTGGCAGGCGGGCGACATCGCCCGGCGGCTGCTGAACGGCGAGCAGGCGTCGGCCCTGGGCTTGCCCACAGTTCACCGAAACGCTTACCTGTTCGACTGGCAGCAATTACAGCGCTTCGGTATAGACGAAAATGCATTACCCCAAGGTAGCGTTGTTAAGTACCGCCAGCCTTCCTTTTGGGAAGCTTACCGTGGGCGCATCGTCGCTGCGATAATCGTGGTCTTATTGCAGGCGGCGCTCATTGCTTTGTTGCTGGTGGAAAGGCGATTACGTCGGCAGACCGCGGCTGAGCTGCTGGATAGCGAAAAGCGCATGAACCTGGCGGCCAATGCGGCGGGCTTGGGTATGTGGCTCTGGAACATCGGCTGTGACGAGATTTGGGCGACTCCGCATGCTCGAGCCCTGTACGGTGTCGGTGCATCCGAGTCTATTGATTTCGACCGTTTCCTTAGTACCCTCCATGCCACCGACCAAGAGGCTATGAAAAAAGCCGTAGAAACAGCATTGGTCTCAATCGCCGATTTCGAAACCCAATACCGGGTGATTCATCCTGATGGTGAGCTCCGGTGGATGTTAGTTAAGGGGCAGGTGGAGTCCGATGAAGCTGGGCAACCTACTGCCATAGTCGGTGTATCTATCGACATCACCTCCCGGAAACTGGCGGAACTGGCGGCCGAGCAACACCGCAACGAAATGGTACGCATGGCTCGCGTGGGACTGGTGGGACAACTCTCCGGCTCCATCGCCCACGAGTTGAATCAACCCTTGTCCGCTATCCTCGCCAATACCCAGGCGGCACAACGGCTGTTGGCGCGGGAACCGGTCGACTGGCAGGAGATAGGCGAGATTTTGAAGGACATCGTTGAGGACGATCAGCGTGCTGTCGAGGTTATTCAACGCCTGCGCTTACTCTTCAATCGGGGGGAATCGCAACGCCAGCCGCTGCATACGAATGAACTCGTAAGGGACGCCCTGAAGTTGGCGCATAACGACATAGTCACGGAGCAAGTGAGCCTCTCGACGGAACTGGCGGACGATCTGCCGTCCGTGGTGGCGGACTGGGTGCAATTACAACAGGTTCTGTTGAATCTCATCGTCAATGCCTGCGAAGCCATGGCGGAGAAAGAGACGACGATGCGCAAACTCACGGTTAGAACCTGGAGAGACGGCGGGGAGGTCATCATCGAAGTGGCCGATACCGGCAAGGGCGTCGATGCCGACGTGGAAGCGCGTTTGTTCGAATCTTTTTTCACTACTAAAACTAACAGCATGGGCATGGGGCTTGCGATCAGCCGCACCATCATCGAAGCCCACGGCGGACGGCTTGCGTTGGCTAACAATTCGGAGCGGGGCGCGGAATTCCGCATCAGCCTGCCCATTATCAAAGAGGGCGTCGACCGATGAAATCCAGAGAACCCACGATTTTCCTGGTTGACGACGATCCGTCGGTACTTAAGGCGTTGGATAGGTTGCTACGGTCCGAAGGTTATCGGGTAGCAACCTTTGCTTGTCCGCAAGCCTTTCTGAGCGGCTACGATCAACAACAAGCGGGCTGTCTGGTGCTGGATCTCACAATGCCGCTAATGAGTGGAATGGAGGTGCAGCAGCGACTTAACGAAACCGGTGCCCGCCTGCCCATCGTCTTTCTCGTCGGTCGGGGCGACATTCCGACTGCCGTCCGGGCGCTCAAGGAGGGCGCGGTGGATTTTCTCACCAAGCCGGTCGCTGACGAAACGCTGTTCGCGGCGATACGGGAAGCCCTTGCCAAAGACGCCGATAACCGCTTGTCCCGCGCCGAAGTGGCCTTAATTCAGCATCGTCTTGCTTCACTCACACCGCGAGAACTCGAAGTGCTTAAGCATGTGGTGGTCGGTAGACTCAACAAACAAATCGCCGTCGATCTCGGCACGGTGGAGAAAACCATCAAGGTACACCGCGGCCGAGTGATGAAAAAAATGCAGGCGAAGTCGTTGGTTGAACTGGTGCGGCTGGCCGAGCAAGTCGGCCTTGTTTCGACCGCACCGCCGAAATTGTTCGACGTTTGACCGGTGAAAGGATCGTACGATCCTGCCAGAGGCCACTGACTATTGGCCCAAGGCCCAATAGTCAGTGGCCGCGCATTTTTGATACCCTGCCGGTGCGGTATCGCTTGCATCGCGACTACAGCATCGGATTCTGATGCCGTAGTCCACATAATTTCACGTTAATAATTAGGAAAATGATGAATATTTTAGCCTTTAAAAAACATAGCAGGTCTTTCAGCGTGTCAAAGCCGCTCATCGTAGCGGGTTGTTTGGCATTTGGTTTAATGGCTCAACCGGCGCAAGCTGCTTTAACCTTCAGCTTCAACTATCTCAATCCGGGGCAAGGTTTTGATGACCCCACTTTTGGCGCGGCCAGAAAAACTGCGCTGAATGAAGCCGCTGGCTTGTTAGGCGCATATTTCAGCAACTACACTGCAAATTTAACCTTTGACGTCAGCTCATCAAACGTTAATGAATCCCGATTAGCCTCAGCCGGCAGCGGCTCCTTCGAAATACCGGGGACCTTTCAGCAAACATTTGTGCAATCAAAAATCCTAAGCAATGGTGTAGACGCCAACGGAGCAGATGCCGACGGTACTATCGATTGGAATTTTTTCTGGCCTTGGGGGCTCGGTGATACTGTTACAAATACTGAAACTGATTTCAAAAAAGTCGGTATGCATGAGTTGTTACACGCATTTGGCTTTTCTAGTAATATCGGCATTAACGGTGGAACAAATCCTGGCCAACCAGAAACCTGGTCGAATTTTGATAATTTTTTAACCGATGCGTCAGGAAATCGACTGGTTAGTACCGGCGGTGTCTTCGATACCAGTAAAATTCCAGCACTGACCGGTGGCAGTGGCGCCGTATTGTTTAACGGTGCAAATGCGGTTGCCGCCAATGGTGGAGCAGGCGTCAATATTTACGCACCTAGCACGTACAGTCCTGGCAGCAGCACTTCTCATCTTGACGATGATACTGCGGCGCTTTCCCAGTTGATCATGGCATCATCTGTATCTGACGGACTAAAACCGCGTACATTATCCGCGATAGAGCTCGGCATACTGAAAGATATCGGTTATACCCAAATAGAGGCACCCGCTGAAGTACCCGTACCGGCTACTGTTTGGTTGATGCTGACTGGTCTACTGGGGCTATTGGGTTTAAATCGTCGTAAAGCTGCGTTGTAAGTTTTTGGCAACCTGGCTTTTAGCGCAGAAAGGGGCTCTTTATGAGCCCCTTTTTTATTTGATGAAAAGGAAAATGCATGTACAAATTCGCGATGACTCTGTTGATGACACTGGGAATGAGCCTAATGACCAATAACCTATCGGCCAATTCCGATGTTCCGTTGCAGTACACTTTGAAAGAGATAAGTATTTCCCTCTTGCATCAAACCGGTCACGGAATTCCAGGCGGTTACGAAATCACTATTAACGGTGGCGGTAACAGCTTTTACAGCAGGAATAACGAGGCTCAAACGCCGATTAGTGTCGACAAAAAGACTTTGTTGGAACTGGTTAATGGTTTTTACAGCAGTCATTTTTTTGAATTGGCCGATACTTATACGGTAAAAAAACAGGTGATCTTGAAAAGCGATGACAGCGTTGCGACAACTGGCATGCGCTTAATGGACATTGCCAGTACGCGGTTGTGTATTCAGCTTGCAGATTATAAAAAGTGCGTGACCATCGTCAACGGTCAACCCGTAGAAGCGGCGCAACTGATCATGAAAATCGAAAAGCTGTTTATGCATTGATGGCCGGAGTAGGTGCGGTAGATTGCCGATTAAAACGGGTTTAACGATTTACGGTGTCAGAGTACAAACGTGATTAGTGGTGCCCAGCTCTATTTGTAAAGTGCTGTGCTCGACGGAAAAGCGTTCTTTCAGTGTTAAGACAATCTCATCTATAAAAATATCGCCAGGGTAGCCGTTGGGCATTACCAAATGAACGGTGAGAGCCGTTTCTGTCGTGCTCAAGCCCCAGATATGCAAATCGTGAATATCACTGACACCCGGACATTGACGCAGATAAATTTCTACTTCGGGTAGGTTAATGTGTCTAGGCACAGCGCTCAAGGCCAGGCGCGTTGATTCACGCAGCAAGCCCCAGGTGCCGATCACAATAACCAAAACGATAACGAGGCTAATGACCGGGTCAAGCCAGAACCAATGGGTAAACATAATTGCGACACCGGCGGCAACGACGCCTAATGACACTACGGCGTCAGCCAGCATGTGCAGATAAGCTCCCCGGATGTTTAAATCACCTTTGCTGCCTTTGACAAAAAGCCAGGCGGATAAGCCGTTTATGACAATACCAACTGCCGCGATTTCCATCATCAGCATCCCTGACACCATCGGCGGCTGTGAGAAACGCTGTATCGCTTCCCAAGCAATGGCCCCGCACGCCACTAACAGAAACGTTGCGTTTGCTAAAGCCGCCAAAATCGATGTGCTTCTAAGTCCATAGGTGTAGCGCACGCTAGGCTCTTTGCGGCCCAGGATCGTTGCAATCCATGCCAGCAGCAGACCCAAAACATCGGATAAATTATGCCCGGCATCGGCCATTAACGCCGTCGAGTTGGCAATAAAGCCATACACAAATTCAATCACAACAAACGCAGTATTCAGTCCGATAGCGATAATAAACGCGCTGCCGTAATTACCGGGTTTAGCATGGTGATGACTTTCATGAGAGTGACCTTGATGGGAGTGATCATCATGAGAATGCGAATGGTGGTGGTCGTGTTGATGTGCCATCGGCGGGGATTTCCGTAATTAATTATAAGTTGACCGGATCGGCCGCGACTATCTTGCCAGGCTTGTTTATGAATGACGAGCAAGTGACTAATCTGCAGTCAGTATACTCAGCAATCGCCGATTCAGTTGCATCGCTGATAGTCTTATTGATGCGGTGAAGACCAGTCCATTTGAACAGTCTTCCCAACTATATAATAAAAATTTGGTAACTATTCAGTCTTTAATCTGAGTGAGGCAATGCGTTTATTGTGTAGGGTGGATAAGCAACGCGCATCCACCGCATTTGCCGGATGCGCTAGCGCTTATCCAGCCTACGCATGACGGGCTCGATCAAGAGACTGAATAGTTACAAAATTTGAAGATTTTAATACGCGGCTTAGCTTTTTTAGCAGAGGTTCGAAATGAGGTGGTTGCGGTGATCGGCTTCAAGCTATTCAGTCTTTAATCTGAGTGAGGCTATGCGCTTATTGTGTAGGGTGGATAAGCAACGCGCATCCACCGCATTTGCCGGATGCGCTAGCGCTTATCCAGCCTACGCATGACGGCTCGATCAAGAGACTGAATAGTTACAAACTTGAAAATTTTAATACGCGGCTTAGATTTTTTAGAAGAGGTTCGAAATGAGGTGGTTGCGGTGATCGGCTTCAAGCTATTCAGTCTTTAATCTGAGTGAGGCTATGCGTTTATTGTGTAGGGTGGATAAGCAACGCGCATCCACCGCATTTGCCGGATGCGCTAGCGCTTATCCAGCCTACGCATGACGGCTCGATCAAGAGACTGAATAGTTACAAAATTTGAAGATTTTAATACGCGGCTTAGATTTTTTAGAAGAGGTTCGAAATGAGGTGGTTGCGGTGATCGGCTTCAAGTACTTAACGCTCCTTACTCTGATAAAACCGAGACTTCCCGCAACGTTACCAATTCTTCAGCGGCAGTCGGATGGATGCCGATCGTTGAATCGAAGATCGCCTTGGTCGCACCGGCTCGAATTGCAACCGCCATGCCTTGGATAATTTCCGGCGCGTCGGTACCTACCATATGCAAACCCACGACCTGATCAGTGCTGCGCACTACGATCATCTTCATTAGGGTTTTTTCATCCAAGCCGGACAGGGCGTTTTGCATTGGTGTAAAACTGGTTTTGTAAATATCGATGTCCGAATGCTTTGCTCTTGCTTG
>JAQTQN010000284.1 GCA_028712225.1 Methylobacter sp.
GTGGCGATAGTTCAATGGCTTGATGTAATGCTGTTAAGGCGGCGTCGATATTACCTGTTGCCTCATGCGCTTTTGCAAGCCAGTCGTAAGCTTCCAATTGCATTGGAAACTGCAAAATAATATCCTGTAAGTTATCTATTGCTTGTTCGTAATCCGCTTGCATAACAGCGATACTCGCTAGACCTAGTCGGGCCCAAGGCAAGTCTCGTTCCAATAGAACATCAAGATAAATTGCCTTGGCAGTCTTGAAATCACTAATTTTCACAGCAAGTTCTGCGCGAATTTTTAATAACTGCAGGCGCATTTTTTTATCATTTTGGGCCAGCAGTTTTTCGCAATTGCCAATAGCTTGATACATATTGCCTTGATCCAGTTCAATCTCAATATCGGTTAAGGCTTGCTTGCGCATAAAACAACGATCCAAGCGATTTAACAATTGCTGGCCATTAAACGGCTTAATGAGATAATCATCGGGCTTATTGTCCATAGCACTAAGAACCATACCAGGGTTTTGCTCGCTGGTGACCAGAATAAATATCGCGTTGAACGGTAGTAATTTAAGGTGTTTAGCTTCTTCAAGCACCTGCTGACCATTTTTACCGATGCCAAGATTGTAATCGCACAAAACTATGTCAAAACTGGTCTTACGCATTGCTGCGATGGCATTCACCCCCGATTCTGCTTCAACAATACGCTGTGCATTCATGTCATACAGAATATGTTTGAGGGTTTCACGCATGACCGCTTGATCTTCCGCGACTAGGATTTTTTGAGAGTTTAGATTTAGCTTCATATGGGGTTAAAGGGTAGTGCCATATTTTTTGCTGTCCAGCTTGGGCTTGAAAAAAAACATTACATCCCCATAAATGCAGAAATTGATTTTTTTATAACTGAAGAGGAAAAAACTGAAAATGACTGTTGAAACCAAAAAAGAAACCTTAGGCTTTCAAACTGAGGTTAAGCATTTACTGCACTTGATGATCCATTCGTTGTATAGCAACAAAGAGATTTTCTTACGCGAGTTAATTTCTAATGCCTCGGACGCCGCTGATAAGCTCAGGTTTGAAGCATTATCCAACGAAAGCCTGTATCAAGGCGACAGTGATTTAAAAATTCGTATCGAATTTGATACCGATAAACGCACTATCGCCATTATAGATAACGGCATCGGTATGACCCGCGCAGAAGTGCAAGAGCATATCGGCACGATTGCCAAGTCCGGCACCAAACAGTTTTTTGAAGCGTTAACAGGCGATCAAGCCAAAGACAGCGAATTAATCGGTCAATTCGGTGTGGGCTTTTATTCCGCTTTTATTGTTGCCGACAAAGTCACTTTAACCACGCGCAAAGCCGGTGCCGATAAATCCGAAGCGGTGCGATGGGAATCAGCAGGTGAGGGCGATTACACCTTAGAAACAGTTGAAAAAGAAGGCCGAGGCACCGAAATCGTTCTGCATTTAAAAGCAGATGAAAGTGAGTTTTTGGACGGTTTCCGCATCCGTTCTATAGTTAGAAAATTTTCTGATCATATTTCTTTGCCTATCGTAATGGACAAAGAAATCACTCCGTCAGTTGAAGAAGGTGAAGAGCCAAAGCCGGTAGAAATCGTCGAAGAAACTATCAACAGCGCTTCGGCCCTTTGGACTAAAGCGCGTCATGAGATTTCCGAAGAAGATTACAGCGAGTTTTACAAACACGTGGCTCATGACTTTCAAGAGCCGCTAACGCACGTCCACAGCAAGGTCGAAGGTTCCAACGAATACACTTTGTTGCTGTATGTGCCGTCACGTGCCCCGTTTGATTTGTGGGACAGGGATGCCAAGCACGGCGTCAAACTGTACATACGCAAAGTGTTTATTACTGATGATGCCGAGCAATTGATGCCGCGTTATTTGCGTTTTGTTCGCGGCATTATCGATGCCAACTCGTTGCCGCTGAATGTCTCCAGAGAAATTCTGCAACAAAGCAAGCAAATCAATTCCATCAAATCCGGCGCAGTTAAGAAAGTCCTCGGTATGTTGGAAGATTTGGCTAAAAGCGACGCAGAAAAATACGAAAATTTCTGGTCACAATTCGGCAATGTCATCAAAGAAGGGCCGGTTGAAGACCACAGCAACAAAGAACGTATTGCTAAATTGCTGCGTTTTGCCTCGACACACGGTGATTCCGACAAGCAAACGGTATCGCTGGAAGATTATGTCAGCCGCATGAAAGAAGGTCAGGATAAGATTTATTATGTGACTGCAGACAGCTATACGGCCGCTAAAAACAGCCCGCACCTGGAAATCTTCCGTAAGAAAGACATCGAAGTATTACTGTTGTCTGACCGCATCGACGAATGGCTGGTCGGTAGTCTGGATGAATTCGACGGTAAACATTTGCAATCTGTTACCAAAGGCGATCTGGACTTAGGTGAGCTTGATGATGAAGAAGCCAAAAAACAGCAAGAAGAAATCAGCAAAGATTTCGAATCGTTGATTAACCAAATCAAGGAAGTGCTGGGCGAAAAAGTCAGCGATGTCAAAATAAGCCACCGCTTGACCGAATCACCGGCCTGTTTGGTATCAGATGTTTACGGCATGACTTCCAACATGGAAAGAATCATGAAAGAAGCCGGGCAATTTATGGGCATGGGTAGAAAACCCACATTCGAAATTAATCCAACTCATGCGCTGGTGGTGAAGCTGAAAGAAGAGCAAGACGACGTCCGTTTTGCCGATCTTACTCACATTTTGTTCGATCAAGCCATCTTAAGCGAAGGCGGCCAACTGGACGATCCGGCTGCGTTTGTTCATAAACTCAACGGCTTATTGCAGGGCTTGTTGAAGTAAAATAAAAAAGGCTGGAGTGATCCAGCCTTTTTTTTGTCTGCTAATCAGAAGTTTAAAATAACAATTACCCGCCAAACGCCTCTATCTTGGCCTTAATCCCCTGCACATCCAAACCGCACAGCGCCAACAGTTCTTCACGACTGCCTTGTTCGACAAAGCTATCCGGTAGGCTGATGTTCAGCACCGGCATCAAGATGCGTTGCGCTTGCAGGAATTCATTAACGGCACTGCCTGCGCCACCGGCGAGAACATTTTCTTCAATGG
>JAQTQN010000070.1:0-4240 GCA_028712225.1 Methylobacter sp.
ACAAGCGCCTCAACAAATATCATTGCCCATCATGCCGGGCAAACTTATTCGGCTAAGCAATTTGCCGACGCTGTTAAATTCTGGGTTAACACATTGCAGGCTCAACCCGCCCAGCGCTATGCCTTATATACCGAAGATGCTTATCCCTTTGCGGTGCTGTTGTTTGCGCTGCTGCATGCCGGTAAAGAAATCTGGATACCCGGCAATAACCGCCCCGGCACAGCTCAACAATTCCCGAAAGATTGTCAGTTACTAGGCGATTGGGATGCCGACAAACCTATCGATTATTATTTGCAGACAACAGAATATTCCTCTTTGTCTTTAGCGCCGTTAAATCCTTTTGAGCCTCAATTGGTTATTTTTACGTCCGGCTCCACCGGGCAGCCCAAACCGACAGCCAAATGCTTAAATCAGTTTCAGCTGGAAGTCGACACACTGGAACAGCTCTGGGGCGCGCAGCTAGGCAACGCGCAAGCCTTGGCAACCGTCAGCCATCAACATATTTACGGCTTACTGTTTCGGGTGTTATGGCCATTATCTGCCGGGCGCTGTTTTCATAGCCAAACAGCGATCAATCCGGAAATTTTAATCAATACCGCCGGATCAACACCGGCATACTGGATTGCCAGCCCGGCCCATCTCAAACGCTTGGACCAGCATTCACCCTGGCAGGGCATTGCCGACTTAAAGGCGATTTTCAGTTCCGGCGGCGCATTACCTGAACAAGCCGCAACACAAATAGCGACTGCAAGCGGCCAAGCGGTAATTGAAATCTACGGCAGCTCCGAGACCGGCGGCATCGCCTGGCGCCGACAAGAGAAAGCCTGGACATTATTTTCAGGCATGCGCTTAACTTTTAATGAGGGATGTTGGTGGTTGCATTCGCCTTATTTGGAAATCCCCCCTTGCCCCCCTTTTACAAAGGGGGGAGAAGTAGAAATCCAACCTACTGGCACACAGCAAGACGAAACAACGGCGCGCTCTTTATTGCAATCGCTAAACGAACACAAAAAATCTCCCCCCTTTGTAAAAGGGGGGCTGGGGGGGGATTTCCAATTAGACGACCAACTCACGCTGCTGGATGATGGCCGTTTTCTGCTACATGGACGTTCAGACCGCATTGTTAAAATAGAAGAAAAGCGCCTGTCCTTGACCGAACTGGAACAGCGTTTGCAAACATTGCCCTGGATAGACGAGGCGCATGCGTTGGTCATCGCTAAAAGCAGAGATTTGGTCGCTGTCACCGTAGTGCTGAGTCCACCGGGGGCTGAACAACTGGCCTGCCAAGGAAGAAATCCATTAATTAAGCAGCTCCGCAAAGCGCTTGAGCCTTGGTTTGAAGCAGTCGTGCTGCCCAGAAAATGGTTATTCGTTAATACCATGCCGTTAACGCCCCAGGGCAAAATCGATCAGCGCTTATTAACCAATCTGATGGACGTTGATAACCGAAAACTCCCTCAAGCACTCAATCTTGTAATAACTGCCGACGACATCAAACTTGGGCTTAAAGTACCGGAAGATTTAGTGTATTTTCCCAACCATTTTGCCGGCTACCCGTTATTGCCTGGCGTCGTGCAACTGGCTTGGACAGAGCATTTCGGCAAACTATTTTTCTCTATTAATAAGCCGTTTAGTCACATGGAAGTCGTTAAATTTATAAAAATCATCCAACCCGGCGATGAATTGACTTTGACCCTCAACTGGAAAGCAAATACCGGAAAGTTGTATTTTAATTTCAATTCAGCTCAAGGTCCGCATAGCTCAGGGCGCATGGTTTATGAGGGCAATAAATGAAAACCTGCATCGTCGTGCCCGTTTATAACCACGAAGAAGCTATTCCTAAGGTGGTGGAAAAACTAAAAGCGTTTGAGTTGCCGTGTTTTTTAATCAATGACGGCAGCTCATTACAATGCGCCCAAGTACTGGAAGACTGCGCAAAACGAGAGTCAAGCTGGCTGACGTTAATCACTCGGCCGGAAAACAGCGGTAAAGGTGCAGCGGTGATCGATGGCTTTAAGGCCGCACGGTTATTGGGCTTTAGCCATGCCATTCAAATTGACGCCGATGGTCAGCACGACATTAATGATATTGCTGTTTTTCTTGCTGCCAGCAAACAACACCCCAACGCAATGATCCTGGGTAAGCCGCTATTTGATCCTTCCGCACCTAAAAGCCGTTTATACGGACGACGAGTAACGAATTTCTGGATAGCAATCAACACCTTGTCGTTGCAGATTGCCGACGGTATGTGCGGCTTTCGTTTATATCCGCTCGCCGCAGTTGCCGAGTTAATCGCAACGACGCCGATAGCCAAACGTATGAATTTTGATATTGATATTGTGGTGCGTCTTTACTGGCAAGGCGTCGATACCATCAATATCCAAACTGCTGTGCAATACCCCTATGACGGCGTATCGCATTTTAAAATGTGGCGTGACAACGTGATGATTTCAACAACACATGCCAAACTGTTTTTCGGCATGTTACCGCGCCTCCCTCAATTACTAAAAAGACACTGGCGATGAGCAAACCCGCGCATTGGGCAGAAATGGGCGAATGGAGCCTGGTCTGGGGTATGCGCTTTTTATTGCGTATTTACCTGCTGTTTGGGCGGCGGATATTGCAATGGTTTTTATACCCGGTCGTGAGCTATTACTGGCTAGCAAACAAGTCCGGCAGAACAGCCAGTTTGGATTATCTCAAGCGCATCAAACAATACGCACCAACAGAAAACTTAAACAACAATCTTTGGACCAGCTATCGACACTTCATTAGCTTTGCCAACGCCATTATCGATAAATTGGCGGCTTGGTCGGGTGCATTGTCGCTGGCTGATGTCAATTATCAAGGACGTGAACAATTGCTCGCTGCCATCAACAGCGGCAAAGGCGCTGTGCTGTTGGGTTCGCATCTGGGTAATCTTGAAGTCTGCCGCATGATTGCCGATCTGGATAATGCCCCCCGTATTAACGTGCTGGTACACACCAAACACGCAGAAAAATTCAATCGTTTGTTAAAACAAACTAACGAACACAGTGGTTTAAACCTGATTCAAGTCACCGAGATTAACGCCGCCACCTCAATGCTGTTGAGCGATAAAATCGACAACGGTGAATTGGTGATAATCGCCGCCGACCGCACACCGGTCAGCCCACAACCGCGCGTTAGCAAAGTTAAGTTTATGGGCAGCGACGCATTGTTTCCGCAAGGCCCGTTTATTCTAGCGTCGTTGTTTAAGTGCCCGGTGTACACCCTGTTTTGTTTGAAGCAACAGGATAAGCATGTGATCTATTTTGAACATTTCAGCGATACGTTAGCTTTCCCCAGAAAAACCCGCGAACAAGCCATGCAGCAAACCATCCAGCGCTACGCCCAGCGCCTTGAGCATTACTGTTTAATGGCGCCGTTACAATGGTTTAATTTTTTCGATTTTTGGCGACTAAATGAGTGATAAAAAAACCGTAGTATTCGATGGCCAGCCGTTGACCATTGAAGATATTTGCCGGATTGCCCACCAACACGCGCAAGTTGAGTTAAGCCCGCAGCCGGAATTTATCGAGCGCATCGACAAAGGCGCGCGCTTTATCGACACCTTGTTAAAAGAACAAGGCTTTGTCTACGGCGTTACCACCGGTTATGGCGATTCCTGCACCGTTTCCATCCCGCTCAATCTGGTCGAGCAATTACCCAAACAGCTTTACACCTTCCACGGCTGCGGATTGGGCGATCATTTTGATGCCGAGCAAACGCGCGCTATTTTGGCGGTGCGCCTAACCAGTCTGGCGCGCGGCTTTTCCGGTGTTCGCTATCGGTTATTGCAGCAGCTGACGGAATGTTTAAAACAAGACATCCTGCCGTTGATCCCGCAAGAAGGCTCAGTTGGCGCCAGCGGCGATTTAACGCCGCTGTCTTATGTCGCAGCGGTGCTGGCGGGTGAACGAGACGTTTTGTATCAGGGCGAGCGCCAAGCCACGCAAACTGTGTTTACCGCGCTGAATATTGAGCCTCTGACCTTAAAACCCAAAGAAGGCTTGGCGATTATGAACGGTACGGCCGCCATGACCGGCATCGCCTGCCTGGCCTATCAACGCGCCGAGTATTTATCGCAACTGACCACACGCATCACCAGCTTGGCGTCGGTCGCTTTAAACGGCAACGCCTACCACTTTGACGAAAAACTGTTTTCGGTTAAACCGCATCCCGGCCAAAACCGCATCGCTGAAAGATTACGTGCCGATTT
>JAQTQN010000070.1:4340-11132 GCA_028712225.1 Methylobacter sp.
GATCGGGCGTTGGAGCGGGAACTGAGAGTTTGTTTGGAGCTAACAAGTAAACAGCACTGGGATTTATATGATTAAAACCAGACTCATCTCGTTCCCACGCGCCGCCAAGTAAATACATATCGACCTGGAAATCGTCTGGCAAAATTGCCCGTTGCGCGTTATTGGAAACCATTAATTATACCAATCCCAATAAATTCATATCTTATTGTTTCTTAGCTGGTTGAAGGCTAGCTCAACGTTAAGGATTAACCGTTCGCCTGTCCATAGATCACCCTTGTGGTGAAGCTTGTCGAAGGGTGAATGGTTAATCCGTTCATGGTTCGACAAGCTCACCACGAACGGCTTAACTTAATGACATTGAAGAATTAATAGGATTTAATTAAAAACTTATTGGGATTGGTATTACAACTACCCGCAAATACATGATTCAGACTATGCAAAACCGGCAATGCCAACGGTTTTTGGGATACATCCCTCGACAACACACCTCGTAGTAACAGTAGCTATAGCAACCAAATAGACGACAAACTTAAAAAGTGTCAGTTTTTTTTACACATTGGAAAAAGGTTGATTTTTTTAATTTCTAACGTTTAATTTTTTTAACACCAAATAGGATAAGTCTTACAAATCTATCTCAGCGGCTAACGCCACCGACCTTCCCTTTGCTTTTTCTCATCCACTGTAAATAAAAAAGGATAAATTCCCATTCCTAAAGGTAAAAAGTGTCAGTTTTTTTTACAGTACCATGAGTTTTTTCATCGTCCGAAGGACTTATTGCTTACAACCCATTGAATAAAAACGTTTTATTTTTATGGCATTACCTTTGCTCATGCTTTTACAGTAACCCGAATTCTCGGACTACAAATAAAAAATAAATCGAAAAACTGACTCGGCTGATTACAAATAGCGATCAACGTTAATAAAGACAACTGTTGATTCAGCACCGTGTAATTTGGTGACGGTCAAAAAGATGGGGGGTATGTTATGAAAAACAAATATTTTGAAAAAACGCTAATCGCTGGTTTGCTTATGACTAGTGCGTCTGCGTTTGCTGTGCCATTGTTACAAATTGGCGCGGGTGGAACTGGGGATGGTGGCCCTGCTACTGATCCGAATTGGGCTTACGCTGGTGGCACACCGGATACATGGGTCAATAGTGGCGATGGTGTTTTTAACGTCGATCTTACCGCTCAATCCGGCGCCTTTTATACGTCCAGCCAAACTGCATATCTAGTTATTGCCGCTTTACCTCAACAAAATAGTGCGACAGATGTCTTCAATATTTCGTTGTTAGGCGATGTAAATACCAGTTTTAGTTTATTTAGTAGTGGATTTGGAAAACCACCTATTACCGATTCAAATGATCTCCAACCTCACAGTATTTACGATACCTATTTTGAGATATATTCGTTTGAATTTAATAATGCTCAAACTACAATTTTTAATACAACACCTGGGGATACGGGCAGCACCTCTGGATTCCTTGAGTCTGTAAATGTCACTATAAATTCACTTTCTCAAGGCATAACCGGAATACATTTAGATTTGTTCACATTATATGATGATCCAGGAAATGGCCCTCGGGCAACAGTAACCGCGGATCAAGTCTATACAAATGCCCCTTACAGTCACGATGCAGAATGGTCTGGTACGCTAAATCCTCCAGATCCAGATCCTGATCCAAATCCAGTCCCAGAACCCACAGCCCTATGGATGCTGGGCTTAGGTTTACTGGGCTTGGCTGGTTTTAAACGCAAACAAGCTAAATTAGCTGCTTAATTTCAAGCTGTTTACGTAAAAAAAGGGCGCTTTTTGCGCCCTTTTGTTGTGCTACCACTTAAATCACAGGCATTACCCGAGAAGACACGGTTATGATATTCATCTTCGGCTTCGACAGGCTCAGTGCGAACGACATATTATAAATCAACCTGTTACGTTCGTGGTGAGCTTGTCGAACCATGAATGTGACAGGTTTTTCGAGTTACCCATTATTAAAAATTAATCGATTTGCTAGCCCCCAATGAGTTCCCCGCTTTATCAAAAGCTTGTACCGTGTAGGTGTAAGTACCTTTGCTGCCGGGTTTGTCGGTATATTTCAGGCTAGTGGTGGTGCTGATCTTAGTACCGTTGCGGCTAATGTCGTAATGATCAAAACCAGAGCCGGAATCGGTTGAGGCAGTCCATGACAAAGCGATTTGTGTTCTTTTAACCACTGAGGCTGACAAGTTGCCGGGAGCCGTCGGTACGGTACCATCAACAATCACACTGGCTGATGCGCCGGCATTGTTATGGCCTGCAGCGGTTGCTGTGACTGCTGCGCTGTAAGTGCCATCTGTTGTTGGTGCGGTTAATGTCCAGATAGCCGTTGTAGAACTCGCCGGACTGAGTGCATAAGAACCAATAATGCCCCCATCACTGTTAGTTAAGGTAAAAGTAGTCGCGCTGCAAACTGATGAATCTTTATTCGTCAGCGAAACATTGAAAGAGATGGTCGCCCCGGTTTTGCTGTAAATAGAGCTAGGCGTTAAGACCACAGTAGGCGCCGTACTGGAGCAAACGGCTTGTGCGGCGGTAGTTGCTGAGCCGATATTGGAATACACGGAGTTACCGTTGCTGTTATAAGTCCGAACACGGTATTGATATGTGGTTGAAGCCACCAATCCGGTATCGCTAAAGCTGGTGATATTGCTGTTTGTCACAGCGATTTCCGACCAGTTGATACCATCAGCTGAACGCTCTAGCCTAAAGCCGGTCTCATCATTAGCGTTATCTGTCCAAGCTATATTGATTTGGCTGGCGGACTGCACACTGGCGGCTAAGTTGCTAGGGGCATTGGGTACTGCCGTTGATACTGTTGACCTAAATGCGGCAACAATATCTTTGTTGTTATTCATCGACAAGGCATTATTTTCTGTCGCTGTGCCGGTAACTTCGCCAGTAGATAAGCTGACATTTGGGTTGGAGAAATAGCTTATTCTGTTGGCGCCGGTGCAAGCATAAGACATAACGGTTCTAAAACCGCCAGTCTGGCAAAGTTTATATCCATAAGAATAATCATAAGCGGCTGCGGAAGTGGAATTGTCTCGATCATGGTTGTTGCCTTGGTTATGACCTAACTCATGCGCCATGCTTTGGTTAGAAAGACAGGCATAAACCGAATCATCATGGACGACGCTAAATGCATACGCTGAAAAACCGGTGTTAATCCAGCTACTGGTCATCTTGTAACCAATACCACAATAATTGCTTTCAGCCGTAATCAATGACACCTGGTCTGCGCCCACTTGGTTACGCAAGGTGTGCAGCTCATCCATTTTGCCGTCACCGGTGCCAGTCAAATCGGTCAAGCTGGTGGACATATTGCCGGTTTCTGCGTAGCTGGTTTCTACCATCTTCACCAAGTTAAGCTGTATATCGACTTTACTGTTTATATACGCTTGGTTGGCCATGGCAACTGCGTTAGTGATTTTGGCTTCAATACCGGCTTGGCCTGAGGCATTGTTTTTTGCTTTGGACGTGTAAGCCACCATCAGGTCAATCACCGTGCCGACGGTTGCGGCGCTGGCGGTGGGTGCGGCAATAGTTAAATTGCCGGTGGTATCCGGTTCTCCGCCGGTGGCAAGAAAATCTTCGGCAGTTACAGTATCGTTATCGTTTTTGGGATTTCTGTCTGGATCAACTTGAGTAATATCGTGTTTATTATTGCCTTTAGGTTCAATGTCATACGTTTTTGTGCCTATTTGCACGGTGCCCGAAATAGCGTTACCACGCTGGGTTAAAAACACCTCACTTTCTTGTTCGCCTTCAACATGACCAATCCAGGTGGTACTGCCCTTTACATTGTCAATTAACCGATCACGGACTGCGGTAACAATTACATCATCAAAAAGATTTAGTGTAATAGTATCGCCAGTTAACAGCTCACTATGAATATTAACTGAGCGGTTTCTGATGGCTTTTTTCGGCAAGGCTTTTTTGATTTGTTGAATACCCACATCATCAAACAAATCCGGGACTGGATTTTTAGCATTTGCGCCAATAGGCAGCATGACAACAGCCATTAATGATGCGACGAATATGTTTTTTGTTTTCACTTTAATAATTCCCAACTTGGTTTTTTGTTGGGCAAAGTATGGTTTAAATTGTAGGGAAATTTGTGACGCAGACTAAGCTTTTGCTTACACGATGTCAGCAATTGCGTGACACAAGTGGCATTTTTAGGGGTGGGGTGCTGCTCGAAACCTGCCTCTTAATCTCCCTGAGAGCCAGATGTTCACGATAAGACATCGGGACGAATTTGACATACATAACCACGGCACTCGGCCTTGGTTGCTTCTCATAATAATCCGCCGGATAAATTAAGCTGATTGTCGTGCATAGCATTTTAGATAATGATAGCCTGTCGATACTTGTTGAAAATATCTCAACCAATATCGGCTTTTTACCACCCCTAATCAGTTAATCTCATGTTTCGACTCAGCCAATACATGCGCGAGCTTATCGCGCCTACCCCGATCAAACCGGCACGCAAACCCGCGGCGCCGGTAGTGATCTGGAATTTGATTCGCCGCTGCAATCTTACTTGCAAGCATTGCTACACCACATCGGCAGACAAAGACTTCCCCGGCGAATTGACCACGCCGGAAATCTACACGGTGATGGATGATTTAAAGGCCTTTAAAGTGCCGGTGCTGATTTTGTCCGGCGGCGAGCCCTTGCTGCATCCGGACATTTTCAATATTTCCCGCCGGGCTAAGGACATGGGGTTTTATGTGGCGCTATCCAGCAACGGCACCAAAATCTCCAAAGACAATATCGACGAAATTGCCGACATTGATTACCAGTACATTGGCGTTAGTCTGGACGGCATTAAAGATACTCACGATGAATTCCGCCGGGTAAAAGGCTCGTTTGATGAGGCCTTGCGCGGCGTGCATTTGTGCCTGGATAAAGGCATTAAAGTCGGCATTCGCTTTACGCTGACTCAGGACAACGCCAAGGATTTTCCCGCGTTGCTGCAACTGATGGACGATAACGACATCGACAAGTTTTACCTGTCACATTTGAATTACGGCGGCCGCGGCAACAGAAATCGCAAAGATGATGCTCATTTTGCGATGACCCGCGATGCCATGGATTTAATGTTCGAGTCTTGCTACGAATGGCTTAAAGCCGGTAAAGACCGCGAGTTTGTGACCGGCAACAACGATGCTGATGCCGTGTATTTTCTGCATTGGGTGAGTAAACATTTCCCCGATAAAGTCGAACACATCAGGGCCAAACTGGAACAATGGGGCGGCAATGCCTCGGGGGTGAATGTCGCCAATATAGATAACTTGGGCAACGTGCATCCGGATACTTTTTGGTGGCATTACAATTTAGGCAACGTCAAAGATCGACCGTTTTCGGAAATATGGATGGATACGTCCGATCCATTGATGGCAGGGCTCAAGCAAAATCCAAGGCCATTGGAAGGCCGGTGCGGCACTTGTTATTACCAGCACATTTGCAATGGCAATACCCGTGTTCGGGCGGCACAAACTACGGGTAATTATTGGGCTGAAGATCCGGGTTGTTATCTGACTGATGCGGAAATTTCGGCGCCTTGATTGTAGGATGGGTAGAGGCTCTGCCGAAACCCATCAAAAAATCGTCGGTGTGATGGGTTTCACTGCGTTCTACCTATCCTACAATCACTGCACCTTCAACGACAACATGCTGCTCAGCTCACTATTTTCGCGGGGCGGGTCAATTACGGTATCAAGCGTAAACACCCGATCATTAGCGATACCGCCTTTTTGTACCAGATATTTAGCGATGACTTGCGCCCGTTCCGATGCCAGATTTTTCAGCCGTTGCGGTTCGGGTGGAATCAATTCGGATAATTTTTGCTTGGCGACCGCATAAAAATCATCTTTCGATGGAACGAGTAATTTCGGGGTATCGCCGAAGAGTGGTTTTTCAGCCAGATTCGGAAACTTTTCCATAAATTGCGCGATCATTAAGCGGCGATAATCTTCGTCACTTATCTCAACGTATTCCGGGCGGATTTTTCTGCCGCCTTCTTTAGCGATTTCCGCACTACGGATGTTTTTTAATTGATCGTACAAGGCATCATCCTGCATCGACGGCCAATCTTCTTGTTGATATACCGCGCCTTTAATTTCCACCGACAGTTCCGATTTTTCGGTCAATGCTTTTGCCAAGCCGGACAGCTTGGTTTGTTGCTCGGGTTTAAGCTCTGCACTGCCTGATTCAAAGGCAATTTGACTAAGATCGGCATCAGACCCAACCAGTGACGCCAAAGCCCGGAATGGTGAGGCAATTATTTTGGTGATGCTATTCACCAAGGCATCAACCACCAGGTGAGAAATGCTGAATTGGGGGTCTTCAAAGCTGCCGGTGATCGGCACATCCAATTTAATTTTGCCGTCGCCATCTTTCATCAATGCCACGGCCAGCTCCAGCGGCAAGGATACGGCATCGGGGTTGTCGACTTTTTCGCCCAACTCAAATTGATCGATCAATATGGAGTTGGAAGCAGTCAACAGGCCTTGCTTGACGTTATATTTCAGGCCCAACGTTATTTTGCCTTTTTCGACTTTATATCCGGCAAATTGCACCATGTAAGGCGAAATCAACGGCATGGGCATGCCGATAAAGTTTAATTCGACATTGTAGTCACCCAGGTAAGGGCTAATCTCGCCCTTGACGTTAACGGGGGAAAGCTCGTAGGCATTGCCTTTTAATTCGACCTTTACGATCGATTTTTTTTCTGACGAAAAATTCTGC
>JAQTQN010000070.1:11232-12399 GCA_028712225.1 Methylobacter sp.
GGCTGGCCCGTGCTGTCTGCAAATAACGCTTGATAGTTGCTAACGCCGTCGGCATTTAGCCAAGCTTGCACATTGGCGCCGTCGGCGGTTAATGCATCAAGCAAAATGTCGTGTTTTTTCAAATCCGCGCTTAGGCCAGTCAGCGCCAGCGTGGGGATTGTCACCAACGGTTTATCGGCACCGGGTTCTGAAAACTGGAAGTCACGTAAGGCTAATTTGCCTTGCTCGACTCTAACATCGGGTTCGCCCTCACCTAGGTTAATTTCAGCGTTAGCTTGCAGCGTAATGGATGGCGTTTTCAGCAGAATTTTGCCGGGGTGCTCCGTACTCACCTGCACATCGCGTAATTCAATATTGCTTTGCTTGATTACCAGTTGCAGATTTTTGTCGACTTGGCTCAGTTGGTAATCAGCTTCAATCAATTCAGAGCCTTGAATATCAGCAGGCAATGTTAAACCTGCCAGCGCGATAACTCGCGCCAGCTTTACACCGTCTAACTTAAGATGCCCCGCCGATTGCAAGGGCTGGAGCGCAAACGAGCCTTGCCATTCCAGGTTGCCGCCGGAACTTAATGCTAACGACAGCGCCAATTGCGCGGAGTTTTCTGGTTGTGTGCTGAAATTTTCAAGATTGAAATTCAGCGGGATAACGTCTTCTTTTTGATTGACATCTTCCCAGCTTAATTTGCCCTCGACGAGAGTCAGCTTGATGACGCTAACCGGGAAAGATTGACTGTCACTGGCTTGTTCCTTGCTGTCAGCTTTAACCAGATCGCTAAAGTTAAACTTACCGTCCGCCTGCCGGGCCAGTCGAACGAACGGTTTCTGCAGTTGAATATCGTTAATCACCACCGCCGATTGTTTGATGGATTCGACGGCATCAAGGTCGACATAAAACTTGTCGAAGCTAACAAACGGCTGGCTGTTGCTCTCTTTAAGTTCAAAGCCTTGCAAACTGAATTGCAACTTAAAGGGATTAAACTGAATATCAGCAACCGCAGCGTCTCTGCCGATAGAATCCTTAACAAGTTGCGGCAGTTTTGCTTTTAATAGCGCCGGTGCGGCATAAAATCCCACCCCGGCGTACACAAGTACAGCGCCGCCAATTATCAACACTGGTTTAACCAAATAAGACAATAAGCGCGGTTTTGTCATCAGAATTCCTGGC
>JAQTQN010000285.1 GCA_028712225.1 Methylobacter sp.
GCCCGCAACAAAATGTAGCGCAAGGCAAAATGGCTTTGGCGCCTTGCCATGCGATGTTTCAGTTCTATGTGGCCGATGGCAAGCTGTCATGTCAGCTCTATCAGCGCAGCTGCGACACGTTTTTGGGGGTGCCGTTCAATATTGCCAGTTATGCGTTATTGACGCACATGGTGGCTCAGCAGTGCGATTTGGAGGTGGGCGAATTTATCTGGACTGGCGGCGATGTGCATTTGTATCTCAATCATCAAGAGCAAGCCAAGCTGCAATTAAGCCGCGCGCCTTATCCTTTGCCAACATTACAGATAAAACGCAGACCGGAATCAATTTTTGATTATCGTTATGAAGATTTCGAAATTGTCTATTACCGCTCGCACGAACCGATAAAAGCGGCAATTTCTGTATAAACAAGCTTGATTTCAACTATTAGACCCTGACTTTCCCGGGAACGCCGAGCCCCAGCTCGGCTCAGTCATTTTGTACTATTACCCGAGCTGGGGCTCGGCGTTCCCGTTACTCAGGAGTAAGCCGTGATTAGTTACGAAGCCTTAATAGTTTTTTCGGTTACCACTGCTTTAACTTGTTTTACTCCCGGACCAGCGGCGCTGTTTGTGGCATCTAGTGCCGCTTCCCATGGTAAGCGACATGTTCCGGCTGCAGTACTAGGCATTTGTGTCGCAAATGTAGTTTTTTTTGGATTATCGGCATTGGGTATTGCCAGCTTAATCGCTTCTTCGCCGGTGTTGTTTCAATGGTTGCGCTGGTTAGGTGCTGCTTACCTGGTTATTTTGGGTCTGCAACTGATTACCTCCAGAAAACAACAGGCTTTGAAGGTTGTCGTAAAGGGGAAAGCCGGTACCAAGCGAGTTCGCACATTTTTGAAAGCGTTTGTTATTGAAGCGTCCAATCCTAAAGCGTTATTGTATTTTGGCGCGCTGTTACCGCAATTTATCAATCCAACCCAAGCACTCGTACCGCAATTGCTCGTTTTTTGTTTACTGACGTTTGTTTTTGATATTGCCGCGTATACTTTTTACGGCATGTTAGGCCTAGGGTTAGCAAAAGCGTCAAAACAACGGTTTTACACACTTCTTACTCGATTGGCGGGAACCGCATTTGTATTTGCCGGATTTCGTCTCGCGTTAACAAAATAGATTCAGGTCTTGTATCAGCGACACAAGACCTGTTTAAAAGATTTGATCTAGCTTTTGTTAAAAAATGCAGTCAATGCAGCGTTGCGATCATTACCTACCTGCTGGGCATAAGGACGGCTTTCGATCAATTTGATATAAGCATCAATACCGGGGATATGCTCTGAGACTAAATCAGTGCCATAAATCTTTTGGCTGGCGAATGACACCAACTGTAAATGCGGCCAAGTAACAATATCAGCCGCGGAAAATTCACTACCCAGCGCGTAAGGTTCCAGTTTAATCAATCTTGCCAAACCTTTTAAACCTGCTTCAAGCTTAATTTTGACTTCATCTATCGTTTCAGATGACACCGTGCCGCCAAAAACGGCTTGTGAATAGATACGACGGGCAATCAGTTCAACATTTAATTCAAGATGTTGAATAAATTCGCGGGTTTTAGCACGCTCGAAAGCATCACGAGGATATAACGGGTGTTCCGGAAAGCTGTCTTCCAGATATTCAAGAATAGCTTGGGATTCGGACAAATAACCACCAGCGGTTTTAATGAACGGAATTTTGCCCAACGGCGATCTTTTTAACACAGTATCGCTTTGGCTGGGCGGGATGAATTCTTCGGAAAACGCAATTTCCTTTTCTAATAAGGCAAATTTAACTTTGTTGTAATAGTTACTGATAGCAATGCCGTAAAGAGTAATCATAGTGTTATCCCCAGAAATGAAAATAGTTAAAAATAGACAGACCGGTCTGTCTAGTGAAATAATACATACTGGTCTGTATACTTGCAACCCTGATTTTCATTTTTACTATTATGACCAGAAATCTTAAAGAACATATTTTGCAAACTGCGTCCGGGCTTTTTTACAGCCAAGGTATTAAAGCGACCGGCGTGGACACCATTGTCAAAGCCGCAGGCACCACCAAAATGAGCCTGTACAAATATTTCCCGTCCAAAGATGACTTGATCTTGGCACATTTGCAAAAAAGCGGTGCCGAAATGCGCGTTCTCATTATGAACGCCATCGACAGTAGAGCCACGCAACCAAAACAGAAATTGCTGGCCGTGTTCGATATATTTGAAGAGCTATTGATTACCCCGGAATTTCGCGGTTGCCCGTTTATCAATGCATCAGCAGAATTTGCCGAAGAAGCTAATCCGGTACAACAAGCGTCGGCTGAGTTTTATGACGGTTTCCATAAACTGCTCACCGATTTGGCGGAACAAGCAGGCATAGCAAATCCTGAGCTTGTGTCGAAACAACTGCTGATGCTGATAGCCGGTGCTATTGTCACAGAGCAAATGAAACGGCAATCTGGTGCGATGGCGGTTGCTCGTCAGGCTGCTGAGAAATTAGTTTAGGTGCCGAATCCTGCCAGATCTTGATTTATTGCCTGCATACTTTCTATTTTCAGATCATCTATTCGCTCTAACGTAGTTATTTCAAGATGCTGATCAACAAAATAGCTGTTGCAGGCATTTTTCGTCCGCTCTGCTTTCGGCATTAGTTCCACTGGGTTTAACATCGCCGAAAGCCTTTGTGGAAATTCCGATTGTCATAATTCTGTCAAATTTCCTGTTCATACTTGACGTACTCTTCGTCGGGTTGCTCCCAGGACAGGCCTTGATTGTTTGACAAGGCTCCTGAGCTTAGCCGAAGGCTTACCACGCACTAAAACAAGTGGCTGTTGATTTTGAGAGATGAGCTTGCCGAACAGTCAACGTACTTAATCAGAGATCCCGCAAACATTACATCATCAAGTGCCCTTAAAAAGCAGCCCCCCTTCTTTGATTTAAACCTAGCAGCTAGGCAATAACATCTAATAATAGGCTCCCAATATGTTTGGTTATATCAGCTTTAAAATTCGCATTTTGTTCGGTTTTTTTGCCCTTATTAGCTTGATGATCGGCATTGTTGCGGTGGGA
>JAQTQN010000286.1 GCA_028712225.1 Methylobacter sp.
GGTCTGGTTGTCGACCGGGAGTCGGCATCGCGTTACGGCGTCACCCAAGGCATGATTGACGCCACGCTTAATGACGCGTTCGGTCAGCGGCAAGTGTCTGTCATCTATAACCCGCTCAACCAGTATCGGGTTGTGATGGGGCTGGCACCTGAATATTGGCAAAGTCCCGAAGCCTTAAAACAAATCTACATCAGCGTACCGGCCAAACGCCTGCCGACCGGCGAACAAGCTGAAGCCCGGCAGATACCATTGTCGGCAGTAGCCAGTTTTGCGCCGACCAACACACCGCTGAGCGTCAACCATCAAGGTCAGTTTGCCGCAACTACAGTGTCGTTTAATCTTAAACCCGGCATTGCCTTATCCGAGGCTACGCAGTTAATCGAAAACGCCATGCGCGATAACGGCGTACCCGTTTCAATACACGGTAGCTTTGAAGGTTCAGCTAAAGCTTTTCAGGCTTCGTTACGCAGCCAGCCTTTGTTGATTCTAGCCGCGTTATTAAGCATCTACGTTGTCCTTGGGGTGTTGTATGAGAGTTATATTCACCCGCTGACAATTTTATCTACCCTGCCCTCCGCCGGGGTTGGCGCGTTGCTGGCATTAATGGTTTGCGACACCGAATTCACCATCATCGCAATGATCGGCGTCATCCTGCTGATCGGCATCGTCAAAAAAAATGCCATCATGATGATCGACTTTGCCTTGCAGGCCGAACGCGAACAGGGACTGGGCTCACGTGAGGCTATTTTTCAAGCCTGCTCGCAACGTTTCCGGCCGATTATGATGACCTCGCTGGCAGCGTTATTCGGCGCATTGCCGTTAGCGTTTGGCACCGGCTACGGCGCAGAATTACGTCATCCGCTCGGCATTGCCATTGTCGGCGGCCTTATTTTCAGTCAAATGCTGACGTTGTACACCACGCCAGTGGTTTATCTTTACCTGGATCGTTTCCGGCTATGGTTTCATGGCCGTTTCTTTAACCGTACTGCTTCCAAAGCAGCAAAATCCGCTTAGAACTGCCGAGATTTTATGAGTTTTCGCATTGCCAAACCCTTGATTTATTCACTACTTACTACACAACTAGCCGGTTGTATGGTGGGTCCGGATTATGTTCGCCCGGAAACCACGGTTCCCGCTGAATTCAAGGAAGTCAAAGGCTGGAAACAAGCACAACCCCGCGACAATGTCTTGTCGGGTAAATGGTGGGAAATTTTCAACGATGCCAAGCTTAATGAACTGGAGGAACAAGTAGCATCCGCCAACCAGTCGATAATCCAGGCTGAAGCCCAGTTCCGGCAGGCGGAGCATTTGGTGCTGACGGCAGAGGCGGCGTTATTGCCTTCTGCCACGCTTAACGGTTCAGCGCAACGGTTTGTCGCACCCAGTGGTGGCAATTTTTCTCCGGTTGGCGGGGTCAGGAATACCTTCAGCAACTCGGCGTCCGCGAACTGGCAGCTGGATTTGTGGGGTGGCGTCCGTCGACAGATAGAAGCCAATGTCGATAACGCGCAAGCCAGCGCCGCCACTATGCAGGCGTTAATTCTGTCCAGTCAGTCGACACTGGCATTGAATTATTTCCAGCTGAAAATATTGGACGAGCAGAAGAAGTTACTGGATGAAACAGTTGCCGCTTACAAAAGAACCCTGGAAATAACCCAAAACCGCTACGCTGCAGGCATTGTCGCTAAAAGCGATGTGGTACAGGCGGAAACCCAACTTGAATCAACCCGCGCCCTGTCCATTAATCTTGGTGTACAGCGGGCTAATTTCGAGCATGCGATTGCCGTGTTGATTGGTAAAGCGCCTGGGCAATTAACCTTGCCCTCTTCCGAACTCACCACGAAATTGCCGTCTATTCCGCTCACTATGCCTTCTGAATTGTTGGAAAGACGCCCGGACATTGCCGTAGCCGAACGCCAAGCCGCCGCCGCCAATGCCTCTATCGGCGTAGCCAAAGCCGCTTACTTTCCAACCGTAAACCTAAATGCCAGTGAAGGTTTCCAAAGTGGTTTGCTGGAAACCCTCTATACCTCGGCGCGTAATTATTGGACCTTGGGCCCGGCCTCTGCCGCACTGGTCATCTTTGATGGCGGCGCGAAAAACGCTCAGTACAAACAGAGAATAGATGCCTTCGATGCCAGCGTCGCCAATTATCGGCAAACAGTGTTAACCGCCTTCCAGCAAGTAGAAGACAACCTGGCAGCATTACGAATTTTGGAAGAAGAAGCGGAGGTTCGAAATAAAGCCGTGGCCTCTGCCAATCAGGCGCTGGCACTGACCATTAATCAGTATAAAGCCGGTACTGTCAGCTTTATAAATGTGATGACGGCACAGACCGTTGCGCTAACGAACAGGGTAAGTTCAGTGCAACTGCACGGTTCGCGTCTAGCCGCCTCAGTTCAGCTGATAACAGCGCTGGGCGGAGGCTGGGATCTTAATCAGGTACCCAACTCCGACCAGATAGGCGGGGAAATCAAATGGACGGATTATGTGAATATTCCGGGTGTAGACCAGGGTAAAAGCGAAAATAGTGCGAGCACCACACTCAATGATCTTCTCCAGTTCCACATTGTGCCATAGCCTGTAGAGCTTATGGTTTAGGCATCTACAACGCAGAATAAGCCAAGCCGCTTTTGCCTACAGATGCGATGAGTAGTGGATTAAATTTATAACTTGGTATGAATATCGATGCCAAATTTCACCTTGTGAATCAGTAATCCGATGACGGTACGTGCATCAAAGCAGATTGTTTTTCTGGCCAAACGTTTAATCCAGGCGCGTAGATTCAAGCTTTCACGATCTATTTTCTGGGTATTGCGCTTGCCAATTTCATGTTTTTCAGGGGCTAAGTGACGTTCGCAGGCACTCTAATCATCGGTGCATAAATAATTGCGGCTAAATTGGTAAGCGATACGTTCTACTTCGCGCCCTCAACAACTCGATCGATGCTGACGCTCTCAATGTTGAACTTCAGCATTTGGCCTTCAAACTCCATTCCAAACTGGCCGTCTTCTAATATTGCCGAGGTATTGCAAAAACCCGGAGTTGCGCATACTCCCGTGTTTT
>JAQTQN010000287.1 GCA_028712225.1 Methylobacter sp.
TATATCGCAAAAGAGTTGTGTTAATTTCATCGTCGGCAGGTTTTTGAGAAAAATATGATGTTGGAGTCACTATTTTTCCTTTTTTTACAAAAACCTGCCTGCTTTTTCTTATCCCGAACTGAGGTTAAAAAAAGCAAGTCTGTCTGACCCAGGTCAACCCTAAAATTAATACGTTGGCTGCGTCAGGGGAGAGGGGATTAGGCTGGAAGCCTTCTGTGAGGCCGAAATGGACGAACAATGGTCTTATGTGGGCACGCCGCTGGTATGGTATACCCAAAGGGCACAAGCGCCATTGACCATGCCACCAGTACGCTACTGGCTTATGTCTTTGGTAGGCGAAAAGAGACGTTTTCAAGCAACTGAAGGCATTGCTTGAACCGTTCAATATTAGCCGTTTATTTATGCCCTTTAGCTTATAAACGTCACTTGGACGCTGCCAAACATCAAGTTGGCAAGCAGAACACCCAGAAGATTGAACGAAAAAACTTGAATCTACGCACTTGGATCAAACGATTGACCAGGAAAACCCTCTGTTTTTCCAAGTCAGTTTTGATGCACGATACTGTCATTGGTCTGCTTATTAATAAGGTGGAGTTTGGCATTGATATTCATGCCAAACTACATATTTACCCCATTACCCCCCACCTGATATCATTACCTCATACAGCTGAAGATGTTCACGTCTTTAAAAACGTGCAGTTTTGACAATGATATCGTTTTTCCATATCTGGTTTGCCAGTGATCTGCTCTGCGACAAACAACTTAAAGCAACTAAATTCTATGCTGGTACAACTAAAACTTAATACCGCATGAATTATCTACGCAATGATCTTTACTCGCGCAAACTTTCTCTTACCCACTTGATATACCTGCCCGGCAGTTGATTGCAGCTCCAACTTAACATCATCCACCTTTTCACCATCAATTTTTACAGCCCCCTGATTGATCATTCTTATAGCTTCAGAAGTACTCGCTACCAAACCGGCATCTTTTAGTAGGTTTGTGATGCTATAGAAATCCCCCGTTATTTTTAATTCCATTTCGGGCATATCATCAGGCAATGCCCCTCGCTGAAATCTAGCTTCAAAATTTTCAAGTGCTTTGATAGCCGATTGAGCGCCGTGAAATCTTTCCACAATTTCCTGGGCCAGTCGTACCTTATATGCCCGAGGATTTGCGCCTTGCTCGCACTCATCTATCCAGATTTTGATCTCTTCCATCGGTCGAAAACTCAATAGTTCAAAATAGCGCCACATTAACTTATCTGATATTGACATTAACTTTCCAAACATGTCATCAGGAGCATCGGCTATACCTATATAGTTATTAAGAGATTTAGACATTTTCTGTACTCCATCCAGCCCTTCAAGAATTGGCATGGTGATAACTACTTGCGGCTTTTGACCATAGACTTCCTGTAATTGTCTCCCAACTAATAAGTTGAACTTCTGATCGGTACCGCCAAGCTCAACGTCCGCTTTCATTGCCACAGAATCATAGCCTTGTACCAAAGGGTACAAAAACTCATGAATAGCAATCGGCTGACCGCTTTTAAAGCGCTTATTAAAATCATCTCGCTCTAACATTCTAGCCACAGTATGTTTCGCTGCAAGCTGAATAAGATCAGCAGGCGACATCGCATTCATCCAGCTGGAATTAAACATAACCAGCGTCTTAGTTGGATCCAAAATTTTGAAAATCTGCTCTTCGTACGTTTTAGCGTTCTCAATAACCTGATCCCTTGTTAAGGGCTTACGGGTAACATTTTTACCCGTTGGGTCACCGATCATCCCAGTAAAATCGCCGATCAAAAACAACACTTCATGACCCAAATCTTGAAACTGCTTAAGCTTATTAATTAATACAGTATGGCCTAAATGCAAATCCGGGGCTGTTGGGTCAAAACCAGCTTTTATTCTTAAAGGCCGCCCTTCCTCAAGCTTTTTAACCAACTCTTGCTTGACCAAAACTTCGTCTACACCTCTTAACAGGTGATCTAATGCATCTTGCTGCAATTTTTTCTCCAAATTCTAAAAATTAGACTATACTTCGAAAAACAATCGAACCATATGACATATAAACTACATTAACTAGGAATTTCTACTATTATTCCTTAAAGAGTTGACGATTTGCCATCTCTGCATCATCAATATTTTCAAAAACTAACAAGAATCGCATGAAAAACAAACTTTATTTACCCATGCTAGTCGGGATAAGTCTTGCTCTTTCGACGACGACCGGATACGCAAAACCAGCCTCACACGCCTCAAAAAAGCATACCACAGCTTCAGTTAAGCCCGTTAAAAACAAGAAAACCATTGTTTCCAGCAAAAAAACTAGCACGACCAAGCAGCACACTTTCCATGTTGCATCAAAACATAAGCACATCAGATTAAAACCCCACACTGTTTTAACAGTAGCAAGAGCAAGCAATACCAAACACACGACCAAGCAGATACCCCATCGTAAATTAGACTTATCGATATTCCCCGACCAAGAAATCGATGCTACTTACCCTGTACCGTCTATCAAACCCAACACTATCTTCCAAGCCACAACAGCAACTGAAGCGCCACGCCACCTCAGCAATGCGCACGGCATAATCAATTCATCTTTAGCCGCCTCGGCTCAACAAACTGGTTTATCAGATGAATTAATTATGCAATTAACCAGTATTTTTGCTTGGGATATAGACTTTGCCACCAACCTGCATGATGGCGACCAGTTTAATGTGGTTTATGAAGAAGGCGGTCATAGCGGCCAGATTGTTGCTGCTGAATTTGTTAATCAAGGCCGCGTCTTCACCGCTATCAGATACAAAGATGCCGACGGCAACATGAATTACTACAGCCCTGAAGGCAGACCCATGCGTAAAGCTTTTCTAAGCGCCCCGGTCGACTTTGCACGTATTAGCTCAGGTTTTAGTACGCATCGCAAGCATCCCATTCTCAACAGAATCCGCGCCCATAAAGGAGTTGATTACGCAGCAAGAACCGGCACTCCGGTTAAAGCAACAGGCGACGGCGAGATAATTTT
>JAQTQN010000288.1 GCA_028712225.1 Methylobacter sp.
GCAAATGATTCGAGTAAATTGCTGGTTGGTTAATCTTGAGTCTCTGCTGGGTTTCGCGATGCTCTACCCAGCCTACGAGCTATGCCATCGCTACTGGAAGAGCCGACCGAGATATAAGTCCAGATTTAAAAGGTGCAATGCCACCAGCCACATCCGGTAACTTTGCAGCCGTAACCGAGCCACAAGAAGCCGCTAAATTATTACGTGCTATAGATGCTGAAGGCAGTCTTAAATTTAAAAGCAATAAGCAATAAGCAATAAGCAATAAGCAATAAGCAATAAGCAATAAGCAATAAGCAATAGGTAGTAGTTCATTTTTTATATATGTACATTATTTGTGAACTGACTAAAATAATGTACATGCAAAAGTGTTCATGAGATATATAGGTGAAAGAAAAAGACATAGTAGTATTAGACAGTGCGATAAGTGCATTAACACTAGCTACAGGCATAGTGATAGGGGTAGAGCGCCATGAGTATAGGCAAGAAAACTTAAATTTTGATGCAACAGGCAGCTTATATGTTGATGGTGAGCAAATACCACTTGTTATTGAAGTTAAGTTTAGGCCGACACCTACGATACTTATGCTGTCAAAGCTAAAGGATATTCCGGGGCGATTACTTATAGTTGCTGATTATGTAAATCCAAAATTGGCAGAACGACTTAAGGAACAGGATATTTGGTTTTTGGATACTGTGGGTAACGCATATATAAACCAAAAGCCCGTGTTTGTATTCATTAGAGGAAATAAGCCGACAGAAAAGCCAGTTATACGTACTCTAGGCCGTGCATTTCAACCCACAGGACTGAAGATTATTTACACCTTTCTGTGCAATCCAGAGCTAGTTAATGCGCCCTATCGTGAAATTGCTCGAACAGCTGGTGTTGCATTGGGCACGGTTGGCTGGGTAATGACAGACCTTAATGAACTAGGACACCTTGTCGATATGGGCAATCGAGGTCGCCGCTTAAAAGATAAACAGAGATTGTTAGAGCGCTGGATTATTGCCTACTCAGAAAAGTTACGTCCCAAGTTGCAAACAGGAAGGTACAAAGCGCCAAACCCATCCTGGTGGCAGACAGCCGCTTTGCATAATTTACAAGCTTACTGGGGAGGTGAAGTAGCCGCCGATAAGTTAACACATTATTTAAAACCGGAAATCATCACTTTATATGTGATGGAAAAATGGGCGGCCAAGCTAAAAATCACCAATCAATTAAGAAAAGATCCAGACGGCGACGTGGAAATACTCAATGCTTTTTGGGACGTTGAGAGTGAAAAAAATAGAAAAGATATTGTTAACCCAATATTGATATACGCCGACTTGATGGCAACCGGCGACCCCAGAAACATTGAAACAGCTCAAATTATTTATGAACAAAAACTTGCTCAACATTTCCGGGAAGATCAGCGAGCCGATAATCAAAGTTTATGAATTGATTAAAGAAGTAGCCAACCAAAACAACGTGAAATTTTTTGTTATTGGGGCGACAGCCAGAGACATGGTGTTTGATTACGGCTATGGCATATCAGTATCCAGAGCAACCAGAGATATTGATTTAGCAGTTCAAGTTGCAACATGGACTGAGTTTCAAAGCCTAAAAAACGCATTAATAGCAACAGGACAATTTGTAAGCAGTCAAATGATGCAACGCGTGTACTACCAAAACGAAATACCAATAGACATTGTCCCATTCGGAGCTATTGAAAATGAAAGCAATATTAGCTGGCCGCCGGATGGCAGCGTAAAAATGAATGTTGCAGGATTTAATGATGCCTTTTACGCCACCCAAACCGTCAGATTACGCGAAAGCCCAATATTAGAAATTCCGGTTGTCACTCCTGCCGCACTGGTGATTTTAAAGTTAATGGCATGGCAGGATCGTGCGTCAGAACAAAGGAAAGATGCCATTGATTTAGCATTTATATTACGTTGGTATCTGGACACAGGGCATACCGAAAGATTAACAGAGCAACATAACGATTTATTAGATGATGATTTTGATTTCGAGCTGACAGGCGCAAGACTTTTAGGCCGCGATATTGCTGGTATCGTTTCAGTGCAAACCAAACAAAAATTGCATGAAATTTTAAGCATAGAAACTGGCGAACAAAAACAATATCGGCTGATTGAGGCGATGACAAACCGACAAAATGGACAGACGTTTGAAAAAAACTTGGCACTGCTACAGCACTTATATTTAGGCTTTAACGAAACAAAAGATAACAAACTTCAGAATTAGCAAAAATAATTAGGATCGTAGGATGGGTAGAACGCAGTGAAACCCATCACAACAATGAACAATCCAATAGGCCATAACAAAGTGGCATTTTAACCATTTCTAATAATATCTATAAGCCAGATGTGCCGTTATTGATGGGTTTCACTGCGTTCTACCCATCCACAAATTACCAATCTAACGAGTCCGGTGGGCAGGGCTTTCCTGCTCACGCGATTAAACACAAGACATCCTAACAATCCCATCAATGAAGAATTGAATTGCGTTTAACCTAATCCAGACGATAGAGTTTGCCACTTCATCAGTTACGACGACAGCTTAAAGCAAGGCAAGTCAAAATACATGAGATTTACCGCTAACGCTTTAAAACTGTCGCCAATCAAGCTAGCGCTGTTAGGTGCTGTTTTACTGCTATTCTGGCTGGGTTTGGGTCTTACCCTTCAACCTCTGCTGGTTAACCGCGCCAACGGCTCTTATGCCGTTACCGACAACAACGGCCATTTGTTGCGGCTGAGCCTGACGTCTGATGAAAAATACCGGGTATGGACGCCGTTGGCTGAGCTGCCGCAAACCTTGCAAGATGCGACTTTACATTACGAGGACCGCTGGTTTTATCAACACCCCGGCATCAATCCGGTTGCTTTGTGTCGTGCGGTCTTGAGCAGTCTGATTCCCCATAATCGCTGGATGGGCGCATCGACTTTAACTATGCAACTGGCCCGCCAGCGTTGGCGGTTGAAGACGGATACCGTTACCGGCAAACTGAAACAAATGGCTTATGCCG
>JAQTQN010000071.1 GCA_028712225.1 Methylobacter sp.
TTCTGCCAGAACTGGGACATCAGTAAATCGCGGGAGATGGATACGCTGATGAGTAAGGCATCGCCCGATGCGATTGCCCAAGCCGCCAAAAATTACGGCTGTGACAGTGTTGCCTATACCTATAATGACCCGGTGGTGTTCCATGAATATGCCATCGATACCGCTCAGGCGTGTCGGGAATTGGGCATAAAGTCGGTTGCTGTGTCGGCAGGTTATGTGTGTGCAGAACCCAGAGTAGAATTTTATCAATGGATGGACGCTGCCAACATTGATTTAAAAGCCTTTAGCGAAAAGTTTTATCATGAAATTACCGGCGGTCATCTGGATCCGGTGCTGGAAACTTTGAAATATATCAAGCACGAAACCTCTGTTTGGTTGGAGCTGACGACGCTATTGATTCCCGGCAAGAATGATTCAGAAAACGAACTGCAAGCGATGACGCAATGGGTAGTGGAAAACTTAGGCCCTGATGTGCCCATGCACTTTACTGCGTTTCATCCCGACTGGAAAATGCTCGACACTCCTTCTACGCCGCATTCGACCTTATTAAAAGCCCGGCAAATCGCCCTAAATAATGGCGTCCGCTACGCCTATGTAGGCAATGTGCATGACAAGATTGCAGAGAGCACGTATTGCCATAGCTGCGGCAAATTGCTGATCGGTAGGGATTGGTATGTGTTATCTGAATGGAATTTAGATGCTTTAGGCAACTGCCGTTTTTGTGGTGAGCATTGTGCGGGGGTATTTCGTGCTAAGCCGGGGACGTGGGGCGCCAAACGCCAATCTATTATCATGGATTAAATAGTCGATCCGCTAAAACAACAAGGGCAACCGTTGGGTTGCCCTTGAAGAAGATCATTAGAGGTAATGCTGGTTACAACTCATCACCAATATGCTTTTTGTAAAACGGCCACGTTTTAACGTGCAGGTATTTCCGTATAGGTGTCTTGATCACTGATACGCACAAGGCGATAGAAAACAAACACCAAACCGCGGCATATTCATTCGGATCATCGGTAGTAATGTCTGAAATAAGTGGCCCGATCAAATAGTGAAAGGCGACAAAACGCCATGAGCCATACATAACCGGCAGATAAAATCCTACCAAAATATAAGTGAACACATGCAGGCCCCACTTAAAATCGAACAGCCAGGCAACAGGATCTGACATCAAACCGTTTAAAGGCATTTGCCAAGCAATATGCCACGCGCCTGAAGTGGAACATACTGCCGGTCCACAAAAACCTTCCACGCCGATATTACATTTTCCCGCCCAATCAAACGGATACATCTTCATCAGCATGAAAATTGACCCGATTGCACAGATTGTATAAACCGTGGTGCGAATTTTCAATTTGACGCTTTCTGGGATGAAGTACATCGCTACCATATTGATAAAAAATGGCTGAAAAGCGACGTGTAAATAGCCCAACATCGTCAGTATCTGATTATTGGGTGTACCGCATTGATCAATGTAGACGTAAGTAACCGCCTGCAGTAATTCCATCAACGCAAAATAAGTTAACGGAATCCACAGCTCTTTTGATTCCCCTTGCTTGATCGCTATATAAGCCGCGGTACTGAGACCAGCAACGGCTAAAACGCCGGACGCTTCTCCACTCCAACACATAAAAACAACCCCTCACTCTTTATAATTATAAATTCAGCATTTCTTACTTAAAATGAAATGCCTATTAGTTTGTTGCTAGCCGTATTTACCACGCTTTCACAACCATGGTTGCTATAACCCTTCGGCCAGAACGCTAGAGGAACGAATCGATGAGGAATTAACCTTCATTATTGTATTACAAATGTAAAATCTGGAGAAATCTGAGGAAAGAGAGACTGTCCGCGGGGGTAAATTCAAAAAAGCAGATACGGCGTAAGCCATATCTGCTTTTTTGATGGGGCAAGGCTGAAATTGATTAAGCCGATTTTTGATTACGTCTTGTCATTATTAAACCCGCCAAGCCCGAGCCAAATAGCCAAGCTGCAGCAGGCACAGGGACTGAAGATACTTCTGAATAGGTGATGTTGATTTTTGCATTTTTATACCAAAAATCGCCTGTTTCAGCCTTGAGTATTGCAGTGAATGGTGTGCTGTAAGGTAACTGTAAAAAATCGGTTAAATTTGAAATGGTAAAGTTATACCAGCCGTACGAGCCAACTTCTACACCGGTTACATTAACGGTTTGGTTTTCGATTTTAGTAATATCAGCAATTTCTGAAAAATCGTAGTTATGAGTATCCGGACATGCTGTTCCATGACCGCCAACACATGAATCATCAGCCAGCTTTAAAGAAAGAGAGGCGGAAGTAATATTCCAATTCGGATTGAGATCGTATCCGATATTAATGGTTTGCGTATTCCCTTGAGATAAGTATTGGGGAGAGTCAAAGGTGCTGGTTATTTCATTTTGAGCGGTTGTACCTGCGTTTGCATAAAATGTTGTGGTTGCTGCTGATGCGGTACCTGCTGTTAGGGTTGATAACAACAGTGTGCTTAAAAATATTTTTTGCATATAAAAATCCTGAAAACAAATTAACAATAATCATAATTTGCAACTCGACTATCTTTTTTGCCAAAGATTCGTGGTTTTCCGACTCTGCCTCACGACAGGTTTGGCCTTAATCGTTCTTGAATCGTGTCAATCATCCAAATTGATCACGAAATTTACAGCTCCATGCTTGCAGTTAGCTGATTATTTCCAGTGCCTCTGGAAAAGAAATGGCTCGTACTGAAGTTTACAAGAGCATTAAAGCAAAACTGATGCCATGTTTTGGGGGGCGGAAAATAAGGCTTGCAAGCTCATTTGTCTGACAGCAAGCAGTCAAGTTTGACAGTAAGTCTGTCAAACTTGACTGATTTAGACGGTTGGCAAATGTATTTAGTGAGGAAATAGCATTAACCGAGTGGTGGTGTCGGTGATAAGACGTTTGCTCCGGCTATTTATAGCGTTATGCGCACTGCATTAATCAAGATCATCAATTAGAGATGCAGTAGTTAGCGAGGACTGCGATAGATAAAAAGCTTAAGGTTCGCTGGCGAGAATAAACCTGACATGCGCGATTATGTTGTCTTGAGCTATCAAAATAAATACGATACTATTGAATCGAAACTACCAGGAGAGCGATTAATGAAATTAATAAAAAAACGATTACCCAATGCTGTTATTGCCGGCGTCGCTGCATTTGTTTTACCTTTAGCGGTGCAGGCGGCCTCTGATGACGGGCAAAAAATGCATCAATTATTTGAAGAAAATTGTGCCAGTTGTCACGGTTCCGATCACGGCGGCTATTTAGCTCCAGCGTTAAATGCAGAAACCCTCAAAGGCCGCAGCCCGACCGCTTTGCGCACTATTATCATGGCCGGTAGTTTCGACACATTGATGCCTCCGTTTTACGGCAAGCTGTCAGATGACAATATTCGCGGGCTGGTCAGTCACTTACAAAAAACGCCTAAGCTCGATAATCCTGCCTGGACTATTGATGACATCAAAAAGTCATTAAAAGTGTATGTAAAAGACGAAAGTACTTTACCTGCAAAGCCAGCCTACCAAATCGACAATATCGATGACATTATTGGCGTGGCGGCTCGCGGCAAATACGGTCGCGGCGAAGGCTCTCGAGCCATATTCATCAACAGCAAGACGCACCAAAAAATCGGCGAAGTCCCTACCGGTACGGCAGCCCATATCATTGAATACAACCCCGCCAACCCGCGTTGGGCATATGTAAAAACCGATACGGCTGAAATTTTTAAAGTCGATTTATATTCGATGCAAGCGGTGCGCAGTGTAAAAACCGGCTACAACGGCCCTGGCATTGGCGTGTCACGTGATGGTAAATACATCATGGCAGGCTCATTCGTTCCGCATAATGCCGTGATCCTCGATGCTGATACTTTGGAGCCGTTAAAGACTTTCGAGTTGGAAGGTATCGATCCTGATGGCAAACAAGTGTCATCCGATTCGGGCATGATTATCGGCACTCCGTTTGATGACATTTTCGCTATTGCTTTGGAAAATGCCGGTCAAGTGTGGGTGGTCGACTTAAAAGAAGGCTTCCCCGTCACCCGCATTACCAATGTAGGCCATCATCTGCATGATGCCTTTTTGACCCATGGCGGTCAGAAATTGATGATTGCGTCCTATGACGACAGCATCGTTGCTGCGATTGACTTGAAAGATCGCAAGATTATCAAAAAGCTGGAAGCGGGCTGCGTGCCTCACGTAGGCGGCGGTTCTGCCGTTGTGGTCGATGGCCGGACTTTAGGTTTTGGCACCAACTTTGGTGACTGCGATAAAACCGTCGTCAGTGTTTGGGATCTGGACAAAATGGAAGTGGTTAAACAAATTCCCGTAGATGGCGGCACCGAATCACCGGCAGCCCATGCCGATGCGCCTTATGTTGCGGTGGATATTATTTCCAAAGACAGACGCGCTCGTACCGTTCAATTAATCGATAAGAAAACTCTGGAAGTTGTTAAAACCCTGGATGTGGGCGGTCATGCGTACTTCCCGGAATATAGCGCAGACGGTAAATTCCTGTATATCAGTGCCGGTTACAGCGGCGATGAAGTCGTCGTTTATGATTCTGTGACCTTGCAAAAAGTCGCGACAGTGCCGATGGAAAGCCCGGCCGGTATTTTTTCGCATGGCCGAGTCAGATACATGACACGCGGTCTTTCACCTGATGAATTAGCGCAGCGTGATGGCAACTTGAAAGGGGCAAAAAAATGAAAGCGCCTATTATCGCCAGCTTGATAGTGGCTGGCTTAGCCTCCAGCGTCAGTGCTCAGGCTGCCAGCATTTATGCGGGTGAAGCCAGAGCCGCTGCGGTCTGTTCACAATGTCACGGCATTAGAGGGACATCGGCGGACGCACCTTTTCCGCAATTGGCCGGCCGAGATGCAGATTATTTGGAATCGGCGCTTAAGCAATATCGCGATAAAACCCGTAAATCGGACATCATGAACAATATCGCCGGCTCGTTAAGCGACCAGGATATTGATAATGTTGCTGCGTACTATGCCCGGATAAAACCATAAGCCGAGCATGAAAAAGTTACTGTCCTTAATGTTATTCACGAGCTGTGCCTTCGCCAATGATCCTCCGTCAGAAAGGCAAGAGGTACTCCGCAACCTACTTAAACACGATTGCGGGGCATGCCACGGTTTAACATTAAAGGGCGGTCTTGGTCCCGCTTTGTTGCCCGAAAATTTACAGGGGAAACCGGATGACTTTCTGGTTACCACCATTCTGGAAGGGCGCAAAGGCACGGCCATGCCGCCATGGCGGCAGTTTATCAATGCTGATGAGGCGTTGTGGTTGATAGGTGTTTTGCGTAAGCCCAAATAATAATCCAAGTGAGGCAGTAGGCAATGAAAGCTCTTTGGTTGATATTTTTTATTGCACTGTCGATTACTCAAGTTAACGCAGAAACCAGTATCGCCATCCTGGATTTTGAGCTTAATGATTTGACCTTGGCGCCCGGAATTCCCTCTGAGATTGAACGCACAGCAAGCGTCAAGCCGTTGCTTGAAAAGGAATTAAAAGGCGCGGGTTACCTAATAATCACGGTATCTTTAGCAGATCAACGCTATGCCAATAGCGGTTTCGGCTATCTGTTTGACCATGACGATGTCGCGGCGGCACTGGGTAAAAGCGCGAGGGCTGATTATGTGTTAGTTGGGCGACTGCATAAGCCAAGCTTTTTATTTGCCTATTTGATAGGCCACTTAATCAGGGTCAAAGACGGTCAATTGATCGGTAATTACATTTCAGAAACCAAGGGCGGCGACCATAAACTCACGCTTAAGGGCGTGGAAAGTCTTGCCGTTAAAATAGATGCCGATTTGGATAAAAGTTATACCCCGCCGCCACCTAAACAAAAACCTTAGCAAAGGTTTTAGTCTAAATATTTAACCTTCCTAAAACTGAAACAATGACCAAACTACTGCCCATTCTAGGTTTACTCATTTCCTTTAACGCACTCGCAGAACTTCGCGCAACCGGCGATTTGGGCGTAGTCATTGAGCGCGAGCAGGGCAATGCGCTGATTTTTAACACCAGCCAGCATAAACAATTGGCGAAAATTGAGCAGTTGGGTGATTTATCGCATGCGTCTGTCGTTTTCTCACGTGACCAGCGTTACGCCTATGTGTTCGGCCGGGACGGCGGCTTAAGCAAAATCGATATGTTGCAAGACAAACTGGTCAAGCGCATCGTCCAGGCTGGTAACAGCATTGGCGGCGCGATTTCTCAGGACGGCAAATTGATTGCCGTCTCCAATTACACACCCGGCGGCGTCAAAGTGTTTTCTTCCGAGACATTGGAATTGGTTGCCGATATTCCTGCGGATGCTGGCGACGGCAAGCTGTCTAAAGTCATCGGTTTGGTGGATATTCCCGGTCAACGTTTTGCTTTCAGCCTGTTTGATGCTGATCAAATTTGGATTTTAGATTTAAAAAATTCTAAAAAACCCGACATCACCAAATTTAAGGACATCGGCAAACAACCTTACGATGCACTGATTTCATCCGATGGTCGCTATTACATCGCTGGATTATTCGGTGATAGCGGTCTAGCCATGTTGGACTTATGGCATCCTGAACTGGGCATCAAACGCATTTTGCCTGATTACGTTAAAGACGACGAAAAGTTGCCTGTCTATAAAATGCCGCACCTTGAAGGCTGGGCAGACACCGGAGATTATTTATTGGCCCCGGCGATTGGCAAACATGAAGTCTTGGTTATCGATAAACGTAATTGGCAGTTGGTGAAAGCCATTCCGGTCGCTGGACAGCCGGTATTTGTAATGGGCAGGCCGGATGGTCGCCAAGCCTGGGTGAATTTTGCTTTTCCTGATAATAATCAATTACAAATTATCGATATTAAAGATTTAACGCTGCAAAAAACCTTAACCCCCGGCAAAGCGGTGTTACACATGGAATTTGCCCCGCGCGGCGAAGAAGTATGGGTGGCGGTAAGAGACGATAACCAAGTCGTGGTTTACGACACTGACACCTTGCAAGAGATCGCGCGCTTGCCCGCGCAAACGCCTAATGGCATCTTTTTTAGTTCGCGTGCCCACAAAATAGGCTTTTAACGGCAATGTTGACGCCGTTACACAAGCGCTTGCTTAACGATTATCAGCGAGATTTTCCGTTATCGCCCACGCCATACCAAGACATTGCGTTGGAGTTGGGCGTTTCTGAAGAAGATGTTATCGACGCCTTTGTTGAGCTGGACGAACAAGATGTAATCACCCGTATCGGCCCGGTCATCCCGCCCAATCGCATTGGCGTCAGCACCCTGGCAGCTATTGCGGTACCCGAAACGGAACTTGAGGCTGTTGCGCAAATCATTAGCGCTTACCCGGAAGTTAACCATAATTACGAACGGGAACACCGCTTTAACTTGTGGTTTGTGGTTATCGCCGCCGATGCTCAACATCTTGCGCAAGTGCTTGCCGATATAGAACAACAAACCGGCTATCCGGTGATGTCGTTACCATTGATGGAAGACTATTTTATCGATCTGAGCTTTAAGCTGGATTTGCATGATGATTGATACCCTCGACCAGCGGTTGCTGTCCGCCATTCAACAAGGCCTACCGATGTCGCCACGACCTTATGCCGAACTGGGCGCGCAAATCGGTTTGTCTGAAAGCGAAGTGCTCGCGCGGCTGACAGCGCTAAAACAGGATGGCTTGATCAAGCGTTTGGGCGTTATCGTCAAACACCGGCAATTAGGTTACCGTGCCAATGCCATGGTGGTTTGGGATATTCCTGATGAGCAAGTGCAACACATCGGCCAGATGATCAGTCGCCTGGAGTTTGTGAATCTCTGCTATCGCAGACCGCGACACGGTGCTACCTGGCCGTACAACCTGTTTTGCATGATTCACGGCAAATCTAAAGAAACCGTATTGCAGCAGCTGGCATTACTAGAACAAGCCTGTCACACTCAAGCTTTTCCTAAGCAAGTTTTATTCAGCCGCCGTTGCTTCAAACAACGCGGCGCTATTTATACAAAATCCGAACCGGCAACCGCGCATGGATGACATCGACCGCAACATCATAAATACTCTGCAACATGGCTTCCCGGTGTGCGATAGGCCGTATCTGCAAGCCGCTACTGAACTGGGTTTAACCGAACAGGAATTGCTGGACCGGTTACAAGCGCTGTTAGATGACGGCACGCTAAGCCGCTTTGGGCCGCTTTATCATGCCGAATTAATGGGAGGGGCGTTAACCTTGGCGGCGGTCAAAGTCCCCGAGCACCGCTTTGAAGAAGTCACCGAGATTATCAACGCCTTTCCGGAAATCGCGCATAATTACGCCCGTAATCATGAGCTCAACATGTGGTTTGTGATTGCTACAGAAACGCCTGAACAGTTGCAACAAACTATCGATGCCATCGAACAGCATACCGGCCTTACGGTTTTCAACATGCCCAAAATCAATGAGTATTTTGTCGGCCTTAAATTGGAGGCCTGATGCCTGTCCTTGACGCCATCGACCTCGCTATTATGCGCGCGACCCAAGCCGGTTTGCCATTGACTCCGGAACCTTACCAAAGTCTGGCCACTCAGCTCGGCTTGACTGCCGATGACGTGATGAAGCGCATGCAATACATGGCAGATTTAGGGATCATTCGTCGCATTGGCGCAGTACCCAACCATTACAAACTGGGTTATCGTTTTAACGGCATGACGGTCTGGAACGTGCCTGATGCGTATATTGATGAACTGGGCCAAAAAGTCGGCGCGCTGGATTTTGTCAGCCATTGTTACCACCGCCCCCGCCACTTGCCGCACTGGCCTTATAACTTGTTTGCCATGGTCCATGGCAAAACTCAACTCGATGTTGATCGACAAATAGCAAGCATCGCAGCGATACTCGGAGACCATAATTTGGGATCTGACGTTTTATACAGCACTAAAATCCTGAAAAAAACCGGTTTTCGCTCGGGCATTTAAAGTACGGTAATGATTTGCCATTTGCGAGTACCGCGACCAAGCTCGAAACGGTGCCGTAAAGCTTGCTTGTTCTACGCGTTTTATAGAGCGTGCGCTTAATGCCAACAGACGTATTAACTGATGTTAGGCAGAGCGGTTTATCTCCCGTTATTCCGCCCCGAGCATCGCAGCTTTTGGCGAAATAGGCCCGCAAGGGGAGCGGCATGGATGCCGCTCGTTTTCGCAGGGCCAGGGATGGCCCTTCGAAAACTCTCGACAAAAGCGAGAAGCGCAGGAAATTGGCGGAATCCGGGTCGCCTTTTCTTTGGATACTTTCTTTTGGCGAAGCAAAAGAAAGTATCTCGCCTGTCGGTGCGAGAACCGACATTAAAATAAACTGTCGCGATAGCGACACCAACGATCCTGGGGTATCAATAAAGGTCTTTCTTTTTGGTTTGTGTAACATCAATTATTAAGAATCCTGTCATGGTTATAGATACAAAAAAGGCCGACACATTGCTGTGCCGGCCTTAAGAACATACTTAAAAAAGCGGATTAAAGTGGATGGTGTCCGCGACCTCTCATACAGGCATTGAAGGCGTTTTTATATTTGTCTTCAGCCGAAAAACCTTGTTTGGCGCCGCCGCCGAAACCACCGGCCGCCGCGCCGATTGCCGCACCTGCTCCAGGGTTGCCGGTAAATGCGCCGACCACCGCGCCACCTGCAGCGCCCAGCAACGCACCGGTACCCGCGCCGATGGCGGTTTCTTTTGTGGTGCCACCTGAGGCACGGCTTGCCAGTTCTTTGCATTCTGCCGTGTCTTGGTTGATACGGTAGGCATTGGGGTCGTTATAAGGATCGACGGTCGGTTCCCAACCGCCGTAGCTGTAACAGCCGGAGGCCAAGGCGCTACTAATGATGACGATACTTAGAGCTAGTTTCTTCATTTTCGGTTCCTCTGTGTTTTGTTTAGGCCAATATAATTGACGCTATATTAATAAAATATGAATACGGGCTGTTAAATACAGATCACAGATTTCTTAACACATTAAGCGGCGGTTTATTTAGTACATCCCGTACGCCCCAGCACCCGGCTAAACCCACAGCCAATGCGCCAATAGACGGAACGACCAGCCACAAACCAGGTGATGGCCGGTAGTTCATGTTCATCACTTGGGTATACAGCGCAAACAAAATCGCTTCAGATAAAATGGTGGCTAACAGGCCTGAAATCAAGCCTAACAGGGCGAATTCAATGACATGTACCTTGGTTAAAAAGCCCCTGGTCGAACCCAGCGTTCTCATCAGCGCGCCTTCCTGAATGCGGCTATCCAATGTGGCATAGACAGCTGCAAACAACACGGTAAATCCGGCCGCCAAGGCAAAGTACAACAAATAAGTAATGGCCTGGGTCAATTGCTCCAGAATGGTTTTGAACTGTTTGAGGATTAAATCGACTTCCAACACCGTGGTGTTGGGGTATTTTTTAATCAACGTATTCAGCAGGTTCTTTTGTGCATCGGGCAGATAGAAACTGGTGAGATAAGTGGCGGGATACGCCTCCAGTGTGCCGGGGGAAAATATCATATAAAAATTCGGCTTCATGGTATCCCACTGCAACGACCGGATATTGGCTACCGTGGCTTGAACCTGCTCACTGCCTATTGTGAATTTCAGCTGGTCACCGACTTTAATTTTTAAGCTATCGGCGAGTTTTGCTTCCACTGACACTTGCCCGGTTTGCGACGCTTGCCACCATTGACCGTCAATGATTTTGTTGTCTTCCGGCAGGGCGGTGGTCCAAGTCAGGCTCAACTCACGGCGGGTAGCATTTTCACCCTGGGTGTCTTTGCTGACGCGTTGCTGTACCGGCGCGTTATTAATGTCGACCAAACGACCGCGCACCACCGGATAAAACTGGCTGCCGGTTATCTGCTGCTGTTGCAGTTCCTCATGAAAAGCCGCTTGTTGCTCGGGAAAAATATTCAGCGCGAAATGGTTCGGGGCATTTTGCGGCAATTGGTTTTGCCAGTCGGTGAGTAAATCATTACGCACGGTAAAACTTAACACCATCGCCACTAAGGTGATACTGAACGCCAGAATCTGACTGAGGCTGGCGCCGTAATTTCTGGATAAGCCTTGCAGCGCAAAACGCCAGGTCAGGTTTAAATGCGGCAGTAGTTTGCGGGAGGATAACAACAAACCGGCTATCAATCCGCCCAGTACCAGCAAGGCCAGCGCACCCACACCGATAATGGTGACGGTCATTTTAAGATCGCCGGTATAGCGCCAGATCAGACCGCTGATCACCGCTAATGCCAAGCCGTAAATCAGCCAGGCGCTGCTCGGTAACGGCTCTAGTTCTCGGCGCAATACCCGCAACGGTGACACTTGTTTAAGCCGCAGCAGCGGTGGTACCGCAAAGCCCAGCAACGTCACCATGCCGATAATAAAGCCGATGAAAGTTGCCAGTAAGCCGGGCTGTGCCAATTGCTTCGGCAGCAAATCTTTCAGCAAATAAAACAGTGCTTCTTGTGCGCCCCAGCCCAGTAAACAGCCCACTGCGCTGGCGCTTAAACCCAGCAACACAAATTGACCGCCATACAGCCAGAGGATGTCGTTTTGCTTGCATCCCAAGCAGCGCAAGATAGCGGTGGTATTGAAGTGGCGTTCGGTATAACGCCGCGTTGCCATGGCGATGGCAACACCGGCAATAATGATTACCACGATGCTGGACAGGCCGAGATAACGTTCCGCCCGGCTTAAGGCTGAGCCTAATTCCGGCCGGTCATCATGAATATCCATCAACCGTTGTGCGGGTGTTATTTGAGGCTTGAGCCATTGTTTGAACTGGCTTAGCGCTTCGGTTTCGCCGCTGTACTGGTAGAAGTTTTTCACGCGCGTGCCCGGCTGCAACACGCCGGTCGCCTGCAAATCAGCCTGATTGATCATCACCCGCGGCGAGAAGCTGTAAAAATCACCGCGTTTATCCGGCTCGTAAGTAATGATTTGCGTGATGGTTAACGCCTTTTCGCCGACGGTCAGCTTGTCGCCGATATTGACTTTAAGCGCCGGTAAAATGCGTTTTTCCACCCACACAGTGCCGGGCTCCGGGCCTTTATT
>JAQTQN010000072.1 GCA_028712225.1 Methylobacter sp.
CAGCACTTGATCGCGATCCTTTTGTTCCAAATCGCCATGGATGGCCTGTACGGAAAACCCGGCTTGCGACAAGTGACTAGCCACATCTTGGCAATCCCGTTTGGTGTTGCAGAAGACCACTGTGGATTCCGGACGGTGATACGCCAGCAGATAACCCAAAGCATTAAGCCGTTTGGATTTTTCAGTCTGGTAAAAAAGCTGGTCAATATCGCTGTCGTGATGGCTGGTTTCGATGCTGACGGACACCGGTTTAAACTGAAACTTCTGGCTCATTTCCCGGATTTGCTCGGCATAGGTCGCTGAAAACAACAAGGTTTGCCGATGCGTGGGTGCGTAGGAAATCACATCGGTAATAGCTTCTTCAAAGCCCATATCGAGCATGCGGTCGGCTTCATCCAATACCAGCACTTTGAGATTGCTTAACTTTAAACTGCGTTTACGCAGATGCTCTTGTAATCGGCCCGGCGTGCCAACGACCACATGCACGCCATGTTCCAATGAACCTAACTGCGGGCCGAACGGCACACCGCCGCATAAAGACAAGACTTTAATGTTTTGGGTAAAGCGAGCTAATCGGCGTATTTCTTTACAGACCTGATCGGCAAGCTCGCGCGTGGGACACACTACCAGTGCTTGGACTCTAAAGCTTGTTAAATCCAATCGAGATAACAGACCAATGCCGAATGCTGCGGTTTTGCCGCTACCGGTCTTGGCTTGGGCAATCACATCCTTGCCTTCAAGGATATGCGGCAGGCTTTCGACCTGAATAGGTGTTAAGTGGGTATATCCCAAGGATTCGATGTTTTCGAGCAGGGCGGGTTTTAACGGTAACGTTGAAAATTCTGGCGTATTCACAAAGACTCTTTTAATTCAGTAAGATGCGGCAAAAGGCAGCATTGAGCTTGCCATGATAACAGAGTTGAACACCGCCCTGCCCTAACCCAATAGATCATTTGGATAGTTATATAAATCCATGCAATCCGCGTTTGGATTTAACCGCCAGCCAGTCTTTGAGTTGCTTTAACTCCTCGGTTTCCTCCAATCCATCCAGGCTTTGCTTAGTTCTTAACAAACGAAATGCATCTGATAGCACTTTATAACGATCCCCCGTGATGCCTGCGCGCCTTAAACCGACAGTATTCAATTTGTAATGCCGGGCAGGACGTCCGCCGATTAGCATAAAAGGAATGACATCCATATTCAGGCCGGTCGTGCCCTGCACGATGGCGTACGAGCCGATTCTACAAAACTGGTGCGCAGCAACGTTACCGCCCAAAAAGACGTTATTGCCGACTTCGACGTGCCCGCCAATCGCTACATTGCTGGCAAATATAGTTTTATTGCCAACATTGCAATCGTGCGCGACGTGGCTGTTATTCATGAAAAAGCAGCCCGAACCGATGCGTGTTTCGGCGTGCTCTTTAGACGCGCGATGTGCCGTGAAGCCTTCTCTGAAGACATTGTTATCGCCGATAACCAACCAGGAATCGGTTTCAGGCTTAAATCCGGTATCTTGCGGCAAGCCGCCCAAGACAGCGTGGGGATGCAGAATATTGCCGTCGCCCATTTTGACATGGCCATGCACAACCGCATGAGCACCAATCTGGCAATTTGCCCCCAATACGGCACCGGTTTCGATGACTGCAAAAGGCCCTACAATGGTATTGTCGCCCAAGGTAACGCCAGGTTCTATGAAGGCTGTGGGGTGTATCTGTTGAGTCATCTTCGTTATCCTCTTGGATGATGTTTTGAATGTAATTCTTTTAAGCGTTCTCGAGCAATATGTGTATAAATTTGCGTTGTCGATAAATCCGAATGCCCGAGCAAAAGCTGCACAACGCGCAAATCGGCGCCATGGTTTAACAAATGTGTGGCGAAAGCATGCCGCAGAGTGTGCGGCGATAATTCCTTATTTATACCGGCTGTTTTAGCATGGCGTTTAATAATGTGCCAAAACGCTTGCCGAGTCATGCCATCAGCCCGATTGGTCACGAACAGGTAATCGCATTGGCGCTCACGAAGCAGCTTTTTTCTGGCCTGCTCCATGTAACCTTCCAACCAACTCATTGCCTCTTGCCCCACTGGCACCAAGCGCTCTTTATTGCCTTTGCCGATAATTCTTACCACGCCTTGCCTAAAACTAATATGTTCGAATTTTAACGTGACCAGTTCAGACACCCTAAGCCCTGTGGCATAAAGCATTTCCAGCATGGTTTTATCCCTGAAGCCAAGCGGGTTGGTGGTTTCAGGTGTATTTAACAATAACTCGACGTCTTGCTCGGAAAGCGAGATAGGCAGCGGACGACCAATGTGGGGAGATTCAATCAGTGCGGTTGGATCAATCGTGAGATTGTTTTCTCTGAGGTAATAACCGTAAAAGCGCCGCAAACTGGAAAGTATCCGCGCTGATGATCTGTTGCCGATACCGTCTTTATAACGACTGGCGAGAAATCCGGAAAGATCACCACCATCGACTTCCAACATAGATTTTCCTGCCAGCCATTTAGCAAAAATGCTCAAATCGCTACGATAGGCCGATAGGGTGTTATCACTCAAGCCTTGCTCTGCCCAAGCAGCATCAAGGAACTGCTCAATCAAAAAAGTTGGACTCATACTTGGGCTGCTTCAAATTCCAGCAATTTAATTTTGATATTCATTAATTCGCCTTGCGTTTGCCCGCAATACCCGCCCATCCCTGACACTGAAACAACCCGATGACAGGGAATAAAGAATGGATAGGGATTGTCGCGGCAAGCATTGCCAACGGCGCGTGCAGATGAGCCGATTTTTTTAGCCAAGGCCGAATAGGTCATTGTTTCACCTAAGGGGATCTGACAAAGCTCATTCCACACCCGATTTCTGTAATCACTGCCTTGCTTTAGCAGTTTAATGTGTATTGGAACGCTAGTATTTAAGCAATATTCGGCCATTTGCCGCTGCAAGTGATGCTCTACAAGTTGGGTGTGAGCATCATCGTTCATCCAATCCACATCGGAAATAACACTTTGCCGACTATGAACAACAAGATTACCAGCCGGTGTTTGAATTTGTATCACCTCATCCGGACCGGACGTGCTGTCTATCCACTCAATTATGATTGACATGATTCAGGAATCCTTGCAAAGCTTGACCAACAGAAATGTATATCGTATTGCTGTAATTCAAGACACAAAAAAGGCAGCTCAGGGCTGCCTTTTTTGTTGCGCATCAAAGCTTAATTAAAGCTTTTCTTTGATACGAGCGGCTTTACCGGTCAAATCGCGTAAGTAGTACAACTTAGCACGACGAACGTCACCACGACGTTTAACTTGAATTTCGCTGATAATTGGGCTGTGTGTTTGGAAAACACGCTCAACACCAGTGCCGTAAGATATTTTTCTTACTGTAAAAGCAGAGTTCAATCCGCGATTACGTTTTGCGATAACAACACCTTCGAATGCCTGTATTCTTTCGCGCTCACCTTCTCTAACTTTAACCTGAACGACAACTGTATCACCAGGACCAAATTCAGGGATTTGCTTAAGCTGTGCAGCTTCTAATTGATTAATAATATTGCTCATTACCATACCTATTTAACTTCAACTTCGTTTTTAAATTGTTTAAGCAGAAACTCCTGTTCTGCAGTCAACTGTTTTTTTTCTAATAAATCAGGTCGTCTCTGCCAAGTTCGCCCCAGAGACTGCTTCATTCGCCAACGGCTTATTTCTGCATGGTTTCCACTCAACAACACGTTTGGAACGGAAAGTTCTTCAAGCTGTTCAGGTCGAGTAAAGTGAGGACAATCCAGCAACCCATCCACATGGGAATCCTGATTTGCTGAATCCGCATCGCCAAGCACTCCTGGAAGCAAGCGGGTTATACCATCAACCACAACAAGCGCTGCAAGCTCACCACCACTAATCACATAATCGCCGAGTGACCATTCTTCATCACAATCTAACTGAACAAAACGTTCGTCAATGCCTTCATAACGTCCGGCCACCAAAATCAACTGTGACAATTGACTAGCTTCTGATAATAATGCTTGAGTAATCGGCTTACCTTGAGGGCTTAAGTAAATTACTTTTTTGTTACCATTGCTTAACTTTTTTGCCTGACTAATTGCATCATGCAAAGGCTGATATTTCATTACCATTCCTGGACCACCGCCATAAGGACGATCATCCACTGTGCGATGAATATCATGAGCATAATCACGAGGATTCCAAAGTTCTAGACTTACAATTCCTCTATCTATTGCTCTACCGGTTACTCCATGATTCGCGGCACCGAATACTAATTCGGGAAATAGCGTTACAACATCAAAACGCATACAGACAGTTAAAACTCTGGATCCCAGTCGACAATCATCTTTCCAGCAACGAGGTCGATACTAATTACTGTCTGATCTAGCAAAAACGGAATAGCTCGTTCCCGATCACCTTTCACAAAAATAACGTCATTGGCCCCTGTCTCGAGAAGATTTTCAATTTTCCCAAATTGAACACCTTCAATATTTTCAACATCTAAACCGACAAGGTCAGACCAATAATATTCATCTTCTGAAGATGCAGGCAATTGTTCGGACTTTATAAACACTTCCCAGCCCATTAGGCTGGCAGCGTTGTCTCTATCATTAATGCCTTCAAGTTGGGCGACAATTGTTTTACCTTGAAGCTGTCCATCCAGGACAAGTATTGTCTTCTCCTCAAGGCCTTTTTTAAGTAACCATGGAGAATAAACAAGTATATTGTCGCGAGGTTCGGTATAAGAAAACACCTTAACCCAACCTTTAACTCCAAAAACGCCTGAAATTTTCCCAACGCTGATTAATTGTTGAGGCAACAAAACTTAAGCAACAGCCTTACGTGCGTCTTTAATCAATTTTGCAACACGATCAGAAGTCTGAGCACCAGTTGCCTTCCAATAATCAACGCGGGCAGTATCTAAACGTAATCTTTCTTCATTGCCACGCGCAACAGGATTAAAAAACCCTACTCTTTCGATGTACCGGCCATCACGACCGCTTCTACTATCGGTGACAACAACATGATAAAAGGGGCGATTTTTTGCGCCTGTCCTAGTTAGACGAATGGTTACCATCAAATTTCCTCAAAAACATTTAGTCAGTGTTAATCCGCGCATTGTACGCGAATTTATATATATGTGAAGAACAAATTAACCTTCACACCATCTCCGATGATTCTACTTCTATTCTTTAAATAAAAATATTAGCGTCTCATGCCTCGGACATTACTCTTTATGCCTCGCATCATATTTGCCATGTTGCCGGCTTTAAACTTTTTCATCATTTTTTGCATCATCAAAAACTGTTTGAGGATACGATTAACATCTTGCAATTCCTGTCCACAACCTGCGGCTATACGCTTTTTTCTATTGCCCTTTATCAAGTCAGGGTAACGCCTTTCCTGCATGGTCATAGAATTTATTACCGCAACCTGCCGCGCAAGCATCTTGTCATTCACTTTGTCTTTCATTTCTTGCGGGATGGAATTAATACCAGGCAATTTGTCCAGCATTGAGCTTACGCCTCCCATATTTTGCATCTGCTGCAACTGCTCGCGAAAATCTTCCAGATCAAAGCTTTTGCCTTTTTGTATTTTTTTCGCAAGCTTCTCGGCCTTTTCTTTGTCGACTTTTTGCTCAATTTCCTCAATCAGACTTAATACATCGCCCATTCCTAAAATACGCGAAGCAATACGATCCGGATGAAACAGTTCCAGCGCATCAGTTTTTTCACCAACACCAATAAACTTAATCGGCTTGCCGGTAATCGCACGAATCGATAATGCCGCCCCACCACGCGCATCACCATCAGCCTTGGTAAGAATAACGCCTGTTAAGGACAATGCATCATTAAAGGCTTTTGCAGTTATTGCCGCATCCTGCCCGGTCATACTATCAACAACAAAAAGGGTTTCAATCGGATTTATTGCCGCATGCAATTCTTTGATTTCCCCCATCATCTCATCATCAATATGAAGACGACCGGCAGTATCAATGATAATTACATCAAGAAATTTGTGCTTCGCCGCCTCAATAGCACTTCTGGCTATATCGACAGGCTTTTGAGTTATATCGCTTGCAAAAAAATCCAACGAAAGATCATTCGCCAGCGTTTCCAGCTGTTTGATAGCGGCAGGACGATAAATGTCCGCACTAACAACACCAACTTTCTTTTTTTGATTAGTTTGCAGCCAACGACCTAACTTAGCTACCGTGGTAGTTTTACCAGCCCCCTGCAAACCCGCCATAAGAATCACTGCAGGTGGCGCGGCTCTGAGATTAAGCCCCTCATTGGCCTCACCCATCACACTAATCAACTCAGATTGAACAAGCTTAACTAGCGATTGCCCCGGCGATAAACTATCTTGAACTTCTTTCCCTAACGCACCTTCCTTGATTCGCTCAATAAAGTCGGTAACCACCGGTAAAGCTACATCAGCCTCAAGCAAAGCCATACGCACTTCGCGTAAAGTCTCCTTGATATTGCTCTCAGTCAAGCGACCCTGACCCTTAATTTTTTTAAGCGTACTACTTAATCGATCGGTTAAATTATCAAACATATCAGCGTCTTTATTGAACGTTAAGAAAATCAATCACTAACACAAATGCGCTAGGACTATTCGGGCGCGTATATTAACATAGCCTTCGGACCCTTTGCACTCACGGCGACTACCTCGCAAGGCCCTATCTGCCAGCCAGTCAACCAATACAAAGATCATGAACACCATTGCTATCGCTATTTTCTCCATTGTCAGCTATCTAATAAGTGCGCTTTTAATAACACGGCACATATCGCAAAGCACCTCCAATCGCACACCTATTTATTTTGCATGGTTAGCGGTATGTGGGCATGCGGCTTATATATCACTCTTTTTTAAAGAAAACGGCGGCTTCAATTTCAGCTTTACCAGCACAGCATCATTTATTGCACTAATTGTTGCCTTGATCTTGCTGATTGCCGCACTCGACAAGCCTGTGGAGAAACTGGGCATCGTATTATTTCCGACCAGCGCATTGATGCTTGGCTTAGCCGCGACGACGCGCAGCCAGCCGCATTTCTTACACACGTACAACTGGGAGATGGGCACACACATCCTTACTTCAATAGTTGCTTTTAGCTTGTTAAATATTGCTGCTCTGCAAGCCATTTTACTGGCCATACAAAATCAGCAACTCAAAAGCCACCCGCCAAAGCGCCTGATTCGTTCCCTGCCGTCACTGCAAACAATGGAATCCTTATTGTTTCAAATGATAACGGCAGGCGTACTGTTTTTGACCGTTTCCCTTACCACCGGCTTCATATTTGTAGACGACTTATTTGCTCAACATCTTGCTCACAAAACAGTTTTATCACTTACGGCGTGGATAGTTTTTACTTGCCTCTTATTAGGTAGAATTCGGTATGGCTGGAGAGGAAAAATCGCCATTCGTTGGACACTGATTGGTTTCGGAGCACTGCTATTGGCTTACTTTGGTAGTAAGTTAGTTTTGGAACTAATACTAAAAAGAAATTAATCTTGCCTAGACTTACCTTCTTCCATCTATTTTGAAAATGCAATAAATCGCCGGTAAGGCGAGCCTTGCTTCCAAGTAAAAGCTTCTGTGTAATAGTGCAACAATGCCAAATAGCCTAACAATCCCAAGGTAATCGCCTTGCGAATCTCCACACCAAATAGCACCTGGGTGATATAGCTAATCAGGACATCACCATAAGACTGCAACACAAACGCCAGCGTAAATGACAGCACCGGCAACACGGCAAAGATATGAATGCCGCAACGCTCTGTCAGTTTATACATCGCATTTTGCGGATGTCGGTGATGGCGATTGTAATCATGGGTGACATAAAAAACATAGGCGGTCGCGTCATGCACCAGCCGCGGCACCAAAATCGCGAAGAAATAATACTGCTGTAAATAAAAATAAAAACTGCTGACCACCAGCAACACATTGGCCCACAAAAACCACTTACCAAACGAAGTCTTCACATATCCCTGACACAGCAATGCAGTTAACACTACGCCTGCACATAGCACCGCCGCACTCTGTTTAAGCCACTCAGCCTGTTGCACATCCAAGGTATTTTTCAAAAAAATACCTATATAAATACAAATGCCCGCCGCCACACTCAACCACAACAGCACAGAAAACGCCCAGCCCGGCAGAGCACAAATCCCGCGTCCAATCCCATGCTGTTGCTTAAGTACATGAAACACCGTCCAAGAAGCCACGGCGACATAAAAGACTTTATAGGGAATAAACAAACCGCCGGCACCGAAAACCAGGATGACGACCAATGTCATCAGCAGAATATTGCGCTTATAGAACTGTAGATATTCCGTATTACTTCCCAGCACAATCGCACTGGCAATAATGTGCGGGGTGCCGAATAGAATCTGGAACAAAATAAAATGATTAGGACTGGACGGTAAATGCGCTTGCAAATAACCTTGCCAAACCCAGCTATCAAGCCCTTGCAACAGTAAGCAAAACGGGATGACGGCATACAGTCCCAGCAACAATCGAAACGACACAGTCAACTTATTCTCACCAAGCAACGGTTGAACGATAGCAGTTGCAGACATAAGACAATCTCTCCAAGTGGCAATTTTAGGCACAATATAAGTTACACTGAACGCACTAAAATCCGAAACAACTCTTACAAAACGCTCATGTCATTTACCCTACACCCTCGCCTGCTGCAAGATTGTATTCCCGTTGGCCGCTTCGATTTATGCCGATTATTGATGATGAACGACAGTCTTTATCCTTGGTTTGTTTTGGTGCCTGAAAAAGCCGGGATCAGTGAAATTTACCAGCTCAACCAAACTGAACGCGGTTTATTGATTGAAGAATCCTGCTATCTTGCTGAAAATCTGGCCGCGTTATATCAAGCTGACAAAATGAATGTGGCCGCCATCGGCAACATGGTGCCGCAACTACACATTCATCATATTGTCCGTTATCGGACGGATAAGGCCTGGCCGGGGCCGGTGTGGGGTAAATTCGACGCTGTTCTATTAACGGAACAACAAATCAGCCAGCACTTAGCCCGCATCAAAGACAGGTTAAGTGCATTACTTCGACCAGTGGACTAATCAACTAATATTTCGGTAAAAAACACATCTCTTAATCCATCGCTGTTTTCAAGCTTGTCCAGAGCTTTGTGTAATGTATCCATGGTTTCTTTGCGCAACGCCTCGCGCTGCTCCATGGTTTGCAGCTGATCCGAGGCTCGACCGGTGTATAGCATAATCAGCTCATGGCGTAACGCCGGCATATGTTTTTTTATTCTGGCGACGGCCTCGGCACCTTCAACTAACAACTGAACATTGATCATTAGGTATTTGCGGGGCTCCGATAAATTAACAGTAAACTTAGGGGTCATTTCCAGATATTCTATAACCGGCCCAGAGCCCTCTTCTTTTTTTTCGCCACCACTATTAGCAACGGCAAAGAAGGGCATTAACAACAGGCTCAACAGTAAAACAATTATTCGCATAGCTAACTCCGTACTCATCAAAATGTTGCCTGAGTATAGGTCAACTGCAAAATTTTTATCCGAACCAAAACAATGACAAACAAACTCGCCATCGGCCCAATCATGTTAGACATCCATGGGTTAACCCTGGATGTCCTTGAAAAAGAAAAAATAAATCATCCTAACACTGGCGCAGTCATCCTGTTTTCACGCAATTATCAGGACCCGGAACAAGTATCAGCATTAATCAAAGACATTCGTGCCGCACGTAACGGCGATATATTGATTGCGGTGGACCAGGAAGGCGGCCGAGTACAACGTTTTCAACAAGGATTTACCCGGTTGCCGCCCGCAGCCCGCTACCTTGAATCACCTGATTTGGCAAAACAAGCAGGCTGGCTGATGGCGGCGGAATTACTGGCTGTCGGCGTCGATTTCAGCTTTGCGCCGGTGCTGGATGTTGATTGCGGTGTCAGTGAAATCATCGGCAATCGCTCATTTGCCACCGATCCGATTCAGGCAACCCAGCTGGCTAGCGCCTTCAGAAACGGCATGAATGAAGCCGGTATGGCGGCAACCGGCAAACATTTCCCAGGGCACGGTGCCGTTGCATTGGACTCGCACCTGACTTTACCTATCGATGACAGAGATCTGGACACCATCCGAGCCAAAGACTTGCTGCCGTTCAAGCAATTAATCGCCGAAGGCTTGGAAGGAATCATGCCTGCACATGTGCTCTATCCGCAAATAGACCCCAGCCCGGCCGGTTTTTCGGCATTTTGGCTGCAAGAAATTTTACGCAAGGAATTAGCGTTTGACGGTACGATTTTCAGTGACGATTTAAGTATGGAAGGTGCAGCCTCAGTGGGCGACTTCCCCACTCGCGCAAAACTGGCTCAAGAAGCTGGTTGCGATATGATTTTAGTGTGCAACAATCCGGCAGCCGCTGAACAAGTATTGGCAGCCCTACCCATCAAAAATAACTCACTTAGAGAACAACGCCTTAAACGCATGCAAGGCAAGTCGGCGCTCAAAAGAGAACAATTGCTGCGTACTGAAAAATGGCAGCACATTTCCAACATCATCAACTCTCTTAATTAATATGCTTAAAGAAATCAAACACGTACAAGCGACTGCCGATTTACTCTACAGCGAGCAACAAGTTGAAGCAGCCATCGACAGCATGGCCAAGCAGATCAACATCCTACTGGCAGACCGCAACCCTTTATTACTCTGCGTGATGAACGGAGGTATCGCTGTCGGCGGTAAACTGCTCACACGCTTAAGCATGCCGCTTACCTTAGATGCCATCAATGCCAGCCGCTATCAAAATCTTACCTCAGGCGGCGCCGTGCAATGGTTGCTTAAACCCTCCACTCCACTTAAAGACCGCACAGTACTCATCGTTGATGACATCCTGGACGAAGGCTTTACCCTGCAGGCTATCTATGAATTCTGTCGTGAACAAGGTGCAAGCTCCATTTACAGTGCCGTGCTGGTGGACAAAATTCTCGATCATGACAAACCAATCACCGCTGACTTTGTCGGTTTAAACGTAGAAAACCGCTATTTATTCGGCTACGGCATGGATTACAAAGGTTATTTACGCAACGCGCCAGGCATCTTTGCCTGTAAAGAGCACGAGGGCAACGCATGAGCAAACTAGCCATCATCGGCGGTACGGGGCTGACTCAACTCGCTGACTTAAAAATCGTCAAACGAGAACAATTCAACACCCCTTACGGCGCCCCTTCAGCGGAGTTCATCACTGGCGAACTGGGAGATAAAAAAGTGATTTTTCTAGCCAGACATGGTAATCCGCACCGCTTCGCACCACATAAAATCAATTACCGGGCTAACATCTGGGCTCTTAAACAACTAGGCGTGGAACAAATAATTGCGGTTGCCGCCGTCGGCGGTATTACCCCTGACATGGGGCCCGCGCATATTGCCATTCCCGATCAAATTATCGATTACAGCTACGGCCGCGAACATACCTTCTTCGATAATGATCAGGAAGGCGTCACTCACATTGATTTCACTTATCCCTACAGCCAAAAGCTACGTTCGCGCTTAATCACCGCTGCCGCCCAAGCGCAACTAAAAATCAGCCCGCTCGGCACGTACGGCTGCGCTCAAGGTCCGCGGTTGGAAACAGCTGCAGAAATCAAACGCATGGAACAGGATGGTTGCGACTTGGTGGGCATGACCGGCATGCCGGAAGCCGCATTAGCCAAAGAACTGAGCATCGATTACGCCGCTATCGCCGTAGTTGCCAACTGGGCAGCCGGAAAAACAGAAGGCGAAATCACCATGGCTGAGATTGAACAACACTTGCACAAAGGCATGGCCGACGCAGCATTGCTACTGAAGGCTTTTATTAGCCAATAATTGAATTTTTAATTCGCTTCGTGAGGGCACACAACAGATGTGCCCTACCACGGTTTGCGTCATCGCTGTCAACCGCCCACATCAGCACACTAAGCCGCCAGCTTGCCATCATCAACATTCAGAATGGGATATGCCAATCCCTATCCCCCCGCTTATATAACCATATCCACA
>JAQTQN010000073.1 GCA_028712225.1 Methylobacter sp.
TGGCCTTAAACAATTTAGCCTGGGTGTATTCGCAACAAAAAGATCCCAAAGCGATCGAATTCGGTAAAAAAGCCTTTGAAAAAGGCCCCGAATCAGCTGCAATTGCTGATACCTATGGCTACATCCTACTTAAACAGGGCCAACCCGCTGAAGGACTAACCATATTAGAAAAAGCTGCCGTACTGGCGCCCAAAGCTAACGACATTCAATTTCACTTAGCCGAAGCTTACGTTGCCAATAACAACAAACAAAAAGCGTTAGAAATCCTGGAAACCATTGTGAAAGCAGAGCAGGATTTTTCAGAGAAAAAAGCCGCAGTTAGTTTACTTGAACAGCTAAAAGCGAAATAAAGTCCATAAAAAAACCGCCCATCGAAAGCTCAATGGGCGGTTTTTGAGATAGCTCGCAGCATGACCAATGTTCATGCTCCGCCTACTCCCTGCTTCCGAATCAATTTGATCTTAAATCAGAAGTCTCAACACCACCAATTAATCGGGAACACAATACCCGACATAAATTAGTCAAAATCTTGTTCGCTAACACCGGCTCGAACTTTAGCAAACGCGACATTGATGATTCATCAAGACTCAACAGCCTGACATCATTAGTTGCTGCAATAATATTGGCGGAACGAGGACGTTTTAAGAAATACGCCACTTCTCCAATTACCTCACCCGGATAAATTACCGCCAACAACTTATCCTCCCTATAAACCTCAACCATTCCGGAAAGCACCACAAACATAGTTTTCTGAGCATTATTTTTCGCAATAATGCGATCTTCCAGGGAACACTCGATAATATGACTTTTTTCTATTACACGCTCGACTTCTTCCTCAGTTAAAGTATCAAATGCTTTGGGATTATTATTCTCAAAAAGCCGCGCATCCGCATAAATTTGCCGGATAAACTCTGCTTGATCAGATATTGCCTGACTAATAACAATTTTGTTGTTATTAATAATCTTATGTAATTCACTCACGTAACGGTAATGCTCCAAATCTGTTTCACTGGCTAATAGCGCAAACGGAGACCCTACACTTTGTAAATGTTGATAATCTCCCGAGATTAACACCATCGGTATAGCAAGCCCCACTCCGGGATAAGAACAGGTCTTAGCGAACGGTCTAAATCCAAGCTTCATATAAGGGTTCAGTTGATGAGGTTCACAATCAAGAAACACAGCTTCAACCCCATGCTTCAGTACAAACTGCATAACCTCTTTATACATTCTTAAGGTAGCACTAGAACCTCGATGCCTTTCATCTACCATCAACCTCTCAACCACACAAATTTGTCTTTCCTCTATTTTTTTAAGGAAAGGCTCCAGAGAATAGATTTCCACTACTGAAGGGCTAAAGTGCATGTTGCCCCCCCAAAGAAGCCTAAGCGTTCCAATAGCCTCGCCATCTTTAATAGCAATAACGACTATTGCGTGTTCATCATCCTCATCCTGCAACTCCTTAAGCTCATGATTGGCTTTATCCTTATATTTACCCATCAGTTCCACATACACTTTATAACGCAACTGATAAGCAGCCCTTAATTCCTCTTCAGTTACAGCAAACCTGACACCATCTTCCATACATCACCCAATCAAAAAATAAATTCAACAGCCTTGAAAGTTTAAAACCCTGCTACAACTTACCGCTATCAGTAGCTATAGGCTTTCAATTTACCTAAAAGAAATTGGCGCGTATTTGTCAGTTTTATAGCAAACTCTTCGCTGACCGCGGTCATGTCTATGGCAATATCATATAAACCTAACACGTATAAACTACCCATAATATTTTCCCCGGCTGGAGATAGTGGACGCAATACTAATCGACAGGCGTTCAATAAAGAACTAGGAATTGTCAACTTACTGATCTTTTTGCCAAACACGTCCGCATAAACATCAGCAACATCCGACCATGACAATGTTTCCGGACCGCCCAATTCAATAATACGCCATTTCGCAGTGGGTATTACTAACGCCTTAACCATAAAAGCAGCCACATCATGAATGCAAATAAAAGGCTGCTTTACCTTGCCATTACCGGGCAACAACGCAATCCCATAATTCTCAAGCAATCCACTTGTTAATTTTGAATATAGTTTCGTCATCCAAAACGCGCGTAACAATGTTGGTTGAGAAACACCGGCTATCGCTAAGCGACTTCCCATCACTGCATAATAAATATCCATAAATGCCGCCCCCCTAAAAATTGTATAGGGAATACCAGACATCATAATAAGTTGTTCGATTTGTCTTTTTACAGGAAACGCAGAAATAAGCCCATCATAAGGAGAAGAAAATGCCGAGATGTAGACTAAATGTTCAACTTTATGATTTAGGCACGCCGTAATAAGATGCTGATAATGTCTAACTTCATCAGCCATAAATTTATCACCTCGCAAGGGAACGGAAGAACCCGCTGTAGCAATCACTTTTTTAACATTCTCACAGGCATTATCTACACTGATAAAATCGGCTAAGTCCCCATAAGCAACTTGCAGAAGTTGAGAATCAGGCGGTATAAAACGAGAAGAAGGCCTAACAAAAGCCACACATTCCTGTCCATCTTCAAGTAGCTGATCAAGCACAACCGAACCCAATTGACCGCTTGCTCCGATAACTAACACTTTACCCATTATTCTGCCCTTACCTAAAACCTATGGTTAAAGTCCTTCGACAAACACAGGACGAACGACAATTTTTTGATTAATTACGTTCACATTGATCTTGTCACCCCCCTTAAGAAAACAAGCTTGTTCCGCAATTTAAGACAAACAAAAATGCTAACCCCAGGCAGCAGGTATCAAGTGCCAATATTTATAAGAGAACGATTTCAACTATCTTAATGAAAATCAGCTCAAACCAGCTTAGATAACCTGACCTTTTTTGAATAACTACAATGATAATCACAACCCTGGCGCTTAACACGCAAGTAAGATTTAAACCTATAATCTAAGTTACTAAAACACATCTGTACGAGGTTAAAAATCATGAACACCATCCCTAACGAGCATCTAATAAAACTAATTGAAGTCGGCATTCAAGCCCCATCTGGTGACAATTGGCAACCGTGGAAATTCAAGCTTTTAGCTGATGGCTTTGAGTTATGGCTCGATCCAGAAAACATGGGGGAGTTTTTTGATGTTAATCTGGTAGCGACCGAAATTAGCTGCGGAGCACTGATTGAAAACGTTGTTACCTTGGCAACTGCTTTAGGTTTGACAACGCACATTAGTTATTTTAACAACCAAGCTGATAAAGAAGAGAACAGCAACAAATTTGCCAAACTCACCTTTACACCTTCCGGCTCTCAGTCAGATGTCGATGCAACCAGACAAGCTATATTCAACCGGCGCAGCAATAGAAATCTATACCAATTTACTAAAAAAATACCCACCACAGTCATCACTGAGCTAACGAACCTTGTTACATCAAATGACCATTATAAATTTTATAATTATCAAACACCGCAGAGTAAAAGCGCAATTATTGATAACATGCTTGCAACTGACGCCATTCGTTTTGCCAATGAACATGTACATAACGACTTCCACAAAGCCTTGCGCTTTGGCAAGACAGCCGAACAAACCCGCAACGGCCTGGCCGCCGCCACATTAGGGATCGAGTCATTTATGTTCCCGGTATTAAAATTACTCAAACCGTGGAAAATAACTCGCTTTTTTAACCATTTTGGACTGCATCATATTATGACTTTTCGAGCCACTTGGCTGCCTATGAAGTCATCGTCTCATATCGTCGGAATAGTGCATCAAGGGCCTGTCAACTACGTTGAAGCAGGCAGAATCATGCAACGCTTTTGGCTTCAAGTTAACAAACTGGGGCTCAGTCTACAACTGTCCAGCTCTTTACCCTTGTTTCTTGCCCGCTACCATCTGGCACAAGGCGAAGGTTTTACCTCGGCTCAACTTAAATCACTTGCTGCGGTAGAAAATGATTTTGCAAAAATCACCCCGGGATTCAACAAAGAAACCGATCAACTCATCATGCTGTTTCGCTTGGGCTACACCAAACATCCAGCGCCAACACCTTATCGGCGGGAAGTTGAATCATTTTTAATCTAGCAATTAAAACCTTTTATCGCATCGGCATGCTTTAACACACCCCAATTAAAAAAGCCCCGAATGGAATCCATTCGGGGCTTTTAACATCAAGCGTAAAAGACTAAGTCTTACACGCTACGACGACGTTGTGCCATACCACCTAACAATACTGCCATACCTAATAAAGCCAATGAGCTTGGCTCAGGAACGCTTCTATTGAAACTAATGTTAGTGTTGCTTGAAACTAACCAAGCGGCGTTAACTCCAGTTTCTCTTGGAAATGTACTAATATCGCCGACAACATCATGTTGGTTGCCATCAGCACCAGCAATACCATTTACCGCAATCGGCAAATTTCCAGCATTAGTAAGTACAGATAACCCCAAAACACCAGCAGGGAACTGACCTGACCCAAGTGGACGATTTAAATCCTGTATGTTTGTAGGAATAGAGGCCACCCAAAAATCATCTGCTTCTCCAAAACCAAATTCACCAACTTTAGTTAAAGATCTTACGCTAGCTATGCCAGTATCAGGCGCTTGACCAAGAAAATTTGTTCCTGCTGCAGCTTCATATAGCTCAACCATTACACCTGAAGCTGACAAAATATTAGCAGCTGAGAATGAAACCTCGTAACCACCAGAGATAGCGTTTCCTAAAGTAATAGCCAACTCAGAATAAGCCCACAGACCATAATTAAGAGTTCCTACTGCTCCGTTAATTGCGGCAGAGTTTACAGTGTCAAAACGCAAGATCGACTGTAAAACATCACCATTTTGAAATGCACCATTATCAACAACATTCCATGTACCATTGGTATTTCTCAAGATTCTATCTGCATTGGAATCCTGAATCGTATTCAATCCGACATTAAATGAAGGATTGATAACAGCATCTGCATAACTCACTGGCGAAGCCATAACCGCTCCAGCGAAAGCCAGGGCAGTAAAAAGTTTTTTAAACGGTAACATTTTCATCATGTTGTCCTCTCGAAATAAATAAAAAAATAGCTAAGTTGGAATAACTTGGGTTGATGATTTAACAAACTAATTAGTTGTTCTTAAACCTAAGCATTCTGCATTAAATTAAAGCAGACATCATGCCAACATTAAAAACATATTATTTTCATATAGTTACAAACACTCATAATTTAATTTTCTTAAAAGTGTAAAAAATCCTGACACTTTTTCTTGAATTACTCCGATGTTCAATAATTTTCTTTACAGTTTCAGTTGGCATTACTCGCGCAGCCAGAGTGAATTAAACCTTTGAGTCCAACAGAGCTTATTAACGTTGACTTGGTCTCGTTTTTTCAAAAAAACCATTGCCCCAGATTTAAAAATAAAAGTGTAAAAAATCCTGACACCTTTCACCTAACACGGGCGATTATCCTCATTTTCTTTATGACATAAAGATCAACAAATTGATGACGGGCAGCCTTATTCTATTCAAGGTGGAGAAACATATTTGACGATCCGTTTAAACAATGGCTGGATAATCAGACCCAGCGGCTAATGAGATTGACGGGCGCCGACAAAACAATCACTTTGCTCATTTAGTTGAATTACGCGAGGAAATATGGGGCCACACGAAGACCTGAAAAACGCTTCGAGCGATTTTGAAGCACTGACTATACATATTGACCGCTTTATGATCTGGTCTTTTGCTACCACAGAGTCAGTAGGCGGCATTGCGATTGCCGCCATTAAGTTTTGACCTTAGAGAAATTTGATTAAGCCCTTTGACAGACTTCAAGGACGAATTCGGAATATTTTGTTTGTTAGATGAGCCTGCCAAGTAGACAGGCATCTATTTTTTATTACCTCCCCTAACCCTTGCCGGGCAACATACCTACTGAACCCGGCTTGATGCGCTTGCAGGTCACGACGACATCTTCCTGATAACATTTTTGCAGGCCTTTTTTGTCGCTGCATTCATTGCATGCCGACTTGCCTATCTCTTTTACCTCGTCAACATGCCAACCATAACCTTGAGATTGACAGAATCTTTTGCTGTATCTGTCAATGTTATAGGGTTTGGCCGCGCTTTGTTTGGCTTTGGATTCGGCTTCACATTGGGCGGACGGCAAGGTATTAGCCATTAGATCTCGATAAATATATTCCGTTGCACCGAGCGGATTTGCAAAGCAATAGGCCAGCAATACACCTGCAATAGCATGAATTCTCATGGTTTTATTCTCCGCGTTGATTAAGAACACGGATGTTCATTTGTTGGTTTTCTTCATTAATTTGATCTTTAATCGGAGCAAATTTGTCATTTTCACTGAGCTTTACCAACAGTAGCGCTCCCACCGCAAACACCGTCACCAGTGCTACATACAGTACAAAATGGTCTTTATCTTGTGCTTGATTTTGTTCGGACATGAGTTGCTCCTCAAGATTTTAGGTCAGCCAGCGCGGCACCAAAATTAATATGAAATACCTGCCCGTCAATAACCACAGCAGGAACAGATTTGACACCGGCCGCTTCGGCTTCATTAATGCGTATTGGTTGCTCCCCCAGATGGACTACTTCTAATTGGTATTTGGCATGATCAAGTGCGTTGACCAATAATTGCTCAGCACCCAGACAAACCGGGCATCCTGCGTGATAGAAAACTGCGTTAGACATGTTCGACTCCTGTTATAGTTATTAGTATCGAATCAAAACATTAAAATAAAATCGTCACCTTGTCAAACAATTATCGAAACGCTAATTGTTTGACAAGGTGACGAGTTAGATCACACTACTTAATCTGGATTTAGTTTGGGATTAACTGCAATGACCATTTTCAATTGGCTAAGACGCTTGCTGCTTAGACAGGAACTATCCACAGTTATGCTGGTGATAGTTTTTACAGTGATCACCATTAAACTGATCACTTTATATGCCGATGCAAATATGGACGAGGGGCAATGGGAACAATTCAAAACTGATCATCATTGCCAGCCGCAAGTAGCTGACAATGGTGATCGACGCCTGAGTTGGCAGTGCGATGATGGTGATATTTATTATCGATGGCGCCAACAGCGCTAACTATCTTTTGGGGCTACCAAGATATTAACCAATATTGATTTGCTGCTTTAAATATTGCGGAATGCGTTGTTCCAGCCAAAAGTCAGGCTTAAATGGGTTTTTCCCTGCAACAAATCCGACATGCCCGCCGCCAGAGACTATCTCCATAACGACAGATGGCGACAATTCATCTTGGTTTGGCAATACAGCAGCAGTCATAAATGGGTCGTCGTCGGCCTGAATTAACAAGGTCGGTACTGTTATAGACTTAAGAAATTGCCTGGAGCTGCTGCGTTGGTAATAGTCGAAGACATCATTAAAGCCGTGTAATTTTGCGACGACTTGATCGTCATATTGCCAAAATGACTGGATTGAGGACAAGTCACCCAGATTCTTAATCTTGATAGCTTCTTCAACACTGCCAATATTTTCCAAATGTATCAGTTTGGCTCGCATGTAATCATTAAGTTCTTCAAGCAAGTTTTTTCGATACAGCCTTGAAAAGCCGCTATCAAGCTTTGTTGCACAAACACTCAACACCAACGGCACTGACACAGCTACGGCAGCAAAAAGATCAACTGAATTACTTTGCTCACCTAACCATTTCAACAACACATTACCGCCTAATGAAAAACCGACGGCTCCTAAAGGCGTATTGGGTTCTCGTTCGCGCAGGGTTTTATACAAAAAGTTTATATCCTCTGTATCTCCCGAATGATAACTGCGTGCTTTGTTATTAGGCATACCACTGCATCCACGAAAATTAAGCGCCGCACTACGGAATCCCTGGCTTAAAAGAATCTGCTGCTGGCCTTTGATATAACCTGATTGAGAACTGCCGGTTAAGCCATGCAACAAGATAATCAACGGTTGATTGCCTACGCCACAGAAATCAATATCTATAAAATCATCATCGGGAGTCGTTAATCTCTCTCGCTGATAATGTGGGAGGGAGGATATTTTTCGTGATAGCGCCGGATAAATGGTTTGTAAATGATGATTTTTTAACCACCAGGCAGCGGTAAATTCGGAATTAATAAGCATTTTAGATTTGGTGTTTAGAGGATTTGCATTAATTCTACGCATAGACTCGACGGTAACTTGCAGTTTTTAACTTTAGCGCCATCAACTCAGTTGGCGCTATAGACATTAAGCATCAAGACAAAACCAATGCGGGTAATTTTTAAGTAACCTTCAGCACCAATTAGCAAATCTTATATTTAGATGTACTTATCTAAATACATCGCTTTATTACATAATAAAATTAAACTAAGCTTCATCTCAACGGCGCTACGCCACAAAAAATAAAGCATTTATCATTACCTGCACCCAATGAGATTGCTTGAGTTCAACTGTGTAAGGCTGGCATCAAGGATCGTTAAAGTCTCTCCTCCCAAAAACAAGGACGTCTTCAAAGCGGGCTTTAGGCCCGCTTTTTTTCTTGGGTAATATTCTTGAATTGATCAGCTTTACTGTTGCGAATAATCAAGACGGGAAACACTCACTACAACATCTCAGCGAGTCACAATTTAGGAGCATATCGCGATGCCATTACAAAATCTGGTGGAATACTTTAACGACAGATTCGAGCAAGAACACCGTGTCAGTTTTCGGCCATTTATCCTGGAGAACGGCACAGTCAGCGGCCTATTTGGCCCGCTTAGAATAAACAGCACGTTTGCACCGATTAGAAAAACCCAGCAAACCACCAAAACTATCGGGTATTTTGCCAAATTGAATGTGTCTACCTGTGAAGCTCAGCATTTGTATGTCAATGATATTGAAAATTTACTAGCGGATACGCCTCAACCTGGGGTCGAGTTTGATTCGATCGTCAATTTCGACCGCCTGTCCAGAACCGTCCACATGTTAAATTTTTTGCCGTTAACGCACTTACAAGACAGCCTGTTTTTGACCGTGGACCCAAGACATATATTGAGCATAAAACATGACCACGGCGCCTATTTTGGGGAAGTGATTGAACAATGCGGACTCACTACCGAAAACGTCGTGATAACGCTTGCCGCCAATAGCCAGTATGCCCGTTATCATCAAGAACTTACCAATGGCCTGAAGAATTATCGCCGTCGCGGTTATCGTCTTGCTTTGCGATTTGATTATTTGGTGAAAGAGCAAACCTTTGAATTTATCCAAAAATTGTCCCCGGATTATGTCGGGCTGTCAGTCAAAAGCCTGAATAGTGTTTGCGATAGCACGATACCGCTAAGATTGCGAAAACTAACATCCCTGGTTAAATCAACCGGCGGACAAAGCGTTTTATTAGATGTTGATCAAAAAAGGTCAGAATTTTTGGCGGTTAATGCGGGGTTTGATTTAACGCAAGGCAGTTATTACGAGCAAGCTGCATTTCCTTGGTACAGCGCCGATCGTCAAGCCAATACTATCAGGCAATACTAATTTTTGTTCTATGCCAACCTAAGAGCTGCACGACAACATTGAACAACCCGCCCGTTGCCGCGCCCAATCAGGTCGTTTTTCGGCATATTTTTCGTTATCCGGCTGTTCATCATAGGGATGACGCAATACTTCCAGTAACTCATTAACCAGCGAGTAATCGCCCTGCTCCGCCTGATCTATTGCCAGCTGTGCCAGATAATTGCGCAAGACATACTTGGGATTAATCGCATTCATGCGCTGACGGCGGTTTTCATCAGTTGTTTCATTGCACTGAGCGCGTTTTATATATTGCTTAAGCCAGCTACCTAAGCGCGTTTTATATTGATCAGTTAACTGTTCGAGTACATAGAAGGCCGTCATCAACGGTGCTATAAGCACCTCATCGGCGAGTTCTGCATTCATTTCAACCAGTGCCAAACGCCTATAAAAAATCGTCATATCCGTTTCAACGTCGCGCAACAGAGTTTGCAACTCATCAATCAATTGATCATCGGTCTTAGCGTCGAACTCATCAAGGCCTAGTTTGCCGGCCATCATTGCCTGCCAACCTTGTTCAAAGGCTGAAACATAGCTATTCATAGCTTGCTGTAACGGCTCTGGAGTGCCAACGAGCGGATAAATTGCATTGGCCAGTTGCCCCAAATTCCAGAAGGCGATCTGCGGTTGATTGCCGAAGCGATAGCGGCGTCCACCGGCATCAGTAGTATTAGGCGTCCATCCCGGATCGTAATTTTCCAGCCAGCCATAGGGACCATAATCAATGGTAAGCCCTAAAATCGACATATTGTCGGTATTCATCACGCCATGCACAAAACCCACCCGCTGCCAATGCACAATCATTTGCGCAGTTCTGCGGCAAACTTCCTCAAACCAGCTAAGATAAACCGTTGGCGAAGGTTCGCCCAAATGCGGAAAATCGGTACGGATAGTGTAATCGACCAGCTTTTTCAGTAGATCAACATCGCCACGCGCAGCCAAAATCTGGAAATTACCAAACCGCGTAAATGACGGCGCAACCCGGCAAACAACCGCGCCAGGTTCCAGTTTGGAATTGCCGTTGTAAAACATATCCCGAAGTACCTGTTCACCGGTAGTAATTAGACTTAACGCACGAGTCGTGGGCACGCCCAAATGATGCATGGCTTCACTGCATAAAAACTCGCGCACTGATGAGCGTAATACCGCTAAACCGTCTGCAGTTCTTGAGTAGGGAGTAAGCCCCGCGCCTTTAAGCTGCAACACCCAACGCTGTCCTTGACGATTAACCACTTCGCCAAGATTGATAGCCCTGCCATCGCCCAACTGTCCAGCCCAATTACCAAACTGATGACCACCGTAACACATGGCATAAGGTTCCATGCCAGCCGACAACCGATTACCAGAAAACACCTGAGTAAAATCAGCAGAGTCACAGACCTCAGCCTCCAAATCCAACAGCGCAGCCACTTCTCGTGAATAAGCGACTAACTTAGGAGCTGCCACAGGTGTGGGCGATACCCGCGAATAACAGGCACCTTCCACCTGACGCCGAGTGTTTGAAGACTCTGGATCACCCGGTAATTCATGCACAAAGCGATTGTCGAAAATTAACTGATCGAGATGGGTAATACCCGAACGAGCTGTCATAAAAATACAGCCCAGTCGTATCCGGTTGTCAGTATCAAACATTGCAAACGCATGAGCAGATACATCGTTATTTGATGGTATCGGCAATAACAACTGACTTAACGCCCGCTCTATCGGCACCTTTGATTTCAATTGCGCCAAAGGCCTCACCGGGTTGCGGGGTTGCCGTGCCTGTGGCACTGATGCGCGCTGTCACTTTAATGTTTTCAACTGAGGAAACCGTCATGGTCGGAATCATCGCCATGCTGTCGTCCAGCACCACTTCCAACGGCAGATCTTTAACCTGATGTTTGACCACCGCTAAGGGCGCTTTAGGACCAACCAACGCCTGAGCATATATCAAGACATAATCATCAGCCTTGACCTTGCCTTTGAATGCATCACCCAACGTCACTTTGATTTTGACGCTGCTTGCTGCCTTAACCTCTTTTTGCTGAGTAGGCGTAGTTGCTGCTTGCTGTTCACTCGAATTAACGATGTCCGCAGGTTTGCCCAATCTTGCATTGGCTTTGCCGATATAGTCTTGCAACTCTTGGTAAGCTTGATCTTCAGGCTTGTAATGTTGTTGCAGCTTGGTCCAGTAATTGACCGCCGGTGCAAAATCGCCTTCTTCGGCCTTTGCCATACCCGCCAACCATAAGCCCATCTCGTTATCCGGTGCCAACGCGATGGCTTTATTGATAAGTGTCGCTGGCTCACCTTTTAACGATCCGTCATTAGTGGTGGCAATCGCATCAGCAAGCTGCAACATGACTTCAGGATGATCGCTCTGTAACTCGTAGGCTTTACGTAATGCTGCGACTGCATCTGGTCCACGCTGCAATAATTTGTAGGCTTGACCTAACATTAACCAGCCTTTGGCATCACCTGGTTCTTTTTGCAG
>JAQTQN010000289.1 GCA_028712225.1 Methylobacter sp.
AAAGTTATTGAATCGGTTTAGAAGCGTTTTAATCGCTTTTAGCGGCACTGCTAGAGGTGCTGGCAGGTTTGGGGCTGTTGGAAGAAGAATCCCTGGCAACATTTTTCTTGGAATTGCCGGTTTTAAAGTCAGTTTCGTACCAGCCAGTGCCTTTTAACCTAAAGCCTGCTGCCGATATTTTTTTCATAAGCTCAGGCTTACTGCAAGCCGGACAGACTATTAACGGCTGGTCACTTAACTTTTGCAATGCTTCGTGCTCATGACCGCAGGACTGGCATTGATATTCGTAAATTGGCATTGTCTTAATTCCTTTAGAAAAAATAATAGCTACATTAGCAGGGTGTTGCCCTGTCAAGGCAAGCCAAGGATGGCCTAGTTGAAAAAAGGTTAAAACGTTTTTTCAACCACTTAATAGTGTGCTGCGTTAGTTTTTCAAGGCACTTACTATAAAATAGCCAGCCATTTTACAGGCTCACCGTCAACAATGAAAACATTAACCCTTACCCGACCCGATGATTGGCACTTACATGTCCGAAACGGCGCTGTTTTGAAAACCGTTATTGCTCACACTGCCAAGCAGTTTGCCCGAGCTATCATCATGCCTAATCTTAAACCTCCGGTAACAACTGTGCTGCAAGCACTGGCGTATCGCGAGGAAATACTGCAAGCCGTGCCTGCCGGTATCAATTTTACGCCGTTAATGACGTTGTATATGACGGCATCGACGACAGTTGCGGAGATCAAGTTAGCCGCCGAATCACCCTTTATTCATGCGTTCAAATTATATCCGGCAGGTGCTACCACTAATTCCGATGCGGGTGTCGCCGATGTTAAGGATATTTATCCGCAACTGGCAGCCATGGAAAAACACGATCTTCCGTTACTTGTTCATGGCGAAGTAGTCGATGAACGTTGCGATATTTTTGACCGGGAACGGGTGTTTGTAGACACCCACCTTGTTGCCATCACTCGCGACTTTCCTGCGTTACGAGTTGTTCTGGAACATGTGACTACCTCAGAAGCTGTTCAATTTGTGCAGTCTGCGAACTCCAATGTTGCGGCAACCATTACCCCGCAACATTTGCTGTTTAACCGCAATGCCATGCTGGCAGGGGGTATACGGCCGCATTTTTACTGCTTGCCGATTTTAAAACGTGAGCAACATCGTTTGGCACTGGTTAAAGCCGCGACTAGCGGTAGTAGTAAGTTTTTTTTAGGCACAGACAGCGCGCCGCACCTGACTGCATTAAAAGAAAATGCTTGTGGATGTGCGGGTTGTTACAGCGCTCATGCGGCGTTGGAACTGTATGCGCAAGCGTTTGAAACGGCAGGCGCTCTGGACAAATTAGAAGGCTTTGCAAGTTTTTATGGTGCTGATTTTTATCGACTTCCCAGAAATTCAGAATCTATTACGTTGCTGAAAAGCGCCTGGAAAGTACCTGAAAATTATGGAACGGGTGGCTTAAGCATAACGCCACTGTTGGCGGGCGAAGAGCTGAACTGGCAATTGCAATAGTTTTAGACATTAAAAAGCCGAAGGCTACAAAATTAGCCTCCGGCCTGTTTTGCTTATCTAAACAGTTTTTTAATGGGTTCTTATAGGTGCGCCGATATTTTGATCAAACTCTTTATCAATATCGAAGGCCTCGTGATCAAGCGGCACTTTGCCATCATGAATTAGATGCTCACGTCGCTGAAAATAGGCATTCTTAAAAAATTCGTACCGATCTATTGCCGCCTCAGAAGCGATTTTTTCAGTCCCTAAGTTATCAGCTCTTAGGTCTATCGCATTAAGTGCAAATGCGCCCCCACTAATAGCGCTACCTACGCCACTTTCAATGCCTGGGATAACTCCAAAACTTAAATATGTGAAAGGATTCATCGCCGCATCCCCCACTAAACCACTCACACCTCGAGGTGAACTAGGCCCCAATAACGGCAATACCAAATAAGGACCAGCTGGAACCCCCCAAAAGCCTAATGTTTGATCGAAGTCTTCATTGTGCTTAGGTAAATCGATCATGCTTGCAACATCAACCAAGCCACCAACACCTGCAACGGTATTGACTATAAATCGCGAACCATCCAGACCCGTTTGGGTCAGTTTGAATTGTAATAAATCATTTATAGTGACGCCAATGTCGTTAATGTTGCTGAAAAAATTGCTTACACCAATATCGACAAATGATGGAGTTATCCATTGATAGCCTTTAGCTATCGGCTTCATGGCATAGTCGTCAAGATTATCGTTGAATGTCTGCACACCTCGATTCCAGTTTTCCAATGGATCTCTAGTATCTCTGGCGCTAGTTGCACACCCACCCAAAGTACCTGCTAAGGTCAGGCAAACCAATTGGGTGAGTAATTTTTTCTTATGCATGTAGATGTCCTCTTCTTTTGTTATTGTTTTCATTCCAGGTTGCATCGCTTAACATAGCACAGGTGGTCAAAGTCTTCGAGCAAGCAAGGCCTATTTTTCTTTCATTTTATTCCGGGTCGAACAGTCTCATACATGGACATAATTGCACAAAATCCTTTAGATAAGCGCTTTAGAGGCTATCTCCCGGTAGTTATTGATATTGAAACTGCAGGATTTAATCCTAAAAAAAATGCGTTGCTGGAAATTGCTGCGGTGATTGTTGAATTGGATACTCAGGGCGATTTGGTTATTACCGAGAGGTATACAACACACGTTATTCCCTTCAAAAATTCTGAGTTAGATGATGCTGCGCTTAAATTTAATGGCATTGATCCACACCACCCATTTCGTATGGCCATTGAGGAAAAAGACGCTTTGCATATGCTGTTTAAACCTATCAAGGAAGCAGTAAAACGTAACGAATGTACTCGCGCCATTTTGGTTGGTCACAATCCGGCATTTGATATTGCGTTCTTAAATGCAGCTATTAGCCGCACGCAAACAAAACGCAGTCCATTCCATCCTTTTAGTACGTTTGATACGGCTACCTTGGGTGGGTTGGTGTATCAGCAAAC
>JAQTQN010000290.1 GCA_028712225.1 Methylobacter sp.
TTGCGGCTTATACCTGCAACAATAACGAAGAAATTACCAAGGCAATCGCCCTTAAAGCGGACATTATCATCAGCGATTTCCCGCAACTGGCGTTAAGTTTGCGCTAACCCCACATAACTCTATCAACCCACCACCTCTCGATTAAGGAATCCCGTGGCTACCGAACGTTACACCCGTTTTAAAGATATTTCCGTCAGTGAACGCGTATTAAATACTGTGTTCTTATTAACTATTGGGCTGGGTTATTTAATGGCGCTGGCCAATCTTTATTACACCCACCAAGGACACGATGGCGAAGCCGGTTTGTCTATAGAAGATGTGATGATTAATTACCATGGCTCCAACGGCAGCACACGTTTAGGATCCGCTATCAACGGCATCATGGAACCCAATTTAAAATACAAAAGCGACAAGGAAGTTATTTTGAAATGGATACAAGAAGGCGCTGAGGAGACGGGCTACGATGAAAAAATCGCTCCCATTCTTAATAGAGACTGCATTTTATGCCACTCGCCGAGTATCAATCCTAACCTGCCGGATTTAACTAATTACGCAGGCGTAGCGGAAGTGGCTCATTCGGGCGGGGCGTCTTACCCGCGTTTGATTAGGGTGTCGCATATCCACTTGTTTGGCATTGCTTTTATCCTGTACTTTATCGGCAGGATATTTTTGCTGTGCGACATCAATGTCTACGTCAAACGGGTAGCGGTAGTGATTCCCTTTATCGCCATGTTGATCGACATTTCTTCCTGGTTTGTAACCAAGATCAATCCGGCCTTTGCTTATGTTGTCGTCGGCAGCGGGGGCTTGATGGGCTTATCGATGGGCTTGCAAATTCTGCTGAGCATTTACCAAATGTGGTTTTATACAAATAACGATGAGTGATTGCCTCACTCAAACTTATGGCCTGCGCACCGCCACAAAACGTTTTTCCCAATAGCTGTTTTTAAGACTCGATACCGACACCCGGCCGGTTCGCTGGCTGGGTGCATGGACAAATTTGTCGTCTTTGACATAAATCCCCACATGCGAAAACGGCTTACCGGTCGTGTTAAAAAACAGTAAATCGCCGGGATGCGCTTGATTTTTAGGCACTGGCGTCAAGGCGTCTGCCATTTCTGCGACTGTGCGCGGCAAATGCACGCCTTGATGTTCATAAACATGCCTGACAAAGCCGCTGCAATCAAAGCCTTCTTGGGGATTATCTTTGCCGAATCGATACGGCGCACCTTGCAAACGCAAGGCATAATCGACCGTAGGCGAGGTCGAATTATAACTACCAACGGTACTGGTTTTAGGCTCCGGCGTACTGGCGCAGCCGGAAAACAAAACCACTACTAGAGGCAGTAACAATCTGCTTAACTGATAATCTGTATATTTCCTGAAAAGCATGATTTCCTATGTAATCGCCAATTAGTTGAGTGCAAGCATTTGTTTTTGCGCCGGTGTATCAAAACACAGGTTGAACTTTTGACACCACCTGCCTGGTTTTTCCCGATACTTCCGGAGGAATATTATCAACAAGCTGGATATGAGTTTTACACGCTTCGCCAAAACGCGCTTTAAATTTATCTTCAATAACGGATAACGATGCGGCATCCCAAAACGCGTTAGTGACTATCAGCACTTCAAATTGATTTATCGCATGCTGAATAATCTTAAACTGCTCTACTCCGGGTGTCTCCCGAAGAATATAAATCCCCGCCAAGGCATGAATAATTGAACCATTTTGATGCACCAGAAAATCGGTGCTGCGCCCGACCACTTCTTCAATAACATGCAGACCTCGACCGTCTTTGTCAGCTTCATTCGATAACCTGACCATGTCGCCGGTGCGGTAACGAATAAACGGCTGGGCTTCCGAGCATAGACCGGTCATTACCGCTTCGCCCATCTCGCCCGGCTGTACCGGATTGCCATCGTTATCCAACACTTCCAAAATATTGCTTTCGCTCAATAACAGCATTTGTTGATGGCTATTGGCATGGGAAATCAGGCCAGCATCTCGACTGCCAAATTCATTGGCGACCGGCACATTAAATACCTCAGAAATCAGCTCACGCTGTTCAGGGTAAAGCGGCTCGCCGGTTGTGCAAACCACTTTCAGACTAGGAAGATTAAGCTTTTTACCATTTTGCTTTGCGTAACGTGCCAATAACGCAACACTGCTGGCATAGCCGTAAATGCACCGCGGCTTGAACTTTTCAATCGCTGTTAAATAGCTACTCATTCTCTCCGGCGACATCGCAAAAGCATTCAAGACCAGCTGGTTAAGCAAGCGGTCACGAATGGTTTTTATTTTATCGGTTTTATTCAGTTCTACCGGCGCGCCCCACAAATACACCTCCGGCTCACCGACATCAACGCCCCACCAGCGCCTAGCGCGAATGCGTCCGGCAGCATCGGCTGCCTGACGGGCTCTGCCGAAATGAAAGATCAGTGGCTGGCCGCTGGAACCGCCGGTGGTGTAACGAAAAGCTCCACCCGGAACGCCGAGCCAGGCCATCTCCTGCCCATGTTGTTGGGCGTCAGCCCGAATCATTGTGGGAAGTTTTCTGAATTCTTCAAAAGTTAACTGGTCGACATTAATACCGGCATCACTGATACGTCGACTATGCCAGGGGCAATGCGCCACGGCTGTTTTCAGTAAGGTTTGCAGTTTTTGGAGTTGCAATGCTTCGATAGCTTCTCTTGACGTCCACTGGCTTTTTTCCAGTTCAGCCAGGTAAGGAAAGGTGGGCCGATGCAATAATTTTTCTTGCAAGGGGTAAATGATTTCTCTGGAGATAAAAGGATTCATAGTTGCTGTAATTAGGGCAAAAGGCTGTCATAAAGGGCTTGTATTTTATTGGTGTGCGTTTCGATCGAGAACGTCGCTAGCGCATGATCGCGGGCATTTTGTCCCAACCGTGTCCGTAGTTCGGGCTCTTGATAAAAACGTTCAATTTGATTCGCCAGGGCAACCGCGTCTTTAGGGGTGAAC
>JAQTQN010000074.1:0-4734 GCA_028712225.1 Methylobacter sp.
GCTAAAACTGCAGGCGGAAGTCATTCTGGTTGAAGGTGCAGGAGGGTGGTTGGCGCCGATAAACAATCACCAGGATATTAGTGACCTGGCCAAGCGTTTAGCTTTGCCAGTGGTTATGGTTGTAGCAATTCGCCTGGGTTGTATCAATCATGCAAAGCTAACTTATCAGGCTATTAAACAAACCGGAGTGCCTTGCGCGGGCTGGATTGCAACATGTACGGAACCGGACATGCTGGTACGAGAAGAAAATATTCATACCCTAAAAGCTGCGTTTGGCGCGCCCTTGTTAGGAGTAATGCCATTTACCAAAGAGCCTGACTTTATTAAGCTGGCGACATTTCTTAGCAGCAGTTCAAACCTAACCTGATAGTAAAAATAGGTTTGGGGCTTAAGGGGGCCGCGCAAACTGTGTATATTTTCTTAACCCAATTTTCCATACCGTCCGATAAACTCAGCAATCGCAGCTAACGGGATTTCCTGTTCTACCGCCCCAAGCTTGACGGCTTCTTTCGGCATGCCGTAAACCACGCAAGTTTTTTCATCCTGCCCGGCTGTTTTAGCACCGGCATCGCGCATTTCTTTCAGCCCACGCGCACCATCGTCACCCATGCCGGTCATAATAATACCCAGTGCATTGCCGCCGACCCACTTGGCGACCGACCGGAACAACACATCCACAGACGGCCGGTGCCTGTTAACCGGCGGACCGTCAAGAATTTCGACATGATATTGCGCGCCGCTGCGTTTAATCGCCATATGCTTACCGCCCGGCGCAATCAACGCACGACCGGGGATGACACGATCGCCGTTTTTGGCTTCCAATACCTCTATTTCGCTGTGCTGGTTAAGCCGGGCGGCAAATGCACCGGTAAACATTTCCGGCATATGTTGCACAATAACAATACCCGGCGATACTCGCGGTAATGCCGTCAACACCGCTTCGAGTGCCAGAGTACCTCCTGTCGAAGTACCGATGGCCACGATGCGATCGGTAGTAACCGCCATCGCATGACTACGACTATCGGAAGGTATAACTGCATCGGCATTGAGTTTTGGCGGTACCGTACGCACAGCCACTGTCGCTGCCTTTATACTGCGCATATTGGCTTGAGCGGCGGCTTTGACGGTATGAATCAAATCGCCTGCGTCGTTTTCCAGAAAGGCTTTCAAGCCCAGCTTAGGTTTCGTCACAATGCCCACTGCACCGGCGGCCATTGCCTGCATACTGGTTTCCGCGCCTTTTTCCGTCAACGTCGAACAGATTACCACCGCTGTAGGTCGTACAGACATGATCTTTTTCAAAAAAGTAATGCCATCCATGCGTGGCATTTCCACATCCAGCACCACCACATCAGGCCAATCGCGATTCATCTTCTCCATCGCAAAAATCGGGTCCGGCGCTGTACCGATGACTTCAATGACAGGGTCTTTGTTCAATATAGCAGTGACAACTTGCCGTACCACCGCAGAATCATCCACAACCAATACTCTGATTTTAGGTGTACTCATATCGCTGCCCCCATTACTTGATTATTGACATGTTTGATCCACACCTCACCGCTCCACACATCGAAAATTACATTTCGATAACCGTTACCGCCCACATGTTGGGCTTTGATGGTAAATCCGTGATGCGTTAAGGTATTAAGACCAAAATGAATATTTTTGTCGGGCACACTCATAACTCTCCCTTTTGCATGATTGGGAAATTGATTGCCGCCGCCGAATATTTTTACTTCGTAATCGCCAGGCCAAGTGCCGGTTTTTTTTAGCTCGCGCATGAACAGCATCATTGCGTCATCAGCATAACGCCCATCCGGCTCAGCTCGATGATGGCTATCGTGGCACATTGGCAATAGATAATGGCACATGCCGCCAATATGTAGACGGGGATGCCACATTGTGATTGCTACGCAGGACCCCAAGAGAGTTCTGATGCGTGATTCTCTATCACCGAAATAGAAATCGCCAGGTTGTAGAAAAATATCTATAAAATACGTGGGTTTACGGAAACGGTTATCCATGACCGGTTTTACGGTAAATCGACGGCGAAACCATCTGTAAATCGCTTTTCATACCGTTGAGCGACTCGGAATGACTGACGATAAAATAGCCGCCCGGACGTAAATAGTGCTGGATGCGCTCAACCAACCGTTGCTTGGTCGGTATATCGAAATAAATCATCACGTTGCGCAGAAAAATGACATCGAACTGCCCGAGCTCCGGCAGTTTTTCAATCAAATTGGCATGCTTAAATTTAACGCGGTTACGTAAAACAGGATCAATCAAGAAAAAACCGTCGTATTCGTCACTGCCTTTCAAACAATATTTCTTTAACAACGGAGTAGGGATTTTTTCTGCAGCACTCATCGGATACAAACCCCGCCGCGCCTTTTCCAGAACCCGTGTAGAAATATCAGTACCAATTATTTCCACTTGGTCGGCTTTGCAAAATTCTGCCGTTAACATCGCCAGCGTGTAAGCCTCTTCACCGCTTGAGCTGGCCGCGCTCCAAACTCGCAACGGCCGGTTGTTAGGGTGTGTGTTTAAACAATGGCTTTTAAGAAACTCGAAATGTTTGGGCTCCCTAAAAAAATAGGTCTCGTTGGTGGTGAGTAAATCAAGCGCCATTGAGGCTTCCTGCTCATGCCCCGGCTTGCCAATCATACGAAAATACTCGCTGTAACTGGATAGACCATGATACCGCAGGCGCTTGTCCAAGCGCCCGGACACCAACGCCTGCTTACCGTCATTTAAGACAATCCCAGCCTGGCTATAGAGATAATCTTTTATCCAGACAAACTCATGTTTTTGCAAGACAGCTGAACCATGTGAATGCATAGGTGTGCCTGGATTAACTACTGCCATGTTCCAGATTACCTGCCGTTACTTTGCTTAAATCGGCCATCTCATTCACTGAGAGCACACGATTAACATTCAGTAGAATGATAAAACGGTCGTTACGCTTAGCCATGCCGTTGATAAAATCCGGTCGAATACCGGTACCGAAACTAGGCGGCGGCTCTATATCTTGTTGACTAATATCGACCACTTCGTTAACCGCGTCGACGATGATGCCAATGTATTGCAGACTGTTATTTTCGTCGTCATTGGTTTCAACAATGACGATCCCGGTGCGCTTGGCAACTTGAGTGCTGTCTTTGCCGAAGCGTGCCGCCAAATCGATCACAGGCACCACGCTCCCCCTCAAATTGATAACGCCGCGGACGAATGTCGGCATCATCGGCACTTCCGTCACATTACCGTAATCGATGATTTCCTTGATGTTTAAAATACCCAGCGCGTAAATCTCGCCGGCAAGTACGAAGGTTAAATATTGGCCTGCACCGGCGGTCTGTTGATCTGCTTGGACGGCAGGCAATTGCTCGGTAGTGGTTGCAATGGCTGTCATACTCTTCCCCTAGAAGCGTTCGAATTTGCTTAAATCGAATTCGGCCTCGGCAGCGTTTCTGCGATTTACCGGCATTGCTGCCGCGGCTTTTTCCGGTTTTTTTGGGGATTTTGCAGCAGAAAACTTGATTACGTTGTCGTCATGACCGATCTTAAAAAAGCTCATCAGGTTCTGCAGTTGTTCAGTCTGGCTAGTCATTTCCTCAGCAGTGGCCGCTAACTCTTCGCTGGCCGAAGCGTTTTGCTGGGTGATCTGGTTCAGCTGATTCATTGCTGTATTCACTTGACTGACCCCCGCTGATTGCTCTTGCGAGGCGGCGGCTATTTCCTGTACCAGGTCTGAGGTTTTAGCGATGCTGGGCACGATTTCGTCCAGCAGTTTGCCTGCGCTTTCAGCGGTTTTAACACTGGTTTCAGCCAGTTGGCCGATTTCCCGTGCCGCCACTTGGCTGCGTTCCGCCAGCTTGCGCACTTCTGCCGCCACTACCGCGAAGCCTTTGCCGTGATCACCGGCCCGGGCCGCTTCGATGGCGGCATTTAAAGCCAGCATATTAGTCTGATACGCAATGTCGTCGATGATACCTATTTTGCTGGCGATGTCTTTCATCGCTTCTACGGTCTGCTTAACAGCAATGCCGCCTTCGGTGGCTTCCTTATTGGCTTTGCCGGCCATGCCGTCGGTGACTTTAGCATTTTCAGAATTCTGGTTAATGCTGGCCGCCATTTGTTCGATACTGGCGCTGGTTTCTTCAACGCTGGCCGCTTGTTCGCTGGAAGCTTGCGATAATGATTGCGAAGTGGCACTGATCTGTTCGGAAGCATTGCCTAGTTGATCGGCGGCGCTGATCACTTCAGCAATGGTTTGCGAGAGTTTGGCGATGGTGTTGTTGACGGTGTCTTTGAATTCACCCAGTTGACCTCTGTAATTACCGTCAACGGTACGGGTCATATCGCCTTGTTCAACCAGCGTCAAGACTTCGACTGCTTCGTTGAGCGGCAGGATGACACCGTCCAACGTGTCGTTAACGCCTTCGACGATTTTACGGAAGTCGCCTTGGTGTTTAGTCGCATCGGCACGCGTTTGTAATCGTCCTTCAACGGCAGCCACCGACAGCATATTGGCATCGGCCACCAATGCATTGACGGCATCAATCGCGGTGTTGAGATTGTTTTTCAAGATGTTGAAATCGCCATTGTAGGTGTCGGTAATCTTCGCCGGGATGTTACCTTTGGAGATGTTGTCGACATAATCGGCAGCTACATTGAGCGGCCCGATCACAGCATCCAGAGTATCGTTAACGCCTTCGACGATTTTACGGAAAT
>JAQTQN010000074.1:4834-11897 GCA_028712225.1 Methylobacter sp.
CGCCTTGGTGTTTAGTCGCATCGGCGCGGGTTGCCAAACGACCTTCGACCGCGGCGACCGATAATACATTGGCATCAGCTACCAATGCATTGACTGCATCGATGGCGGTGTTGAGGTTGTTTTTAAGGATGTTGAAATCGCCGTTGTAGGTATCGGTGATTTTGGCTGGGATGTTACCTTTGGAGATGTTGTCGACATAATCGGCAGCTACATTGAGCGGCCCGATCACAGCATCCAGAGTATCGTTAACGCCTTCGACGATTTTACGGAAATCGCCTTGGTGTTTAGTCGCATCGGCGCGGGTTGCCAAACGACCTTCGACCGCGGCGACCGATAATACATTGGCATCAGCTACCAATGCATTGACTGCATCGATGGCGGTGTTGAGGTTGTTTTTAAGTATGTTGAAATCGCCGTTGTAGGTATCGGTGATTTTGGCTGGGATGTTACCTTTGGATATGTTATCGACATAATCAGCAGCTACATTGAGCGGCCCGATCACAGCATCCAGAGTATTGTTAACGCCTTCAACAATCATTCGATAGTCGCCTTGGTACTGACTGGCATCTGCGCGAGTAGCTAAGCGGCCTTCTATCGCAGCTTTTTCCAGGTTAGCAGCTTCTGCCACCATGCTGCTGATTGCATCAATACAGTTGTTGATATTATTTTTGATAGTGTTGAAATCGCCGTTGTAGGTATCGGTGATCTTCTTGGGTATCGCGCCTTTAGAGATGTTATCGACATAATCTGCCGCCACATTGAGCGGCCCGATCACGGCATCCAGCGTGCCGTTAACGCCTTCGACAATTTTGCGGAAGTCGCCTTGATGTTTGGTCGCATCGGCGCGGGTTGCCAAACGGCCTTCGACCGCGGCCACCGATAACACATTGGCATCAGCTACCAATGCATTGACTGCATCAATGGCGGTGTTGAGGTTGTTTTTAAGGATGTTGAAATCACCGTTGTAGGTATCGGTGATCTTCTTGGGTATCGCACCTTTAGAGATGTTATCGACATAATCGGCAGCTACGTTGAGCGGCCCTATCACGGCATCCAGAGTGCCGTTAACGCCCTCGACAATTTTGCGGAAGTCGCCTTGATGTTTAGTCGCATCGGCGCGGGTTGCCAAACGACCTTCGACCGCGGCCACCGATAACACATTGGCATCAGCTACCAATGCATTGACCGCATCAATGGCGGTGTTGAGGTTATTTTTCAAGATGTTGAAATCACCGTTGTAGGTGTCGGTAATCTTCGCCGGGATGTTGCCTTTGGCGATGTTGTCGACATAATCTGCGGCCACGTTGAGCGGCCCTATCACGGCATCCAGAGTATCGTTAACGCCTTCGACGATTTTACGGAAGTCGCCTTGATGTTTGGTCGCATCGGCACGGGTTGCCAAACGGCCTTCGACGGCGGCGACTGATAACACATTGGCATCAGCTACCAGCGCGTTAACCGCATCGATCGCGGTGTTAAGATTGTTTTTGATAGTATTGAAATCGCCTTTGTAAGCATCGGTGATTTTGGCGGGGATGTTGCCTTTGGCGATGTTATCCACATAATCCGCCGCTACATTGAGCGGATTTACAATGGCATCCAGCAATTTATTTACCGAGCTACCGATTTGATGCATACCTCCGGTGAGATTGGTAAGATTAACACGCTCACTCAAATGACCATCAATAATAGCCTGGGAAACACGCTCAATTTCAACAAGCGAAGCGTCGTCTATTTTCGACTCGCGATTAGTAAACAGATTTAAAATACTCATAAAACTCTCCGGAAAAAACGTGGCTATTGATAAATGGTTAGGTGGATTGATGGGTGAGGTTTCTCGGCAAGGCAGTGTTTTTACGGTCAATTGATTCAATTAAAGTAGAGACATCCAGAATCAAAGCGACCTTGCCGTTGCCCAGAATCGTTGACCCGGCTACACCTTGGAGGTGAGCGAACAGCTTGCCAAGCGGCTTAATGACAGTCTGAAATTCGCCTAATAGATGATCGACTATAAATCCAGTTTTATTGCCTCCGTGGTCAACGACGACAACATTTTCACGACGAGGCAATACGCCGGAGATGTTAAATAGCGGCCGCAACCTTATTAGCGGCAATACCTCGCTACGCAAATCCATATAATCGCGATGTTCAACATCGACGGGTAATTCAACGCACTCGACGACCCGGTCCAATGGAATGACAAAGGTGGATTGGTCGACACCGACCAGGAAGCCGTCGATGATGGCCAGGGTTAACGGTAAGTTAATACGTAAGGTAGTGCCGATGCCGATCTGGCTGGTTACTTCAATACTGCCACGCAAGGCAGTCACGTTGCGCTTCACCACATCCATACCGACGCCGCGGCCGGAAAGATTGGATACCTGTTGGGCGGTGGAAAAGCCCGGTTCGAAAATAAGTGCAAACACCTCCTGGTCGGAGAGATTGGCGTTGGCCGAAACCATGCCGCGTTCGATAGCTTTTTCCAGGATGCGGTCGCGGTTGAGTCCGCCGCCGTCGTCGCTGACTTCAATGACGATGCTGCCCGAGATGTGGTAGGCATTCAGACGCAGCGTGCCGCGTGCCGGTTTGCCGCGCTGCTGCCGCAGTTCGGCGTTCTCAATACCGTGATCCATGGAATTACGTACCAAGTGCATTAACGGATCGCTGATTTTTTCCACTACGGCTTTGTCGACTTCGGTATCGCTGCCGCTGATGATGAGTTCAATGTCTTTACCCAGTTCCTTGCTGACATCGCGCACCACACGTTGGAAGCGGCTAAAGGTAGTGCCGATCGGCACCATGCGCAGTTGCAGGGCGCTGTCGCGGACTTCTTCAATCAGCCGCATGACTTCGCCGGTCAACTCCTGCAGGATGTCATCACCGGACAGTGGCGCCCGTAAATTGACGCCGGCACCGGAAATTACTAATTCACCGATCAAATCGATTAACTTGTCGAGGCGTTCGGCATCGACCCGGATGCTTTGATTTTCCCGGGCTTTGTTGTCTTTGATTTGTGTTTGTTTTTCCAGCGCGGCATTGACCAACGGCTGTTGCACGACTTGTTGTTCCACCAAAATTTCGCCGAGTCGTAGCGTCGGCTGTTGTGCGTCGGCCCGCACTTGTTGGGATTTAAGCCCGTCTTCAAGTTCGCGCTGCGTGATAATGCCGCATTTAAGGAGCAGGGCACCAAGTTGGTCGCTGTCTTCGTTCAGCGACATGATCAGCTCGGCATAGTAGGGAATTCTATTTTCCAGGGGCAGAATATTGATGTAGCTGCCGTCTCGGACAAATTCGAAAACACCTTCGATGGTTTCCTTGTCGGCATCGCTTTTTAAGATGACTTTAAAGGCCAGATAACTGGTTTCCGGGTCCATAGTCTCTGCATCCGGCATCGTGTAGCTGAATGTCGTCACATCGACGATTTCGCCCAACGTGGTCAGATAGCGAATAAAGGCCAAAGGATCCATGCCGTCGCGTAGGCAATTTTCATTAAACTTCAGGAATAAATGCCAGTTGCCTGATTCGATGTTATTACCGGCGATGGTTTCGACACTTTCGATTTTTTCTTGAAATTCAACAACATTGGTATCTGCAGCGGCCGGTGTTTCCAGATAAGGCCGCAGAACTTGTAATAGTTGATTGCCTGATTCAGTCACCTCCGGATTTTCTTTAACATTACCGTTGGCAACGTCTTCAATCAGGCTGTTAAGATGATCGCAACACGGTAATAAGGCGGCTATTAAATCGGATGAAACAACCAGCTTGCCGTCACGTAAAGCATCGAGCAGGCTTTCAACGACATGAGTAAAGCGTACGATATGATCGAGCCCGAATAAACCTGACGACCCCTTGATGGTATGCGCCGCCCGAAAAATGGCGTTGATGGTTTCTTCAGGGTTTTCGATGTTTTCCAGCTCCATCAATCCGGATTCCATGCTTTCTAGTAATTCCGCACTCTCAACCGTAAACGTCACGAGAGCTTCCTGCATTTCTTTATCAAAACTCATCGTGTTTATTCCTCGTTGTAAGCCAGCACCACTGGATCGCCGAAAGCGGTAGTTAGCTTGGTCAATTCCAAAATATCCACGACCACCTTGCTATGCATGACAAAACGTAATGTTTTTCCGGCATGTGCGGCTTCGCGCTTAATCAAAATCAACAGTTGCAGGCCCGCGCTATCGATTTCGGTGACGCCGGCAAGATTGACCTCCAATTCGTCGCCGGATTCCAGAAATGCGAGCAACTGCGGTTTCTGATCGGCGGCTGTGAAGATAGTTAACTCGCCTTCTATATCCAGTGTTTGCATAACACTCACCTTGTTATCACGGCAAAATCAGCTTGGATACTGCTCCCAATAATTGCGCAGGCTGAAACGGCTTGACTATCCACGCCTTGGCACCGGCGGCTTGACCTTCCTGTTTTTTGCCTTCCTGAGACTCGGTAGTCAGCATGATGATCGGGGTGAATTTATAGGCAGGCAGCTTTTTGGCTTCCTTGACAAAGGTAATGCCATCCATATTGGGCATGTTGACATCAGAAATGATTAAGTGGATTTTTTGGCCGTTGAGTTTGCTCAAGGCATCCTTACCGTCTTCAGCCTGGATTACCTCGTAGCCTGCGCTCTTTAAGGTGATATTAACGACCTGCCGCACCGAGGCTGAATCATCAATGATTAAAATGGTTTTGGACATAGTGAACTCCTAAAAAAATGTGATTTCTGTTTCTTGCAATTCCGCAGGCTTACCGCTGCCATGCGTAAAATGTTCTTCCTGCATTGCATAACTGTTTTGCAATTCGGTGAGTAAGCCTTCGGCGTCGATGGGGGTGAGTGCCAGCAGCCCGCCTTCTTGACTGCGCGCCAGGTAGTCAGGGAATTGGTCGATGTTGTCGCGAACATGCGATAAGGTTTGGCCAATGCGATCCTGGAACTGGAACCGCACCAGCGATTCAGCAATCTCCAATTTAATGCCGTGCGCAACGACGCCAATATGGTCAGAGCTGTTTTTCAGTTCGGCAAAAACCTGTTCCAGGTCACCTAGCACCGCGCCAATGCTGGCATTGGCTTGGAGTACTGAACTAGCATCGTTGACAGACTGTTGTTCGGCCACGTCAAATACGTCATTAATCGCGGCGCTGACCTCTTCAACTTTGTCGGTGATGTTTTTACCGGTGGCCCCGGAAATTCTGGACAATTTTCTGACTTCATCGGCAACGACGGCAAAACCGCTACCTGATTCGCCGGCCCGAGCCGCTTCGATAGCTGCATTGAGCGCCAATAGATTTGTTTGATGGGCAATGTTAGCTACTTGCATGGCCATGGTTTTCATTTCTTCAATAAAGCCGAGCAGACCGCGCATTTTTCCCAGCATGAGCCGCTTATCTTGCAAAGCAGTATCTAGATTCGCAACTACTTCGCCAAGTTTGTCTCGGCTCGACTCAAAAACTCCGCCGTCGCTGTTTGCCAGTGCCGTTTGAGACTCATCCAGTACGTGATCGAGACTCGTGACGATGCCATCAAAACGCAGGGTCAGGTCGGCAATGGCGTTATCCATCTGTATCCGGGAGGACTCCACCTGAGCGGACCAGACGGGTGTGACTTGCCGACTAAGCGTTTCAAAGCCGGTGAGATAGTTTTGCACCCCTAACAGAATATCCTCGGAAGCCTGGGCTTCTTCTTGCAACCGATTGAGTTTATTAACAGTGCTTACGGAACGTTGGTTAAGCTCGGTGATAGCGGTATCCAACTTTAGGATGGAAGATTCGACCTGTGACGGCCAGACCGGGGCAGGGGGCTGAGTAAATATTTCGCGCTTTACCAGAATATCGCCGCTCAGCGGTGAGTCATCTATAAGTTCTCCACGCTTGCGTTTTGACGCCAACCACCAGCCTAATGCACCCGATATAACTGCCGTTAAAATTAACTGCAACTCATGCCCACCCATTAACAAATTATCCTGTGAATCAATTTATTCGATGGCATTCTGCAGATAGATCGTATATTCATGCTGTTTATGATGTTTTTAAGATTCACTATTCCATGTCCACAGAAAATTATATAAAACCAACTGCAGTTCAGTTGATACAGTCGAAAAAGTAGTTGAACTTAACAATATGTCAAACAAACAAGAGCGTTAGTTCGGCTATAAGGGGCAATCCGGTGTTTATTCGTATTAATTCAGACATGGGCCGTCTTGATAGAAAAGTTCTCTGAACTTGGATTTTATCTATCAACTTGCGGTCATAAGCTTCACAGGGCAATGCGGTAAATAATCTTAAGCAAATTCTTTTAAGTAAAGAGCAGTCTATATACCTGACGAGCCTTTCAGGGCTGTAACGTTGCAAATTGCTTGAACATTTCTAAGTCTTAAGAAAGAGGTTTTAGATTATTATTCTTTCTATATTGATTTTCTCTTGGTTGTTTTATAAAAAATGGAAGTAAAACAAATTCACGGCATCGCCCAAGTTAATGCGACAGACTGGAATCGTCTTGCCGGTGTGGATTACCCTTTTCTACGCCATGAGTTTTTATTGGCAATGGAGCAAAGCGGTTCGGCTTCTGAACAAACCGGTTGGTTGCCTGCGCATTTACTGGTGAAGGATAAGGATGAACTGGTGGGCTTAATGCCGCTGTATCTCAAACAGCATTCGTCGGGAGAATTTGTATTTGATCAGCAATGGGCCCAGGCCTACGAACAACATGGACTCGATTATTACCCCAAATGGCTGACGGCCATTCCGCTGACGCCTTGTCAGGGCTCGCGCATTGTTGTTAAAGCGGGTGTTGATCTTGGTGACGTTACCAAGCTACTGCTGGAATTTATCAAACAGCTTTCCGAGCAGCTTGGTGTTTCATCCTGGCATTGTCTGTTTCCTGTGAAACTACAGGCAGAACTGTTGCGCTCATTAGGTTTAAGTATTCGTGAGGGCGTGCAGTTTCAGTGGTTTAACAAAGATTACCGGGATTTTGACGATTTCTTGCAAACCTTGAGCGCCAGCAAACGCAAAATGCTTAAGCGAGAACGCCGCCGGGTTGGCGAACAGGGCATCAGGCTATTGAGGATTG
>JAQTQN010000075.1 GCA_028712225.1 Methylobacter sp.
TTAATACCCAATACAACGCCATGAAGACGGGGATCTGCACCAGTATCGGTAAGCAGCCGCCCAGTGGGTTGACCTTTTCTTTTTTATACATAGCCATCATTTCAGTGTTGAAACGTGGTCTATCGTCGGCAAAACGTTCTTGCAGTTCTTTAAGACGCGGCTGAATTTTGCGCATCTTCGCCATTGACTTGTAGCTGGCTTGCGATAATGGGAAGAACAGCAATTTGATGACTAAGGTGACACCGATAATTGCCCAACCCCAGTTATTGGTCACACTATGAATTTGATTAAGCAACCAATAAATAGGTTTACCAATAATTGTCAGTACGCTGTAATCAACTGTTAATTCCAAGCCGGGAGCAATTTTTTCCATCATTGGCTGAATTTTTGGGCCGGCAAATAATTGAGAAACAAATTGCACATCGGCATTAGGCTCGACATTTGTCATGGGTGAAATTGAACCGATGACATAACGGCCGTCTGACAACGCTTTCGTATAGAAATGGTTTTCTTGCTCGGCAGGCGGAATCCAGGCAGAAGCAAAGTAATGTTGAATGATCGCCGTCCAACCGCCTTGGCTGGTGGCATCCAGATTTTCATCGGTCATGTCATCAAAACTGATCTTTTTATATTTTTCTTTCTGGGTAGAAATAACACCACCAGTATAAGCTCTCATGCCGCCCGTCAACATGCCACCGCTAGATGGATCAGGCGCTCTGACCAGTTGGTTATATTGTCTGCCGCTCCAGGCTTTACCCGATTGATTGCTGACTTTTTGAGCTAGGGTGATTTCGTAACTACCCGGTTTAAACGTAAAGCTTTTGGTAACTACCAAGCCATTGCCATCAGTCCAGGTAATTGGCACGACTAGGCTATCTTGGCCGGATTGCAGGCTATAGCTGGTTTGCTGGCTGGTGAAGGGGGTGTAATGGTTAGGTGCTGTTTGACCTGGCGCGGCTATCAAACCACTTTGGGCGAGAAATAATTTTTCTTGGTCATTATTAAATAAACGTACCGGCGCAGAATTGATTTCTGGGACGGATAACCCGACTAAATTGCGCAGAGTATTTACTACAGTATTTTCTTTTTCGACAGGATAATTTAATAAATCCAAATTGGTGATGCTGCCGCCTTGCAAGTCTATCTGTAAGGCAATAACGTCAGTTTTTACAGTGATCAAATTGTTTGACACTGCGACTGTTGGAGCGGTGGCCGTTTCGCCAGTTTGCTGCTCAGTTTGTGTCTGTGCAGTATTGGCTACAGTGGCAGGAAGGTCTTCTTTGGCGCTGACAGCTTCTGAATTTACGACTTCAGCAACTTGAGGTTTGGGGCCATAGTCTGCTTGCCACGCTTGCTGCAGCATAAAGACCAGCATTGCAAAAGTTACGATTAGTACAAATCTTATGTTATCCATTTTTTTTACCAAATTTTTCTGGAACAGGATCAATGCCGCCTTCATGAAAAGGATGACATCTCAATAATCTTTTGAGGGTGAGGTAGGAGCCGAGGATGGCTCCATGAAGTTGGAGTGCTTCTAAAGCATAACTTGAACAGCTGGGATAGAAACGGCAATTATTGCCTAGCAACGGGCTAATAAAGTATTTGTAAAACTTTAAGAGTGCTATGAGCAAGAAGCGCATCGATTTACCAACCTAAGCCAATGCTTTTCCAGTGACTGTCTTAGTAACTGAGAGGGCGCATCAACTGCTTCTTTGCGAGCCAATACAACAACATCCATACTCCCCAAATTTTGTTGTTTTAATCTGAAACTTTCCCGGACAGTTCTTTTAATCACATTCCTGTGTACTGCCTTTCTTATGTTTTTTTTGGCGATTGCCAAGCCCAATCTTGGATGATCAAAATCATTTTTGATGGCTAACAGCGTAAAATACTGGTCGGATGATTTTACGGGCTTGGAAAATACCTTTTTGTATTCAATTGGTTTTTTTAACCGTAACCGTGGAGGAAAACTAAAAGATTCCTCGGTTAGGTCATTGTCAACTAAACAGTTAATTTGGCGCGGCCTTTCGCTCTACGAGCATTAAGTACTTTACGACCATTTCTGGTTGCCATTCTGGCGCGAAAACCATGAGTTCTGGCGCGCTTGATTTTGCTGGGTTGGTAGGTTCTTTTCATTGCACTTGTTCCTTAAAATAAACGAGATAAAACGGGCATTAACAAAAACGGATAAAAAAGACAGCGGATGATAAGATAAAGCACTACCCCTGTCAATTCCGTAGGCTTCCCGTTTGGTTGCATTACATAAATTGCACGCATGTTTATTTAACATATTAATCAAAAAGTTATAACTATTAATGAGCGCTATTTGGACTAATTGTCTTGCAAAATTAGAAAATGAAATCTCCGCATCCGATTTCAGTACATGGATACGTCCGCTTCAAGCCCAAGAAGCTGATGGGCAATTAACATTGTTAGCTCCCAACCGTTTTGTACTGGATTGGGTAAAAGAGCACTATTTTGCAAAGCTTGCTGACGCTATTCATGAATTTTCTAATGGCACATTAGATTTGATTTTTGAAATAGGCTCGAGAAGTGTCACTCCTCAGGTTGCTAAGGTACCCAAAGCTGCGGATGGAAAAAAAGCGGGGCCCAATTTTTTAAATAAAGCATTCACCTTTGATAATTTTGTTGAAGGCAAATCGAACCAATTAGCGCGTGCTGCTTCTATGCAAGTCTCCGAAAATATCGGCAAAGCATATAATCCTTTGCTTATATACGGAAGCTCAGGATTGGGTAAAACGCATTTAATGCATGCTATCGGCAATGCTGTTTTACAACATAATTCTTCTGCAACAGTTGTCTATTTGCATTCCGAAAAGTTTGTCCAGGATATGGTCAGGGCTTTGCAACAAAACGCCATCAATTCTTTCAAAGAGTATTACAGAAGCATTGATGTGCTGTTAATTGATGATATTCAGTTTTTTGCCGGCAAAGAACGCTCACAAGAAGAGTTTTTTCACACATTTAATACGCTTTTAGAAAAAAAGCATCAGGTCGTTTTGACCTGTGATAAATATCCCAAAGAAATTGTTGGCCTTGAAGACCGTTTAAAATCAAGATTCAGCTGGGGTTTGCCGGTATCTATTGAGCCACCCGACCTGGAAACTCGTGCCGCTATTTTGATGAATAAAGCAGCATTGGTTAACGTGGAACTGCCGCAAGAAGTTGCTTTTTTTATGGCCAAAAGAATTCCTTCTAATGTCCGTGATCTTGAAGGCGCGCTTAGACGAGTCATTGCCAACGCTCAGTTCACGGGCAAAGAAATCACGACTGAATTTACCAAAGAAGCTTTGCATGATTTGATTTCTTTACAGGATAAATTGGTCAATATCGATAACATTCAAAAAACAGTGGCCGAATATTTCAAAATTAGAGTCGCTGATTTGTCCTCTAAAAATCGCCGACAATCAATTACTCGTCCTCGCCAAATGGCCATGTGTTTAGCCAGAGAGTTAACTTCACATAGCTTTCCAGAGATAGGCGATGCTTTTGGTGGGCGAGATCACACGACAGTAATGAATGCATGCAAACGCATTGCAGAACTTAAAGAAGCTGACAGCAAGGTTGCTGAAGATTATTCCAACCTGTTAAGAACCCTGTCACATTAGCATTGAGTAACCTGTGTATAAATACAGTTGTTATTAACAAGGCCTATTTACCCACAATCTATACACAAGTACCGTACCCGGTTTAACACATCAACATGAACACCCTATCTTTTTGATTTTAAAATAAAAAAAGTAGTTATTAACAGTAATTAACCAAGCTAATAGTAAAAATAGAAAATAATCTTTTATGAAATTTATTATTAATAGAGAAGACCTTTTGAGTCCGCTACAACAAATTGTCAGCGTGATAGAAAAAAGACAAACCATGCCCATTTTGTCTAATGTGCTTTTGGTTATGGAAAACGATCAATTAACTTTGACAGGCACAGATCTGGAAATTCAGATTATCGCGAAAGTTAATGTAGCCAATGCCACACCAGGCGCAATTACTGTTCCTGCCAGAAAGTTTTTAGATATTTGTCGATTATTGCCCAATGGCGCTGACATAAAACTAGAGCTACAAGATGACAAGGTCAAAATCCTTTCTAATCGAAGCCGTTTTTCTTTAAGTTGTTTACCTGCAGAAAATTATCCTGAATTTTCCGAATCGGAATTGGAGCATCATTTCGTTATCAATGCTGGGCAGCTTAAAAAAGCGTTGGAAAAAACCATTTTTTGCATGGCCAATCAGGATGTTCGTTACTATCTCAATGGCTTATTACTGAATATCTCTAACAGCAGACTTAAATTAGTCGGCTCTGATGGGCACCGTTTAGCTGTTTTTGAAGATCAATTGGAACAACCGGCAGGATTTGAAGCACGCATCATCATGCCTAGAAAAGGCGTACAAGAATTAAATCGGCTGTTAGATAATCCTGATATTGATTTGAAAGTGGAATTTTCCAGCAGTAATGTACGGATTTTTATCAACAACTTGGTGTTTTCTGCAAAATTGGTTGATGCCAAATACCCCGATTTTAGTAAAGTATTCGGTCAAGACTTTTTGAATCAGATCCATATTCAAAAACAGCTGTTCAAAGAAGCCCTGACTCGGGTTGCCATTTTATCCAATGAAAAATTCAAAGGCGTAACGCTTGATATTACGTCGGACAGCATGCGCATCAGTACGCATAACCCAGAGCATGATGAAGCTGAAGAAGAATTGATTATTGAATATACAGGTGAGCCGTTAACAATAGCTTTTAACGCGCAGTATTTATTGGACGCTGTATCTAACTTGGATTCTGAACTTGCCGTATTGACTATTGCCAGTAACGTCAGCAGTTGCATTATTGACGAACCCAATGATTCTATTTACAAATTTGTCGTTATGCCGATGAGGCTGTAACCACTGCACCATGACATTGTTAAAGCTGGATATTTACGCAGTTAGAAATATCCAAAAACAATCTTTTTTACCATCGCCGGGCATTAATTTTATTTATGGCGATAATGCCGGCGGTAAAAGCTCGATCATTGAAGCTATTTTTATTCTAGGTCGAGCTAAATCTTTTCGCGCCACGTCCATAAAATCTGTTATTCATTTTGACCACACAGAGCTAATCGTTGCTGCACAGATTGAGTTGTCAAATGGCAATCAGGGCCAACTCGGTGTGCAAATGGACGGTAAGACTTTTTCTTGTCGAATCAATCAACAACCCTCTACTAATCGAGCTGATTTAGTTAGCGCGTTGCCTTTACAAATTATTCATCCCAAAAGTTACGAATTGCTTGATGCAGGTCCACAGTTAAGAAGGGAATTCCTGGACTGGGGGGTATTTAACAACGATGAGCAATTTCTACCTGCTTGGCGAAAATTTAAAAAAGCGTTATCGCAAAGAAACGCATTGTTAAAAACCAAGCAAGCCCGCCACATCAATGTTTGGGATAAAGAATTGGCTGTTTACGGTACAATAGTCAGTGAATATCGGCAGCAATACACCGATAAATTATTGCCTGTTTTTAAGCAGATTATCGGTAAGTTTCTTGACGTAGAAAATATCGGATTAAAATTTATACCGGGTTGGGATGAGTCTAAATTGTTAGAGCAAGCTTTAGCCGAAGACTTGGATAGAGATCTTCGTTATGGTTTTACCCATAGCGGACCGCACCGTGGAGATTTTCAATTATTAATAAATAACAGATTGGCAAAAGACTTTGTGTCACGCGGCCAGTTGAAATTATTGGTACTGAGTTTAAAGCTTGCCCAGGTTCAACTAATCATTAATGAACAGCAGCGTGGCACCTGCATCTTAATCGATGATTTTTCTGCAGAACTTGACGTAACCAATCGTAGTAAATTGCTCGACTATTTAAACTTAATCGACTGCCAGGCATTTATTACAGCTACAGAAATTGCTGAATTTGGTGATTTAACAAATATCAAAAATTCTAAAATGTTCCACGTGAAACATGGAACGATAGATCAAGAGCAGTGTTCCACGTGGAACACTCAAGCTAAACAGGAAATCGGAGCATCATGAGTAACAACAATCAATACGATAGTACCAATATCCAGGTGTTAAAAGGTTTGGATGCGGTGCGGAAACGTCCAGGCATGTATATCGGCGATACCGATGACGGCTCAGGTCTGCATCACATGGTCTTTGAAGTGGTCGATAACTCAATCGATGAAGCACTGGCCGGTTACTGTAAAGGGGTCAATGTAGTAATTCATAGCAACGGCTCGGTATCTGTATCTGATGATGGCCGAGGCATTCCTGTTGATATTCATAAAGAAGAGGGACGTTCCGCCGCTGAAGTCATTATGACCGTGCTGCATGCAGGCGGTAAGTTTGATGATAACGCCTACAAGGTGTCTGGCGGTCTGCATGGTGTGGGGGTGTCGGTAGTAAACGCCTTGTCGGAAGACTTACATCTGGAAGTGCGCAAAAACGGCCAACTGTACAAACAAAGCTATCACATGGGCGAACCGGTGGCGCCTTTAGCGGCAGTTGGCCCTGCAGAAGGTACAGGAACCAAGATCAATTTCAAGCCAAGTACTGAAACTTTTACCGATGTTGAATTTCATTACGACATACTGGCTAAAAGACTTCGCGAATTATCGTTTTTAAATTCCGGGGTGCGGATTAGTCTGGAAGACGAGCGCAGTGACAGAAAAGATGTCTTTGAATTTGAAGGTGGTATCGGTGCTTTTGTTGAACATCTTAATAAAAACAAAACACCGTTATTCCCAGAAGTATTTCACTTCGTCGCAGAAAAAGAAGGCGTTACGGTAGAAGTCGCCATGCAATGGAACGATTCTTATCAAGAAAACGTTTTTTGTTACACCAACAACATTCCGCAACGGGATGGCGGCAGTCACTTGGCCGGATTTAGAGGTGCGTTAACGCGCACCATCAACCAGTACATCGAATCCAGCGGTCTGGCGAAAAAAGAAAAAGTACAAACCACGGGCGACGATGCGCGCGAAGGCTTAACGGCTGTATTGTCAGTGAAAGTACCAGATCCTAAGTTCTCCTCGCAAACCAAAGATAAGCTGGTTTCATCAGAAGTTAAACCGTTGGTGGAATCAACCATGAACGAGAAGCTGCAGGAATTTTTGTTGGAAAAACCGCAAATAGCCAAAGCCATCGTCGGCAAAATCGTTGATGCTGCTCGTGCTCGTGAAGCGGCGCGCAAAGCGCGTGAAATGACCCGCCGCAAAACAACTCTGGATATTGCCGGCCTGCCGGGCAAATTGGCCGATTGCCAAGAGAAAGATCCAGCGCTCTCTGAATTGTTCTTGGTGGAAGGGGACTCGGCGGGCGGTTCGGCCAAGCAAGGCCGTGACAGACGCACGCAAGCGATTCTGCCGCTCAAGGGTAAAATCTTAAATGTCGAAAAAGCCCGCTTCGATAAAATGATTTCTTCCGAAGAAGTCGGCACCTTGATTACCGCTTTAGGTTGCGGCATCGGCAAAGATGAATACAACCTAGCCAAACTGCGCTACCACCGCATCATTATCATGACCGATGCTGACGTCGACGGCTCGCACATCAGAACCTTGCTGCTGACGTTCTTTTACCGTCAATTGCCGGAAATCATCGAAAAAGGCTACATCTACATCGCCCAGCCGCCTTTGTACAAAGTCAAAAAAGGCAAGCAAGAGCATTACGTAAAAGATGATGCGCAACTAAACGAATACCTGATCCAATTGGCACTGGATAAAGCCCAGTTGTTTACAGAAGAAACTACACCGCCGATTCAAGGCCAAGGTCTGGAAAAATTGGCTAAACAGTTCACCGGCGTCGTCAGCGTAATCAACCGATTAGCCAGACGCTACGATGATGTATTTCTGGAATGCATTACTGCCTTGGACATTGTCGGCGACGAACATAAACAAGACCCTGAGCTCCTGCAAGCTTGGCTAACCAAGTTGGAACAACAACTGCACGAGTGCGAGAGCAAAGCAGTATTTAAAGTGACGCTGGATTACAAATCAGCGACTGAGTTCTCCGTGGTGGTTAGTAAACGTTTACACGGCACCACCAAAACCTTTGTGTTGCCGGGTACCTTCTTTAACGGCAAGGATTACCAACAAATCGCGCTATATGCCAAAGAAACTGCCGGCATGTTTAACGAAGGCTCTTTCATGCAAATGGGCGAAAGAAAACAGCCCGTCAGCAGCTTTAAACACGCATTTGAATGGATGATGCGCGAGATTAAAAAAGGCCAGCATATACAGCGTTACAAAGGCTTAGGCGAGATGAACCCCGAACAGCTCTGGGAAACCACACTGGACGCCAACAATCGCAGATTGCTGCAAGTCAGGATTGAAGACGCCATTGCCGCCGATGAAATCTTTACCACACTAATGGGCGATGTCGTTGAGCCGCGTCGGGATTTTATTGTTAAAAATGCGTTGGATGTTACTAATTTGGATGTTTAGCTGCCGGATATTGTTGAATGTTTGACAGTATTGTTCTACGCCGCTCTGAAAATGGGAATCCTATTTCTGCTGGAAATCTAGCCGAAGCACTGCTTTATTATCAAAAAGTTCACTTAATTATTGATAGGGGAACTCTTTGTTCGCTAGTAAAGCAAATCGGAATAGATACTTTACTAACGCTACTTAAACGGCCTGGGTTTTCTGCGGTACATTGTGAAGAGATGCTTGCCACACATACTCACAAGATTGGAGTACTAGAAGCTTACTCGTATATTGCATTCACGGTTACTGGAGATAAAACCGTTGGAACTTTAAAAAAACGTGTTGAACGCGTTCAATTTGAATTAGAACAAATTGGACTTCCCCGAAGTCAAGCGCGTAGAAAAGCAAAGATATTCACTGAGCGAGTCCCATCAAGAAAGTTATCTGGCGATAACTTCATTAAAGGTGGGATTCCGGCAGCGGCCAAGCAAGACTTGCTGAATAGTGAATTTGCGCTTGCAGCGCTAAAGTGCACAATCGCATGTATCCCAGGTGGATACCAGACTGGGAACGATTTAAAATTCGATGTGATTGATTCCGGTACAGGCCTTCATGTATTCACCAATATTGACTTAGATAGGATAAATCGCCGCCAATCCACTAGCTCTCCACTGGAGCCTATTACGGTCGCCCACCTTCTTAGTAAAATACTGGACTATCGGGCAGATCTAGCCTTGGCATCATTTTATGGGGGAGATTTTTATACATCCGAAGCCACTTCTTCAATTCTTCGCTCGCGGCATGCTGAACTCGTCAGAAGATCTTCCCTGAACAAAGAAAGCCAACAAAAATTCTCAGAAGTAATCTTCCCAGACAGTCCGTGTTTATCCGAAATTATTGATAGCGGTGAGCGATCATTTGACGAATTTTTATTGTTACTTGATAAAGCGGAAAGATTCAAAACGTGGCTAAACACCGTGAGTCCTGATGAGAGTCTCGTAAGTACATATTTTAAAGAAGTCACATCAGAAGGTTGGTTTCAGCGGCTACCTGCAAAAACTATTCGCTATCTTTTCACTTTGGCGCTTGATGCGACTAACCCAGTTGCTGGTCTTGCCTTTGGAATGATTGATACGTTTCTTCTTGAAAAAATGCTGGGAGGATGGCGTCCAAATCATTTTATTACTACACGGCTTGCGCCATTTATCGGTGAACAATAAATCGAATAGCCAAGTAGCGTGGGCATGCTTTTTGTGCCCACGCGGATTAAAGCAAGGCCCGATCAGGGTGGGCAAAACAGCGCTGCCCACCCTACATTTTGAATGTCGCTCATGTACGGTTTATGGTGACGGTAAATGGAGAATACGAAGCTAAGTAGGGTGGGCACGCTTTTTGTGCCCACGCGGAATTAAAGCAATGCCCGATTATGGTGGGCAAAACAGCGCTGCCCACCCTACATTTTGAATGTCGTTCATGTAGGGTTTATGGCGACAAATGAAGAATCCCACGTTGAATAATCAAACTAACGAAACAGCAATCGATACCAAGCTGAAAAACGCACTTGCCACCGACGGCCCGGTGCTTGCGGCGATTTGTGCGGCTTTTCCTCAAACGCTTGCTGTTTACGCCTTCGGTAGCCGTATCAACGCCACCGCCAATGCCGACAGCGACCTGGATTTATCGGTGCTGGTGGCCGGTTATGCCGATCCGTTACAATTGTGGGAGTTGTCCGGTGAATTGGCTGACATAGTGGGCTGTCCAGTGGACTTACTGGATATGCGGGCGGCATCGACGGTGATGCAATACCAGATCCTGCAAACCGGCCGCCGTTTGTGGGGGCGTGAGCTCGAAGCCGGTTTGTTCGAGGCTTATGTGCTGAGCGAAAAAACGGAATTAGATACTGCGCGAGCCGGGTTGTTGGATGATATTCAAACGAGAGGAAGTGTTTATGGTCGATGATGTGCTGATCAATAAAGCGGCAACAATAGAACGATGCGTGGCTCGTGTCCGTGAGGAATACCAAGCTGATCCAGCGGGATTTGCTGATAACCACACCCGCCAGGATGCAGCAATTTTGAATATCCAGCGAGCTTGTGAAGCGGCGTTGGACATGGGCCAGCATCTGATTCGCCGCGAACGGCTGGGTGTGCCGCAAAGCGCTCGTGATGTATTTGCCGTGTTGGCGCAAGCCGGTTGGATCGATAGCACATTAGCGGATTCATTAAAGCGCATGGTCGGGTTTCGCAATATTGCCGTTCACGATTATCAAAGCCTGCAATTACCGATTACTGTCAATGTGATCACCCAGCATTTGGATGAATTTTTGCGTTACTCTGCGGCGATTCTTAAAAAGGACGCAGGCAAGTAATAAATAAGCTCTATCGGTTGAGGCAATGCGGCATTCAAAGCTCTGCTTGGGATTTATATCGACCATGTTCTGATTTATCAGAATCAAAATAGAATTTACTAACATTCCGATGGAAACTTCTAAAAATTGCACTCCGACAAGTTCAGTGTCCTCTGGGTATGAATGCGAGCGGATGATTTTTAGATGTCCCCCAATATTAATTGGTTAGAATACGCCAAACCGGTTGGCGGCCTGAGCGATTTACCGAATTAAGGTTTTCGCAAAATAGACCAATCGGTATAAAAACACATGACATGGAAAATAGTCATTAAAAATCAACGCTATAAACTTATTAACAGACATCAAACATGCTGACTTATCCCAATATTGACCCCATCGCAGTTGCTCTAGGCCCGATTAAAATCCATTGGTACGGTCTGATGTACTTGATCGGTTTTGCCGCCGTGTATTTTTTAGGGCAAAAACGTGCAGCATTGCCGTGGTCGCCGATTAAACCTGAAGCTATTGAAGACTTGGTTACCTACGGCGCTTTGGGCGTCATTTTAGGCGGCCGCATCGGTTATATCCTGTTCTATAACTTTGATGTATTCCGGGATAATCCGCTCATCCTGTTCAAAATCTGGCAGGGCGGCATGTCTTTTCATGGGGGTATGTTGGGGGTGTTTGTGGCGATGTGGCTATTTGCCAAGAAGCAGGGCTGCACCATGCTGCAATTGACCGATATTATCGCGCCGCTGGCACCGATTGGTTTGGGTGCTGGCCGTATCGGCAATTTCATCAATTCAGAATTATGGGGACGAACTTCTGATGTGCCTTGGGCCATGGTGTTTCCGACTGGCGGCCCACTGGCCAGGCATCCGTCGCAGCTTTATGAAGCCTTTTTGGAAGGTGTAGTGATGTTTGCCATCTTGTGGATTTACTCCAGCAAACCCAGGCCGACCATGGGCGCAACCGGTTTAGCGGTGTTTCTATACGGTTGTTTCCGGTTTTTCGTGGAATTCTTCAGAATGCCGGATGCTCATTTGGGTTATTTGGCGCTGGACTGGGTCACCATGGGCCAGATACTGT
>JAQTQN010000291.1 GCA_028712225.1 Methylobacter sp.
AAGAACGAGCAAGAGGCCAAGCAGTTGCAGAATGCGGTTATCGAAATTACCGATAGCGGTTTGTACGAGGAGCGACTCAATATCGATTTAAAAACCGGGCAAAGCCTGCAAATCCGGGCGGCTAATAAACGACGCCCGGTAATCAGGCTTTACGATCGCCCCGATCAATTTAGCGTTAGCGGTGAAGCGGGCAGCTATCTTACCTTGGATGGCTTGTTAATCGCCGGGCGCGGCTTGCAAGTGGAGGGTGCCATTGCCGGCGTTATTATCCGGCACTCGACGCTGGTGCCGGGTTGGTCTCTCGATCCCGATTGCGAGCCGAGCCAGTTGGAAGAGCCGAGTTTAGAGATTACCAACGCGCATCCGTGCGTCACTATCGAACACAGCATCATCGGCTCCATTCAAGTCAATATTGATGAAGTCAGGGTCGATCCGCTCCGCATTCGTATTAGCGATAGTATTTTGGATGCGACGGGCAGTGATTGCGAAGGCCCGGCCTGCGAGGCGATTGGCGCTGCCGGTTCGACTATTGCCCATGCCGTGTTAACAATTGTGCGCAGCACCATCTTTGGCCGTATCGATACCCATGCGATTGAATTGGCTGAAAATAGTATTTTTATGGGCACGATCCGGGTCGCCCGGCGCCAGCTTGGCTGCATGCGCTTTTGTTACGTCAGGCCAGTGTCGCGGACACCGAAACGCTATCACTGCCAGCCCGATTTAGTAGAACAAATTGCTGAAAATAGCTTAATTCAAACTGCTGAAGCAGCAGGTCAACCGCAGCCGGATAAAACGGCTATCGATGCCGCAAAGTTGCTTGAACAAGAACGTGTGCGGCCGCAATTCAATAGTTTCCGTTACGGTACGCCAAGCTATTGCCAATTGGCTGAAAATTGCGCGGATGAGATCAGGCGAGGTGCTGACGATGAATCCGAAATGGGTGTGTTTCACGATCTGTTCCAGCCCCAGCGCGAAGCTAATCTGCGGGTCCGTTTAGACGAATATATTCCTGCCCGGGCTGACGTCGGCATCATTGTGTCCAGCTAGCAAATTAATAACCAGGAGAGCAGCATGAAAGGCGATTTTTCCAGAGTGACATTTGATGTGACCAAGCATTTTAGTCGTGTATTGATGCAGCAAGGGCGAGTGCAATTAGACGCTGATTGGAATGAACAGACGGCTATTTTGTTGCATTACTTGCGGTCTTTAACGGCAGATTTGATTGGGCCGCATGCGGGGCCGAGTGAAAACCTGGGGTTTGAGATTATTGTTGATCCTACACGGATCAAGGCCTTACCTCTTAGTGAGAAACAAAAAGAACAACTGAAGCAGACCAAATCGCCAATTGTTATCGGCAAAGGCCACTATTACATAGACGGTATTCTTTGTGAGAATGAACAGTTTTTATTATTCAATGCGCAGCCGGATTATCCGTTGCCAAAGGATAAGAATTTAGATCCGGGAACGTATTTAATATATGCGGATGTTTGGGAGCGCCATATCACTTATTTGGAAGATGACAGCATTCGTGAGGTTGCTCTGGGCGGGCCGGACACGGCAACACGGGCCAGGGTTTTGTGGCAGATAAAAATAGAAGCGGCAGCCAGTGGCTTAAATCGGAATAAATTGGAAAATGAATGGTCAACATGGACAAACAGATGGCAACCGGAGCATCGAGGCATGCTTAAAGCACAAGCAAAGCAAGGCGATAAAAAATCTACCGATGTTTGTATTACATCACCTGAATCCAGTTATCGGGGTATCGAGAACCAGCTTTATCGAGTGGAAATACATCAAGGCGGTGAAAATCAACAAGCCACTTTTAAATGGTCACGCGATAACGGCAGTGTTGTAACGGGCATTGAACTAAACGGCAACGAATTAACTGTTGATAGTGCGCGCGGGTTTGCGGTTGGAAGATGGCTGGAGCTGACCAACGATGCACAGGAGTTACGCGGGGAAGTGGGCACATTGGTAAAAATAAAAAAAATTGATGGTGATGTTTTATTGTTGGATAGTGCCGATAAGCCTTTACCAAAAGTGGCCGTGCCGGTAGACGAAATTTGGCCGACCAAAGCGCGCTTATGGGAAGCCGACCAAAAAATAATCACAGAAAAAAGCAATGAGTGGGAAATACTGGTTGATGGCGTACAAATTCAATTTCAACTTCAATTGCCAACCCAAAAAAATCAATATCGCACCGGCGATTACTGGTTAATCCCGGTGCGTGTGGCTACCGGTGATGTAGAATGGCCGGGGCCTGTGGGGAATCCTGAAGCCTTGCCGCCGCAAGGTGTTCAACATCATTTTGCGCCATTGGCAGTGATTGACATGACTGCTGGTATATTGAATTTTATAGAAGATCTTCGTTGGAAAATTGAACCACTTAGAAAGCCGGTTTAATAAAACAAAAAATAGCTGGCGATAAAGATTGGGCGTTTGGTTAACTGTAATGCTGGAAAACGAGAGATTGGAGTCTGTTGCCTTGATCATTTTAAGGCATGAGACGGTAAGAATTTGCCCGAATGCTTGTACTGTCGGGGCAGATGCTGCAGCGGTAAACCTGGAAAATACGAAATTAGTGTTCCTAGGTTGATGGTTTAGTGATAACATCAAAACGCTGTAGATTAGAGCCGGTTCTTTAACGGAACTGGGATTGTAAAGCTGGCTTAAGCCGGTGATTTTTTTAAGTTAAGAGTGTGATATGTCAGAGCAAGTTGTAGGTACCGTTAAGTGGTTCAATGATGAAAAAGGTTTTGGATTTATTGAGCAAGAAGGTGGAAAAGACGTTTTCGTTCACCATAGTGCCATTAACGGTTCCGGCCGCAAAACTTTACGTGAAGGTCAGCGCGTTACTATGGAAGTAACTCAAGGCCAAAAAGGCCCACAAGCTGAAAACGTAAACCCGCAGTAATTGTTTCAATTTAAAGCCCGAAAGTCGCAAGGCTTTCGGGCTTTATTGTGTCTGGTAGGCTG
>JAQTQN010000292.1 GCA_028712225.1 Methylobacter sp.
AGGCGTTAAAACTTAAGCCCGGTCAGTAGGTTCAGCCTGATGTTAAAAATAATGTTATGGGGTGCGGCGCTGTTGTTGAGTGCTTGTGCTCAACAACCGGGCAAGCCGTTACAAATTCAGGCGCTTGAGCAGCTCCCGGCATTAGCTGCGGAGTTTGAAACGATCGTCGAATCTGATGATGGTCAACAACGCTATCAATGGCGGTTTTGGCGCACTGCAAAGCGCGTTGAAACCCATAATCTGCAAGATAACACTGGAGAGATTTGGACTAAATCAACCGATGGCAAAATTGCTTATGAGCGAGTGTTTCACCAGCAACAGCAGGTGATTGAATACACGCCCGGTGATTTAAGCGCCATCGGTGCCGTCCCCGACTGGTCTGCTGTTGCAACACTATTAAATCAGCCGATGATTGCTGGGTTAGTTGAAGATGGTCGGGAGCAAGTATTAGACCGCCCAGCCCGTCATTACCAAAGCAATAACGCGGTCATCCCGCTGGAAGTGACTTGGCTTGACCATGAGCAATTACCTGCGCTTATCAAGCGTAATGATCATGGGCATACCATCACCACTCGCGTTATTGGCATATATCCACTAGCAGAGTCGCCTTTGCCATATCAACGCTCAACAAATTATCGCTATACGGATTTTGCCGACATTGGCGACAAAGAAAGCGACCCATTTATTCAGTCGATTCAGCATAAAATCAAAGGCGGGCACAGTCATAGCGATTAACTAATGCTAGTCAACCGCGAATTATTGGCGATTATTTGCCAGGGGGCTGGCAGTTTTTGATGGTGTGGCTACTCCACTATTGATATTGATTCGGATACCAAAAGATTTTATGGCATTGCTCACAGCTTGCATCGATACGACCGCCGATTTCCTGCAGTGCTGTTGGGTTCTTTGCTTCAATGGCGGCGAGTGCTTCTTCGGCTCTAACGCGAAGTTGTTGGGCATACAAAGTAAACATCTTTGGGTTGGCGGCAATTGATTTTTGGACTTCTTCAGGATTTGTTGCAATGCCGGAGTTTTCAGACTTTGTGCCTGTTGCTGCGGCTGGCCGAGTACTGTCAGCCAGCAGGCTTGCGGCTTCAATTAATGCGGTTGCGTGCTGCCTGACAGCTTTCCATTCGTCATCGGTACGGGGTTGTTTTTTATCGGTGCTGACTGCATTCCAAATACCGTCAGCGTGAGGATCGATGTGGTTGAGCATGAGCTCTTGAACTGTGTCGGCTGATGTCGGATTGGGCTGGGGATGTGGCAATACAGTTTGTTCCGAACAAGCTGTAAATCCTAAGATTAAGAATGCGAGTAGGAAATATTTTGGTTTTAATTGCATTTTTTATATCCAAAAAATATGTTGCGATAAAAGGGTTGAACCTATCGAATTTCACCGGATATTAATCATTTGCGAGGTAATAACAAAGACCAGCGCCACCGGTAACAAAGCGCCTGGTATGATCAAGGTGATGTTTAAAATGGGCTTTATTTTTTGTCCAATCTTATCGGGTTAAGTCGTTTTCAGTAATTTAATAACATTAATAGAAATTAACCGGTCCAAAGTAAATACATCTGTTGTCATTTGTAAATTCGTGACATCAAGATGCTTTAGACTATCGATTATAGGGCTTGCTATCTTGATTATCAGGGTAGTTAACAGCCGCACAATAATTAAGAAGCCTAGATAAGGCATTTGCCTGTGTGAGTGTATGAGTAAAAAAATTAAAACAGCTTTTGTTTGCGATCAATGCGGCGCCGATTATCCGCGCTGGGGCGGACAGTGTACGAGTTGCGGGGAGTGGAACACGATTAAGGAAGTTCGATTGGGGTCAGCGACTGTCTCTCGCAGCAGCAAGGCGGGGGGGTACGCCGGTAGTCGCTCGGAAGTCACTTTGCTGTCAGATGTCAACCTTACCCATGCCGAGCGTATCTCCAGCGGTATTTCCGAATTTGACCGGGTCTTGGGGGGCGGCATTGTTACAGGCAGCGTGGTGTTGATCGGTGGCGCGCCCGGAGCCGGCAAAAGCACAATCTTGCTGCAAGCTATCGCTAACATTGCCGAGCGCGGCGTTAAAGTGTTGTATGTGTCAGGCGAAGAATCCATGCAGCAAATTGCCGAAAGAGCACATCGCCTTAAGCTGCCCGCAGGCAAGATCATGATGTTGGCGGAAACGTCCGTGCAGCGTATTTGTGATGTGTTGGATGAAGTGAAACCGCAAATTTTGGTGATCGATTCTATCCAGGTCATGCATACGGACGATACAGAGTCGGCGCCGGGATCGGTGTCGCAAGTCAGGGAGTCCGCCAGTTACCTGACGCAATATGCCAAGAAACACCATGTGTCCATTTTTATGGTGGGGCATGTTACCAAGGACAATTCTTTGGCGGGGCCGATGACCTTGAGTCATATCGTCGATACCCAGATCATGTTGGCCTCCACCGATGACGCCCGTTTTCGGGTGTTAAGGGCAGATAAAAATCGCTTCGGCAGTGTCGGAGAGCTGGGCTTTTTTGCGATGGATAGCTCCGGGCTAAAAGAAGTTAAAAATCCATCGGCGATGTTTCTCAATCGTCCGGATAAGCCTTCGTCAGGCAGTGTGGTAACGGTATTGTGGGAAGGCACCCGGCCTTTGCTGGTGGAAATACAAGCCCTGGTCACAGAATGCCAATACGGCAATCCCCGGAGGTTAGCGGTGGGGTTTGATCAAAATCGTCTGGCCATGTTGCTGGCGGTGTTGTCTCGGCATGGCGGCATTTTTACCGCGCAGGATGAGATTTATGCCAATGTTGTCGGCGGTATTAAAGTGACTGAAACCAGTTCCGACTTGGCGATTTTGATAGGCATTGTCTCTAGTTTGCGCGACAAAGTGGTTGCTCACGATGTGTTCTTTTTTGGTGAGATTGGCTTAAGTGGTGAGATTCGGCCGGTTGCCAACGGTTATGCCCGATTAGGTGATGCTGCCAAAC
>JAQTQN010000076.1 GCA_028712225.1 Methylobacter sp.
CCCGCGGTTTTGTTGGTGCGATTACCGTTGGCATCATAGCTGTAGTCGATTTGTGTGCTTGGCGTACTAAAGCCAATCAGCCGACTTAACGCATCGTAAGTGAAGTTTTGATCATGGTTCATGTCGGTATCTTGATACCCAGTGATTTGACCCGCCGCATCAATAGTCAACTGCCGCGAACGATCACCCAGATCATAAGCGATCATGCGCCCATCTAAATTAAATTCACGCATAGTTTTAACGCCGTTGCCGAACAGCCAATCCGCAGGCAATCCAAACGGTTGATAATGAATGTCACTGACTAATGTTTTGCCATTAGCATCTAACGCCGTCACTAAGCCATTTGTGTGAGTCAGCTGCACTACTTTCCCGGACGGGTAAGTCATGGCAGATAAGCGACCGCTGCCATCATAAGCGTAACGCGTGATAAGGCTGAGCGGCCCGGCGCTGAAGGTTTTGCTGGTAATGCGTCCATGGCTGTCATACGTCCAGCGCGTACCTCCGGAGTTATCGCCCATTTGCGTTAGATGTCCGATGCCATTAGCGCCTTGATCGTAGAAAAAGCTAATCGATTGATCACCGTAGTGCAAAGTCTTGGCACGGTTAAGCGCGTCATAGTTGAAATCGCCTTGCTTACCTCGCGCATCAATGCTCGATATTTTGTTACCGGCACTATCAAAACTGCTTTGGCTGGTACCGGTATCGGGGCTAGTGATAGTCAGTTGATTACCGAGTCCATCGTAACTGTATTGCGTTTTATGAGTTAACGGATCCGTTACCGCCAGCAGATTGTCATTGGCATCGTAAGTGGTTTGAGTGCTTTTCCCTGCAGCATCAATACTACTGGCCAAGCGGTTGAGGGCGTCATAACTCCAGGCGGTTTTGTTATTCAGCGGATCGGTTAAGGCAACCGGATTGTCGTTGTCGTCATAAAAATAAGCAGCCGTTTGACCTTCTGCACCCACCATAGTCGCTAGACGATTCAGGTTATCAAAGGTATTGCTTAAGGTTTGCGTCAGTTTGGCTTTGGGATCATAAACCGACTGCTTAAGGCGATTGCCGTTAGCATCCAGCGTGTAGTCGATGTGATTGCCTGATTGATCGGTAATTTTTAGTAAACGATGTGCTGCATCATAACTAAAGGCAATAACACTGCCGTCCGGAGCGATGGTTTTAGTGACTTGGCCCACCGCATCATAGGTGTATTGAGTCACTTCATTACCGACTTGCTTAGAGAGCACGCGGCCACGCGCATCGTAAGCCAATTTGCTCACCAGTCCGTTGGCATCCTTAACACTTAACGGCAAGCCGTTAGCGTCATAAGCGGTAATCTGCGTGACATGTCCTAACGCATCGGTAATAGACTGCAAGCCGCCCTTGGCGTCATAAGCATAATGAGTGATGTCATTAACATCGGTGCGCGGGCCGTCGACTGATAACACTTGCCCAGCCGAGTTATAGATATAAGCCCAAGTACGGCTGTCGGTGCCAGATGTTACCGTTCGCTCAGTCAGGTTGCCGTTGTTATCGTAACTGAGGGTAGTGACTCGATTTGGCTCAATGATTTGCGTGGGCAAACGAAAATTCGAATGCCAGCTTGTGCTGATAGTGCGTGCCAATGCGGTACCGGCTGCTTCGGTTCTGGATATTTCCAAGCCGCGGGCATCGCGCACAAAGGTGGTGACATTGCCGTTAAAGTCAGTTTGGCTGGCTACAAAGCCGTTGGCATCGTAGGTAAATGCTTTGGCTCCTAGGTTTTTAAACGCAGCCCCTGTCACGTCAGTAGGTTTAACCACGTCAAACTGAGTAGTGAAGTTGTAACTATGTTGATTGCCTAACGCATCAGTTACCGTTGCCGTACCATCAGGGTTGTAAGCAACTTTAGTTAACTCGGCACCACCCGCATGTTGTGACGATGTTGCTCGGCCCAGTGCATCGTAAGTCCAAGTGGCAAAACGTTTGCCGTTCTCGTCAATAATTCCGGTTAGCGCATGGATGAACGTCGTATTTTCATAAAGATATTGGCGAACGGTTTTGTCCGGATAAGTGACTGAAGTCAGGTTGTTTTTAGCGTCATAACTGTAACTATAAACACCGCCATCAGGTGTGGTGATGGTGCTTATGCGGTTATTGGCGCCATACACGTACTTCAAACTATGTCCAAAATACCCAGTCACCGTATTTAAGCGATTTTTGCTGTCGTAGCTAAGTGAAGTCGTCAGTCCGGCGCGATTAGTCACAGACGTCAGGCGGCCATCTAAAGAAAAAACCTCCTTAGTATCGTCAGACGTGAGCAATTGCCAGCCGGTTTGCTGATTATTGGCATCGACCAGAACTGATAATTGATTGGTGACATCCGGGTCGGCTTGCCAAGCACCGGCGGCATTCTTGGTAAAGCGCTCTACCCTGCCGTCGTCACGCGTGACTTGCACCACATTTTGTTCCGGCGTTGTCGTAATCGACTGCTGCCAAGTGCTGCGCCAGCCTGTACCTAAAGTGGTTTCGGCACTGTTTTGGCTGTTATAAAAGCGGCGTATTTCCAAACCGGTATGCGGTGCGCCGACAAAATCAGTTTCCACCTGAAATTTGTTACCGGTTGCGGCATTGATCGGATTACCGTCGCAAGTTTTTGGGCAATCGGGATCTGCCTTGCCTTGGTTTTTTGGCGATGCCGCTTTTTGGATTTGCACGCTATTGTTAACTGAGGAACAACTTGAAGCATTCCCCCAACGTACGGCAAAAGCATCCTGTTCTGCCCCGGCCTGATTATCCGTCCATGTGTAATAAGCCACCGCCCTTATTATTTCTTTGCCTGCGCAGCCCGGTAAATCCGAAGTACCTGAGGCAGTGCCAAAACTGAGTACGCCATGCTTTGGCGGTGTGGTCACCGTGAAGCTGCCCGCTCCCGCCGATGTGCATTGCGGAAGACTCACACAACCCCAACGAACGACCACTGTTTGAGCTCCGGGGGCAGCAACAAAACTTCCTCCCAACGCCTCAGCTTCTACACTGCCGCTTGCCAACACAAGTAACATGGAAACCACTGATTGAACGGTCAGTGGATTATTTTTTTTACCTGCTAATGAGGCAGGAATTCTGGTGATTTTTTTCATCCTAGTTTCCTTATTTAACCTTGCAGAAGGCGCTGTCTGCGCAATAACAATCCCAACCCGGAAATAAACAGCCATACTCCGGAGGGCAGCGGCACTGCGCTGGTGATTGAGACTACAGCCCCTTGGCTATTGGCATCGATTAGATTGGTTTCACTATCGGCCAGACCATGCAATGAAAGATTGAGTGAACTGACACCAGAGTCGATCGCCGTAAAATACAGATTGGCGAGGGTAAAGTTATCTGCCTGTTGTTCAAGTAAAACGGCTGAATCATCGAATGAAAACTCGATTAAATGCACCCAGCCAGACTCAGTGGTCATGTTTGGGAAATTTTGGCCTTGCCCGGCAAGATCAAGCTGATTGCCAAAGATAACGCTGTCAAAATGTAATAACGCCGGATCGAAACCGAGCGATAGTTCATAACCGCTTAGCGCCAGACTGCTGTCCAAGCCGGTTATATCGATACTAAAACCAACACTGTCGCCCACACTTATTTCCGGTGCCGCTGGATTAATGCTGACAACCACTGCGGCCTGAACCGGCAATGTCAGCGCATAAAATAAAACTCCCCAACACAATAGTTTTTTATACATAACTCACTCCTTATTCTACGAATTGAACGCAGGCTTTTGGGCCTACACCACATTGATTAATTGAGAGCGTTAACTCTCACATCTATGCTTCGAGATAGAATTAAGGCGTTAAGAAACAATGTGCAGAAAATCGTTCGACACGATCATCAGGCTTGTTAGGATTACAGCTTGATGAATATTTGCGACAATAGCTTGAACAACAAGCAATTCAAGCAACAACCCTGGAATCATCATGCCGCAATTTGTAAAAATCCCCACCATCGCCAATGACCAAAACAGTCGCTTGATTGAAGTGTACAGCTCGATGGCCGGTGCTATTCCGGATGCGCAAATTAAACTCTCAGGAAAAAACATCTCATCCATCACCCTCGGTTTGATGCCGCATGGCCTGGCCACTACCGGGCAAGATGTCGTTGATCGGGTGCGGATTTTTTTAATGTCGCAACATCTCAATGCCGATTGGATAGATGCGCAACGTTTGTACTCTATTGGTCGTTGCGAGGGTGACAGCATTAAGTTGGGATTAGCAATTGCGTTGCTGTTACATGACCAGCATGACCAGGGTTCAGACATCATCGCCACGGGAACGCTGGGCGGACATAAAGGACAAATAACGGTAGAACCCGTGTCGCAAGTGGCTGAAAAATTCCAGTTGGTATTACAAGAACGACAAGCAAACACTCTGGACGCCAAACACATCGTGTTTTTTACCCCGACCCGTTATTTAGATAACAACGGAAATCAGCAACCCATCAGTGATTTTCAACATAACATTGACCAACTCGCGGCAGTTGGCATTGAAGTTAAGCCTATTGATCATTTGATCGATATATTTGCGCATCTGCATATCGCTATACCCGATTATCCGCAGGTATTTGCAGGCAATACAGAAACGCCTCCAGCACTACCAAACACCGCTAACGAATTAACTGCCCTGACCATAACAAGCCAAAATCAGCTGTTAACGCCTAAAAAAACAGTCTTCGCATTATCGGCTATTGCTGCGCTAGTCATGGCTTGCACTATGCCAATTACCCGGCATCATAAAATTGGCGCATTCGAACAACTCAGCCAATACACGCTGTTAGACAAATTTCAGCAATGGGGCGAAAAAATAGCCTCATACCAGCATCAAAAACCATTATCGGTCATGGTTATCTACAGCGAAAAAGCGCCGTATGAAGAAGCGATTGTTAACTCGCTGTTTGAGCACCTGGATAATAAAGTGTGGCATTTGGAGCAAGCCGTTCACGACGAGCCTTTTGTGGGCCCTGACGGCACTAAAGACATCGCCAATTGGCAAAAGAAGATCGATAAAATCATCCAACGCACCTTCAGTCATAAGGTCGATTATCTGGTCACGGTGGGCACTAATGTCACCATTGCCATTCGGGATGCAAAACTAGCCGATAAATTTAATGCCAAAGGCGTGATCTTTCTGGGCCTGACTGACCCGGTAAAAGCCGGTATCGTCAAAAGCCTTAACGATCGTCACGAAGACACCAAAATCACCGGTGTGCGTTATGGCACCGATAATGAAGACGATTACGGCAAAACTATCGGCGCATTGTTTCCACCGCAACAAAAACTGGTGTTTGTTTATAACAAACACACCATTCAGGATCTCTACGTCGATCAAAACCTAAGCAATCTCAAAGAAAAAACCAATGATGTCCGCTTTGAGTCACGCCCTAAAGACGGTGACATTACCTTGAATGACTTAACGACCAAACAAGCCGCCGATCCTCAAGAAGTCTATTTCGCCTGGTACGGTTTGGACAACGTATTAAGAGATAATGAAAAAGATGACGGGCTTGCCGCTCTGAAAACTAAATGGGTAATTCCATCGACTTACTCAACGGATAATTTAGAAAAAGCCGGTGTCGTGGTATCAGTAAGCGATCAAGAAGTCGGCAGACTCGGTGCTGAGATTATCTTTAAAAGTTATCTCAACCCCGATCTCAAACTGGGCGAAGAACCGGTCGCGACAACGCCGTTCGTCGCTTGGCTGGATTGCGAGGTTATCAGGCAAAATAAAGTCGGACTCAGATTAGCAACGCCAATTCCCGAAACCGCCCAAATAACAAATAAGGATGCCTGCGCGTCGCTTACCCAATAGCAGTCAATACACGCTATTTTTTTACGACGCGTTTACCGTTCTTAAATAATGCCGGAATCAATTGAGTCATAATGCTTATGCCAAGGTAGGCAAGCAAAAAAGCGATAATTGGGTTGAAATGGGTTAGAAAAATCCATTCGTTTTGTACCTTTTCCCAATCGGCTATTTCCCTCTCTAGCTCGATGCCGAAACGGCAAGCCTTGTACTCAAAATTCCGAACCATTAGTATGGCGGCCAACACGCTTATAAAAACAGCAGACAGCATTTGTAGATGTATTTTATTAAGGTTGCTTTGCAGAAATTTATTTACACAAACGCCAACGATAAAATAAATGGCAACCGCAATGGCACTCACAGAAAAAAAATGGCTAACAGTGGCATCAACAATTTCCGGATAAAACGATTTAGGATGAGGATAAAACGGAGCCCAACAAAAAACAGCTTTTTGTTTGATGGGACGCTGCTGTTCACCAAAAAAGGCCGCTAAATTTGCCCCCATAATTGCAGGAAAGCCCAGAAAACATAATGTTTTTAAAGGGAAGTAATAAGGTAGATGGGAAAGATTAAAATGGCTTATCCTCAACGGGTCGAAATCTGAAATAAGACGCCATAAAAACCTAGATATGACTAACTCATCCCCGGTTAATTCTGGCTGCCAGTACAATGCTATAAAACAATAACCTACAAATGCCAGCATAAAAGGCTTTCCATATCTGGAAGAATAAAATTGTTTTAACGTATTACTGAAGTCATTCATATTTTTCTTCTTGATTTCAATGAAATTACTAACATACAGGGCCGTTAATCCCAATTCCACGCAGCATTCCCAAACCGGTTACTACCATCAGTGCCGGAAATAAATCCTAAGGCAATAAACATAATTATTGGGCCAAGGTAAGGGATGAAATTTATTAAAACCCACCAGCCCGAACAATCAATATCATGTAATCTTTTTACAGTAATAACAAAGGAAAACCAAAAAGGAATAATGATCAGCAGTAATGACCAGTTAAAATTAAAATCACTGCCAGGCGTCGATATAAAAGGTACTAAAACAAAAAGAAGCACATAAAAAACCACTTGTGAAATCCAGTAAGTCAGACGATCGACTCTGCCTTCATAAGAAAAGAAATAATTGAGCATGTTGTAATTCCTTAATTGTATTTTTTGGCTTTGATAAGTTCAAGAAATTAACATTTACCAATAGATTAAATTTGGCGAATAGTTACATTAATTATTGCTATTAATATATATTGAGTTTTTATATTCTCTGGCTGTTAAATGTGTTTTTTCACATACATTGATTGGCGTATTCATGTCCAATATTTTATTTATTTTATCTTTGATAATTTCATTATCAGATAATCCTAGTTTTTCTAATGCTCTAATCGCATAAATACGCCCTACCGGGTTAAAGCCATCGAGTATATTTTCTATAAGATCAAGTCTTTTTTCGGCAAGCAAGTTATTTATTGCTGAATCTGCGTTTGATGCATTACTTGAATAATAGTCTTCATGCAGAGGCACGCAATCATTGCCATCAGCTGAATAGGCATAAGCATCAGAGACTAAAAAAATATAATCATTATTTAATTGTTTAGAATCACCAGATATGTTTACGGCTTTTAGATCATTTTTTCCGGCCGTGACGACTTGATAATATTTATCAAAAACATCTTGAAACATTTTATGTGCGTGTAAAAGTGGCTCCTCAGACATTTCCGCACCCTGTTTTTGTAAAACATCCCATACCAGTTTATCCAGCGGTTTATTTTTACTATTAACGTAGCTTGGCGTGCCTTTAATATCAACAGATAAACCATAATCAGCCAGCTCATTATTTAAATACTCAAAGCGCAACTTAATATATTTTGTGGTAGTTTTTTTCGTCAGTCTTATTCTAGTCAGGCCGAATTGATCGGTTTTTTCATTAATTACTTTGTAGCCCAGGCCAATTAACTGCTGTTTAAGCTGAACGGGATCTTGTTTTTCAAACGGTAGTAGATCCGTTAACTGATCAATATCTTCAAGCTCTTGCTTTACTTGGGCGTCCGTCAGCATATTTACGTTTGCAAGAGATTCTACTAATGCCGCACCACACGGCGAACAAATTACCGTTAATAAAAATGCAGCGATTATCAATCTATGTTGAACAAAATTAGCCATGCGGCCTCCAATAATGACGATGCGCGCAAGCGCAGTAATTTGCCATTTCTTCACACTGTAAAGAAATGGCAACGTTGGAACCTGTCACATCCATGGTTCGACAAGCTCACCACGAACGTAACAGGTTGATTTATAAGATGCCGTTCGCATTTATGCCCTGTGGGTACTGAGCCTGTCGAAGTGCAGGGTTTTTCGAGGTGACCTGTGTTTCTAATCAGCCGCTTTTTGATGATTTTGATGATCTTTACGCCAGACCGATAAGAATTTATGGTGCCACTCGGCATCCATATCGGTAAGCACTTGATCAAGTTTTTCTCCTAACCAAGCGTCTGCCGCAGATATTTGCATTGCTGGCGGCATGATAGGCGCAGCCTCAAAGGCAGACAGGCGCTCGGCTAATGATGGATGGGTATGCAGCGGTGCGGATTTCTGCGACAGCACTTGCTTAATTGCACCATCCAACTCACTCGGCATAAATTGATATTCCTTCAAAAATGCTTGTAAATCACTGTACGGCGCAGTTACCGGCTCGGGCAATATTCGGGTGAGATCAAATAATGGTTGCCAGTAGCGTTCATCCAGCAAAAAACTGAAGACATGCGTTTTTAGCAGTGTTTCCATGCTGACCTCTTTTCCTGTTTTATCTAAAGCTACGGCGTCGGCTCGAACTTCATTGGCTCTTCGTAACACTACATAATATTGATTTAGGCAAATCATATACTCGGCCAAATAGTCACCCAAGCGACCAAGGTTATAGTCTTGCACAAGACTACAAAACCCTCTCATGTACATCAAAAGCAATTGAATCCTTACCGAATAGCCCTCATCTTTATTTGAGAAATGTCCCCATTCATGAGCTATTACTGCACGCATCTGCTCTGGCGACAGCCATAACAAATATGACATGCCTATAGACAGGGTATTTTTATTCCACCCTAAAAAAGTAAATAGCGGCATTTTTATTGCATACGCAGTGCTTGAATGATCCAAGATAATGTTGTGAATACGCGGTGATTTTTTCTGCTGACTAAGTTGATCAATTTCAGCAAACAACGCAGGAAATTCTTGAGCGGTTAACTCGTAACCTTCGTTTTTATAAAGCTTTTTGAACGGATTACGGTGAAATGAAATTAACAACAACATTATCAATACTGCATTGTTAAACGCTTGGAATGAGAGCTCTAAAGAAGCCCCAGTGACTAAAGTTAAAATCACTTGAAAGACCACGATGCCAACTAAAGCCGGTATAAAGCATAAGCTAAAAATCAATACGTAGCCCAACAGCATTAGCAAGACAAGTTTGATTTTGAATCGTGTTGGATGCTGCTGACACTCGTATTCAATACGGCAATTCAACGCATCGATATAGTTATCGTCAATAGAATTTCCCATGACTGTTTCCTCCGTTTAATTGCCCGCTGCCGTTACCGGTAGCGCTTTGGCAAGACGAATCAGGTTGATAAATTCCGCCCGATAGCCAAATGGGTCGCCGCCTTTAGCGTTTTGCGCGATGTCGATAGCATTGTCGTAACTAAAGTTTTTAGTGGTGGGCTCGCCGCGCAGCAATTGCCCGAACGCAGCCACAGCCACTGAAAAGCGCGCATCTTCCGGAACTTGCTGCCAATCAGTAAGCTGCTGGCTGGCATCAACGACGGTTTTAATAATCTGACTGTTGTTACTATCGGGTAATTTGTAACGAATTTTTATCTGGGCGTATTCATTGGCATTCGTGCCGGTGTTTGCTGCATCAGCAGGGTTTGCTTGATAACGCAAATCATCAATCATCCGGCCTTGGCTGCCGACGGGAGTGATTTCGTAGATTGCCGTTACGGTATGCCCAGAGCCAATTTCACCAGCATCGACTTGGTCGTTATTAAAGTCTTCTCGATTTAATAAACGGCTTTCATACCCTAACAGCCGATATTCGGCGATTTGTGCCGGGTTAAATTCCACCTGAATTTTCACGTCTTTGGCGATGGTAAATAGCGTGGCGCCGACTTGATCAACCAAGGCCTTGCGGGCTTCATTTAAAGTATCGATATACACGGCATTACCATTACCGTTTTGCGCCAGGGTTTGCATCAAGGCATCGTTGTAATTACCCATGCCGAAACCCAATACCGACAAGGCAATGCCCGAAGCGCGTTCACGCTCGATAAAACTTTTTAATTCTTTGGGATCACGAATGCCGATATTAAAATCACCATCAGTTGCCAGAATCACCCGGTTAACACCTTTAGCGTCGAAATGTTGCTTTGCGGTTTGATAGGCTAACTGAATACCCGCACCACCCGCGGTACCGCCGTCCGCATGCAAGCTATCAATGACGTTAATAATTTTGGCTTTATCCCTGACATTGGTCGGCTCCAACGCTAATTGAACTTGCCCGGCATAGGTAACTATCGCCACGCTGTCATCGGCGCTTAAGGTATCGAACAGCATTTTTAAAGCTGGTTGCACCAATGGCAATTTATTGGCATCTGCCATTGAGCCCGACACATCGATTAAAAATACCAGATTGGCTTTGGGCCTGGTTTGTTGCGGAAGCTGATAACCTTTAATACCAATGTGCATTAGCTTATTAGCTGGGTTCCAAGGACAAGGCAGTATCTTTACCGTGGTTTTAAACGGCTGCTGTAAGTTATCTGCGGCCGGGTAATCGTAAGGAAAATAATTAACCAACTCTTCAAGCCGAATGGCATCTTTGGTTGGCTGTAAATTGCTATTTAACGACTTCCGTAAAAAGCCATACGAGGCAGTATCGACATCAATTGAAAACGTCGACACCGGTTGATCTTTGGCCAGATTGATGGAGTTCACAGACAGCTCGGTAAATTGATTGTGCTGTCTTGCGGTCATTTTATTAAATGCTTGATTTACGGGGCTGTTGTTAATAGAACCCAATCCTTCCGTTTCAGCTTCATCCGAAACCCTAGCCCCGCCCATGACAAGATTTAATCGATACCCGCCTGATGAGGGATAAGCAGTCCATCCGGCGGCAGGTGCGCCGCCGTCCAAAGAACTAAGTGTTTTGGTAACCGGTATAGAAATCAACACAAGCAAAGCCAAACAACACCCGGCAATAATTGCATAACGATATTTTTTCATAAACCTATCTCTGATAAGTAGATCATAACGACCAATAAGCGGACGAAGACCGCTCAGCGCTCCTCTCTCAATGAATAAGCAGCAAACGTTGGGTTTAAATACTTAAGCCAGGCTTGAACCTACTCACAAAGTTATCTTCGAGATAGAAAATTTAATTGATGCTGATATTTGGTGAATTCACAACATCTAATAAATGGCTAAGTGTTACAAAACTTAGTGATTTGTCGCCTTTATGACATCGTTTAAGACTGGCTTTTGTATTTAGTCGTCTTTGCCGAATTGCCGCAGAGTCGTCGGCGCTTAACTTAATACCGGCAATAGCGCATTGAAATGGATTCGTTTATAGGTTGGCCTCATTCTTGATTGTCCTATTTTACTTTCAGCAAATGGTGCAACTTTTCGGTGCGGCAACGAAACATCCGCGCTCCGGACATCCCCTGCTGCAATTGGATCATTGGCAAGATAAGCTTTATTTCTGCGGAACGGAAACCGCCAAAATAGCCGGTGGCATTATGGAAAAAATCGAAGGCCTACCTTACAAATGAATATTAACTATAACAATGCTGATTCTGCGATGAAGAAACTGTCATGGAGTAATCCTTGGCTGCAATTGCCGGACTGCTTTTATCGGTCAGTACAACCGACACCGTTGGATAATCCCTATTTTGTACATTGCAATCCAGACGCTGCGCAATTACTGGGATTGTCAGCAGAGCAATTGGCTAATGAGGCTACG
>JAQTQN010000293.1 GCA_028712225.1 Methylobacter sp.
GCCAATTCCACAACATCAGCACCATCGACAGCGGCAGAAAGCTCGACCGGCAACACTGGCAGCCAATTGAGCATCGCTTGCGGCAATGCATTACCTGAATAACGAGCCAGCTCCTGTTTACTTGGATTACCTTGGGAAAATAATTTACCCGGATTGGTATCGATATAACCGCTAAACGCCCAAAACAGCGCAAAAGTGCCGCCGATCAATCCCGTCCAAAAATGCCATTTAAACCAAAACTCACGATAAGGCTGGGTGCGGCCTTGAGAGTACGTAGGTTTACCGGCAAAACCAGGACGCCAGCGCAGCCAACCGATAATCAACCCAGTCAACGCAGCAATGGTGGCAAACAAGCCCGACCATAACTGTACATCACGACGAATGCTTCCTAAGCCGATAGACTCAAGCGGTTTAAACAAATGCACCCAGTTACCCGCATAATAAAACGCTCGGTCAACGCTGGTTGACACATGTAACACTTCACCGGTACGTGATGAAATCAACAACTCACTGCCATCATCACCCGCAGCAACATGATGAAACGGACTTAAGGCCTCCTGATTACGCAGGAAAATAGTGCTTGGCACGATGTCCAAATAACTTGCTTTGATCAACCCATTGTCGCTATTTGCTGCAAACCAGTTTTCAGCAATTTTTACGGCCTGCTCCGGCGAAGTCTCACGTAAAGTTCCATCAATTGCCGACAACGCAAAACGCTGCCCGAGACTATCTTCTATCAACCATAAGGGCTCGTCGGCACTACGCACTAATCTGGCGTCGGCGATGCTAACGACACTATCAACTTTGGCAGGTTGTGTACCTTCGCCCTCGGCACGCACAGCTTCGCCAGCCGGTTTATTTTGCTTACGTTTTTCTGCAGCGGTCTGACGTTGTTCGGCACTTAGATTCCAAGCCTCTCCCAGACTCAACCAACCTAATTCGGGGGCAAGCGTTTCAGCATGAGCAAGTTGCTGGCTACGATTTTGCGTGGCGGGCGTGGTGTACATAATCACCAAGCCGGAAAAAAACCACACAAACATAAACAGTGCCAGTACCACACCTAACCAGCGGTGGACTTGATATAACAGGCGATTTAAAAACTTCATTGTTGTCCTCTCAAAGAAAATAGCGAAGAAAAAATGGCTGGAATATATCGCTGCATTTCTGCCCCCTTTTGTAATCAATCTTTAACAACTATTGCGCAGCTTTACCGGATAACTGTTGAATATGCTCTAGCGCCTTCTCAACATTTTCAGCCGGTTTTAGGTCGCCCACCGTTGCCACAATCTTGCCGTCCTGGGCGACAATAAAAGTGGTGCGTGCGATTGAGCCATGATCAACCTGAACGCCACGAATATCTTTTCTACCCTTGGTTGACTCGTCGACATTCAAGCCAAAGGCATTGGCAATCTTGCCGTCAACATCAGAGGCGACGGGAAACTTGCTGGCGCAATATTCTGGATCCGCTGAAAATTGATTAAGCCTGTCTATGTCGTCCAATGACACGCCGACGATGGTTGCTCCCGCCGCAGTAAATTTGTCATGGTTGATAGCAAAGGTATGGGCTTGCACACTGCAGCCCTTGCCGTAAGCCGTTGGGTAAAAGTACACGACCACAGGGCCTTTTTTTAATGATTCCTGGAGTGAGTAAGCTGACGGCTTACCGCCAAAAGACGCTTGGGTATCGATAGCAGGCGCCGTATCGCCAGCCTGCAATGCAGCAAATACGGGTGATGCCGCCATCATCGATAACAAACAACCTAAAAGAAAACGTTTCATAGCAACTCCATTAAATCAATGTGGGTAGGAGCGGGCCTTGCAGATTTTTCCGTTCGTCCTGAGCCCTTCGGCTTCGCTCAGGAGAGCCTTGTCGAAGGATGAATGGGACAATCCGAAACCACCAACGACAGGGTCACCACGAACGGCTTAACTTAATAGCCCGCTCCTACATTATGTGTAACTAAAGCCCGGCTAGATAATTAGCCAAGGCGGTCATTTCGTCATCAGTCAGCGCTTTAGCCACTTTATTCATGACGCCACCCGGACTGTTAGCGCGCTCGCCGAGTTTCCAGCTAACCAATTGCGAGCGTAAATAAACTCTGCGTTGGCCGCCAAGCACCGGATAAATAACATTATCGGCAACCCGGCCTTTGCCGTTTTCGCCATGGCAACTCACGCAAGCAGGAAGTTCTCTGGCCGCATCTCCGTTCCAAAACAGGTTCTTCGCCGAAGTATCGCTGCCAGGTTCACCTTCCATCATTTTCTGGCTGGCAAAATAAGCCGCAATATCGGCTTTATCTGCTTCGGTTAAATCCTCCGCCATGAGGGTCATGGTCGGATGCTTACGTTCTCCAGACTGAAAATTATCTAACTGCTTAATTAAGTACCCGGCATATTGCCCCGCATGATTGGGGATGCGCTCGTCATTACTCATTCCATCTGACCCGTGACATTCTTGACATCGGCCTGCATCAGATCGCTGCTTACCGATAGCAGGATTGCCGTTACCGATTCGCTGACTGTTTAAATCAACACTTTCCTCAGAAGCCACGGTTTGCGTCGATGCAACAAAAGCCAATACCAAAAACCAAGTTTGCCTACGTCCATGTCGATAACTTTTACGCGTACCGATACGCGACAACCCCATACTTACTGCGCTGTTTGTTTAGCAGCCGCCAGCTTTTGTACAGCTTCAAGTGCTTTTTCCACATTTTCCGCAGGCTTAATACCGCCGATAGTGGCAACGATTTTGCCTTCTGGCGTCACGATAAACGTGGTGCGTTCAGCAAAACCATGATCGATGTCTACGCCGCGTGAATCTTTTTTGCCCGCAGCAGCTTCTTTAACCACTAAGTCATAGGCTTTAGCGATACTGCCGTCCTTATCAGAGGCAACAGCTACTTTGCCTGCGCAGTATTCCGGGTCAGCAGAAAAATCATTCAGTCTTTCAATGCTATCAAGCG
>JAQTQN010000294.1 GCA_028712225.1 Methylobacter sp.
ACCGAACAACAGCGCAAAGCCTGCGTGATTGATGAGCAGCATAATTTGATTCTCGCCGGTGCAGGTACCGGCAAAACCAGCACGATGATCGGCCGGGCCGGGTATTTAGTCAAAGCCGGTTTGGCGCAACCGCAACAGATTTTAATGTTGGCTTATGCCCGCAAAGCCGCCGAAGAAATGGATGAGCGCATCAAGGATAAATTGGCTATTCAAAATCTGACCGTCAAAACTTTTCACAGTCTGGGCAAACACATCATCACCCAAGTGGAACGCGAGGTGCCGCCCATCCACAAAATGGCTGAGGATGAAGTCCTGCGCGCGCGTTTTGTCGACGATCAGGTGCAGCAATTTCTGCATGATGAACGCTATAAATCGCGGTTGATTACTTACTTTCTACGCTTTACTCATCCTTACAAAAGCCAATACGAGTTTAAAAGTCTCGGCGAGTACAACGCTTATTTGCTGGAAAACGACATTCGTACCTTGCAGGGTGAATTGGTAAAAAGCTACGAAGAATGCGAGATCGCCAATTTTCTGTACCGACAAGGCGTGAATTATCGCTACGAAGCCAACTATCAGGTTAATACCTCGGGGCCGGACTACAAAGCTTACCAGCCGGATTTTTATTTACCCGATTTTGGCATTTACATCGAACATTTTGCCGTCAATGAACGCAATCAAACGCCGCCGTTTATCGATCAACAAAGTTATCTGGAAGGCATGGCCTGGAAACGGGCATTGCACCAAACACATAAAACGCCGCTGATTGAAACCTACAGTTACTTGAAACAACAGGGGCGACTCACTGAGGTGTTAAGTGAAAAACTACTCGCGGCCGGGGTGCAATTTAAGCCGCTGCCGCAAAATGAGTTACTGCAAAAACTCAAGCAATTGGGACGGGTGTCGGAGTTTAGCCAATTGATGGCGCAGATTCTGGCGTTATTCAAATCCGCTTATCTCAACATCAAAAATATGGTCGAACTGGCCAGCCGCCATGAAGATCATGAACGCATGCGCGCGGCAGCGTATTTATTCGAACCGATCTATGAAGCCTATCAACAAGAATTACGCGATACCGCCAGCATTGATTTTGAAGATATGATCGGCATGGCGATTGACTACGTCGAATCCGGACGCTATCAATCGCCGTATCGCTATTTGCTGGTGGATGAGTTTCAGGACATTTCCGCCAGCCGGGCGCGATTGCTGAAAGCGTTGCTGGCGCAACAAGCGGACAGTAGCTTGTTTTGTGTCGGCGACGATTGGCAGTCGATTTATCGCTTTACCGGCAGCGATGTGTCGATAACCAAAAATTTCGAAGACTATTTTGGCGCCACCGCCACCAGTGTTCTCGACAAAACCTTTCGGTTTAATAACCAAATCGGTGACGTGGCCTCGCGCTTTGTCACGCAGAATCCCGATCAAATCGACAAGCAAATCCGCAGCCAGCGTAGCGTTAAACAGAGCGCAGTATCGTTGATTAAAACCAACCAGGAAGCCGCCGGGATTCATGCCGCGTTATCGGCGATTAGCTCAAAGTCTGCGGAGTCCGCCAGCGTTTTGCTGTTGGCCCGATTTGGTTTTAAAAAACCCGAGCATCTCGCCGCTTTAAAACGGGAGTTTCCGCAGTTATCGATGCAGTTTATGACCGTACACGCGGCCAAAGGCAAAGAGGCGGATTATGTGATTGTGTTAGGGCTGGACAAAGGCAAACACGGCTTTCCGTCTGAAAAAGCAACCCATCCGCTATTGGAATTGTTACTGCCCAAAGCCGAAGCTTACAAACATGCTGAAGAACGGCGCTTGTTTTATGTGGCGCTGACGAGAGCCCGGCACCATGTCTATTTGATCACCGATGGCAATAATCCCTCGCCATTTGTCAGGGAACTGATCGACAATCGTTACCCGATAAGCACGGATGAATTTAAAGGCGAAGGCTTTCAGGATAAATTAACCGAGGCCGTTTGCAGCCTTTGTCACACCGGTTATATGGTGCCTAGAGACAGCCCGCACGGTAGTTTTTTCGGCTGCAATCAGTATCCGCTTTGCACCCATACCCAACGCGCCTGCCAACGCTGCGGCAGCGGTTTACAACAAAAAGGCCGGTTTAACGTCTGCGAAAATCCGCGTTGCGATTTTGTCGAACCCATTTGCCCGCAATGCGGCGGCACTTTAAGTTTACGTAAAGGCCGATATGGCGAGTTTTGGGGCTGCTCCAATTATCGTAAAGATGCTGGTTTTTCATGTTCGCATTCCGAGAAGTTCATAGATTTACAGGCCGCAAAACAGAGGTGATTTTGTAATCGAAGAAGGATTGGAAGTGTTGTGGTTGTTGTAGAAAGGCAAGTAATAATTTTGCCGCTTCCCCACGCAATTATTGGGACAACCTTACCATCGACGCGGCTTTATCAAGAAAGATATGTGGTCGCATTTAACCCGGCACACCGATTTAACCAGCTGACTAACATCACTTTAAAAGATATTCAGGCCGAGCCTTATCTGGATCGATTGAATTGCGAATTGCGCGAAGATTTGCGTAGCGTTTGCCGAGACCGGGAAATCAATCTTTATGCAACTTACCGAAGTAATAGCGAAGAATGGATTGTGAATATGGTGCGTGCCGGTATCGGCGTTGCCCTGATGCCGGAATATACGTTATACCAATCCCAATAAATTCATATTTTATTGTTTCTTAGCTGGTTGAAGGCGAGCTCAACGTTAAGGATTAACCGTTCGCCTGTCCATAGATCACCCTTGTGGTGAAGTCTGTCGAAGGGGGAATGGTTAATCCGTTCATGGTTCGACAAGCTCACCACGAACGGCTTAACTTAACGACATTGAAGAATTAATAGGATTTAATTAAAAACTTATTGGGATTGGTATAACATGCCATAGCAACATTTAAATCATCCAGTCGTTGATTATTTAACTGTCCTTTTTCAATATGCCATGCAACTAAC
>JAQTQN010000077.1 GCA_028712225.1 Methylobacter sp.
CAAGGACAACAAAGGAAAAAGTACCAATATCAGGCAAGACAATACCGCCTGGCAACTACTAGGATCTTGGGTTGTCACCGGTGAAGACAACAACTTTGGCGCCGTCAAACCCATTCAAAATTTCAGCCCGCTGGATGGCCGCTGGGGTGCATTGCAGTTTGCCGCACGCTGGTCTGAGATGGACATCGATAACGGTACCTTCAAAATTCTTGATCCAACACAATCCGCCACCCATGCCACAGCATGGACATTGGGTGCCAATTGGTACCTGAACGCTTACGCACTGATCAGAGCCGACTACGAACAAACCAGTTTTGATGGCGGAGCCACAGCTATTAAAGGCGGTGATCGACCCACTGAGCAAGTATTCGCAACCCGTTTCCAACTCTCGTTTTAACTGTGATTAATTTAAGGGGCTTTACTATATGAAAATAAAATTACACCAACTTCTCGTTGCCGGGGTATTCGCTGCCCTAACCGCTGCACCCGCAGTCAATGCCGCTGATATTAAGCTGCTCAACGTGTCTTACGATCCGACTCGTGAATTTTACAAAGAGTACAACGAGGCGTTCTCTAAATATTGGAAAGCCAAAACCGGCGATAACGTCACCGTCAATCAATCCCATGGCGGCGGCGGTAAACAAGCACGTGCGGTGTTAGATGGCCTGGAAGCTGATGTGGTGACCTTAGCAATTGCGTTCGACATCGATCAGCTGTATCAAAAACGTAAATTGATCCCGGAAGACTGGCAAAGCCAATTACCTAATAACAGCTCGCCTTACACATCAACCATTGTTTATGTGGTCCGTAAAGGCAATCCGTTGGGTATTAAAGACTGGAATGATTTGGTTAAACCGGGCGTCAGCGTCATTACCCCAAACCCAAAAACTTCCGGCGGCGCACGCTGGAACTATGTAGCCGCTTGGGCTTATGCGTTAAAACATAACAACAATAGCGAACAAGCCGCGACCGAGTTTGTCAGCAAGTTATTTAAAAACACAGCGGTGCTCGACACCGGCGCGCGCGGTTCCACCACTACTTTTGCTGAACGCGAAATCGGCGACGTGTTAATCACTTGGGAAAACGAAGCTTATCTGGTGCTGAAAGAGTTTGGCGCCGATAAATATGAAGTTGTCACCCCATCATTCAGCGTATTGACTGAGCCACCCGTAACTGTTGTAGAAGATGTTGCTCGTAAACACGGCACCTTAGAAGTGGCGACTGAGTACCTAAAGTATTTGTACAGTAAAGAAGGCCAAGAAATTATCGGCAAAAATTACTACCGTCCATCTGATTCTGAAGTCGCTGCGAAATTCGACAAACAATTCCCAAAACTGGAACTGTTTAAAATTGATCAATTAGGCGGCTGGAATGAAGTTCAGAAAAAGCATTTCGCTGATGGCGGTGTGTTCGATCAAATTTATGGACCAGGCAAGTAAAATCCAGTTCGTTAAAGGGCGGCTATTAAGTCGCCCTTTTTATTTTCCTGTTACAAAGATTACTTAGTTAAACCAACTGTTTGTAGGAGCGGGCCATGCCCGCGTATTTAAACAATCGCGGGCATGGCCCGCTCCTACACGTCGTAATTTAACAGCTATGAACTAGAACATTCACCGAACATAGTGATGATGTATTTATGAGACAAAGCAATATTATGCCGGGGTTTGGCCAAACACTCGGCTTCACGCTATTTTATTTGGCCCTGGTTGTGCTAATTCCGCTTAGCACGCTGATATTTATGAGCTTTAAGTTAAGCCTGTCAGCTTATATCGATATTATTACCAATACTCGCGTACTGGCGGCTTTTCGAGTCAGTTTTGGCGCGGCCTTAATCGCGGCGGCAATCGCCAGTTTTTTTGGTTTTATCATCGCTTGGGTATTGGTGCGTTATCCATTTAGCGGCAAAAAATTAGTCGATGCCTTTATCGATTTACCTTTTGCCTTACCCACGGCGGTCGCGGGTATTGTTATGGCGACCATTTTTCAACCCAGCGGTTTCCTTGGCAAGTTGTTGATAGATGGCTTTGGGGTACAAGTTGCCTATCGTCCGTTGGGGATTGTGGTCGCGCTGATTTTTATCAGTATACCGTTTGTGGTCAGAACCGTTGAGCCGGTACTAAAGGAATTTGATTCGGCGATGGAGGAAGCCGCATCCAGCTTGGGCGCGACTCGCCTGCAGGTATTTAATAAAATTATCCTGCCTAATATTTTTCCATCAGTCTTGACTGGCTTTGCGCTCGCTTTTGCCCGCGGCGTCGGTGAATACGGTTCAGTTATTTTTATCGCCGGTAATCAGCCTTACGTCTCTGAAATAGTACCGTTGCTGATTATTACCAAGCTGGAACAATATGAATATGAAGCCGCCACCGCGATTGCGCTGACGATGCTGCTGGTGTCCTTTTTGTTGTTATTGGTGATTAATTTGCTCAACAGATGGATGCGTCAGCGTTCAGGACAACTATAAACAACGAGATCGATTATGAATGCGCTAGTACAACCAGTAAAACAGTTCAAGAAAGAGCAAATACAACATGCAACGGATGACCCTCGCTGGGTCAGATACACGCTGATTAGCGTTTCCTTAAGTTTCATTTTGCTATTTTTATTCCTGCCCTTAGGGTTGGTGATAAGCAAGGCGTTTGCCAGTGGCTGGCAAGCCTATTGGGACGCGCTGTCTGAACCCGATGCCCAAGCCGCGATCAGATTGACCGTATTAGCGGCATTTATTACCGTGCCGCTTAACACAATCTTTGGTTTGGCTTCCGCCTGGGCGATTACCCGTTTTGAATTCCCCGGCAAAAGCCTCCTGACTACCTTGATTGACTTACCCTTTTCAGTCTCGCCGGTCATTTCAGGGGTGATTTTTGTGCTGTTATTTGGTGCGCAAGGTTGGTTTGGCGAATGGCTGATAGCGCATGACATCAAGGTCATTTTTGCAGTACCCGGCATTGTCTTGGCAACATTGTTTGTCACCTTTCCGTTTGTTGCCCGGGAGTTAATTCCATTGATGCAAGAAATGGGCAGTGAAGAGGAAGAAGCGGCGCTATCGCTAGGTGCCAGCGGCTGGACCACCTTTATAAAAGTCAGCCTTCCTAATATCAAATGGGCATTGCTGTACGGCGTATTGCTGTGTAACGCCAGAGCCATGGGTGAATTTGGTGCCGTTTCCGTAGTATCCGGCCATATCAGAGGCATAACCAACACCTTGCCGCTGCATGTTGAAACCAGCTACAACGAATATAACTCAGTCGCCGCTTTTGCCGGCGCGTCAATACTGGCGGGCCTTGCCATTGTGACACTGGTATTAAAAAGCTTCTTGGAATGGAAACAGGGCCGAAGGTTATAACCCCTCTCAGCCATCGTTAAATAATTTAGTTCGAGGACGTTATGAGTATTTTGATCGAAAATATTAGCAAGCATTTTGGCCAGTTTGCCGCACTGGATCATATCAATTTAGAAATTCCTGATGGTGAGCTGGTTGCGCTATTAGGTCCTTCAGGCTGCGGTAAAACTACGCTATTACGGATTATTGCCGGTCTTGAAAGTGCGGACGAAGGTCGGATTTTTTTAAGCGGCGAAGATAAAACCGGGCACCATGTCAGCCGTCGCGGCATCGGCTTTGTCTTCCAGCATTACGCCTTGTTCAGGCACATGACCGTATTCGACAACGTTGCCTTCGGTTTACGCGTTAAAGATAAGAAAGAACGCCCTTCCGAAACTGACATTGCCAAAAAAGTCCATAACCTGCTGGAACTGGTGCAATTGGACTGGCTGCATGATCGTTTTCCCGACCAATTATCTGGTGGTCAGCGCCAGCGTATTGCTTTGGCGCGCGCCTTAGCGGTTGAACCTTCGGTACTTTTGCTTGATGAGCCGTTCGGCGCGTTGGACGCCAGTGTGCGCAAAGATTTACGGCAATGGCTGCGTAATTTGCATAAAGAACTGCATGTCACCAGTATTTTTGTGACGCATGATCAAGAAGAAGCGATGGAAGTGGCGAGCCAGGTCGTGGTGTTAAACAAAGGCCATATCGAACAACAAGGTGCCCCCGCTGACATCTATGATCATCCGGCCAATGCATTTGTGTCCAAATTTATCGGTCAAACCAATGTATTGAATTTGAATGAAGATAATGTGATCTGGCTAAAAACTGCCGGTATTGCGGTGGATGATTCCAAGGGCAATGTCGCGCATATTCGTCCACATGACATTGATGTCAAAAAAGCCGATGCTGATTCTGATTCGCCGGTCACTTTAAAAGATTGGCAACATCTGGGATCTTTGATTCGTGTTGAGCTGTATCGTCCACAAGACAATGGTTCGGGCACTTATTTGTTTGCGGAAATGCCCAATGAGCGCTTTAAGTTATTGCAATTAAACAGGGGTGACCGCGTTGCATTGCATATCAAGCATGCGCATTGGTTTAATTCGTAGGCGTAAAAGTAAAGAATGTAGGAGCGGGCCTTGCCCGCGATTGTTTATCCATCGCAGGCAAGGCCCGCTCCTACATAAGGTAATTTTTATTCTTTAGTCCATTTCGCAGCCAATTGCGCTGAGAATTGTCCAAAATAAGTGCCGATGACGATAGAGGTCGAAATAACCACTAACGGATTGCTTAACGAGACACCTAGCAAAACATCTTGAGTTAATGTGTCAGGCGTTTGCAGCAAGTAAGCAAAAGTTGCGGAATATCCCAACACGCTGGCAGGAATAGTTGCCAGTTGCGGGATGTTTGCTGCAAGACACAACACAACAACCACAACAGCCACAGTCAACGCTGCCATGATAGAAAAGCCAGGGGCCGCATCAGGAGAAATTTCGGTTAACAACAGCGCGGTAATCCAGGCTAAAACCACGCCGAATATGCCGCACACGATGGTGTTTATCAAAGCTTCTTTGTTCGCGCCCAGAAAAAAGTACGCAGCCCAAGCAATGGTTGCGGCCCATATAAAAAAGAATCCACTTAAAGGCCCTACTGCCAGAAAAGTTGCGACACCGGAGAGTAAGCCGATGCTTAAAGAAAGTGCTGTAAGTTTGTCCATTATTGATCTCGAAAAAATTACCTCATTAATATTAATTAGATTTTGCATTGAGGTGGATTCTACAAAACCTAAATTTTTGAAAATAACCAAGCAACCGAATCGAGCCTGATAGATTTGGATGTTAGCAGAGTTTAGAAACTAGAGAAACACATAGACTTTGTCATAACCTGACGATGCCTTTTAGTCGTGCTGCAAAACAACCTTGTTGCCGCTGATCAACTGAGCCGGAAAATCAGAGGATTTCTTGATAATGTGTCATAGTTGGCAATATACAAGATATTTCAGATTTCACCCGCTACCCTTTTTCGCCACTAAGCCACGCTATCAACATCGGAGGGGTCAAGGTATATTGAGTTACTTTCTTTAACAGCCGGAAAGAATTCTTCTCATAGACATTAACGTTTAAATATTAGGAGTAATGTATGAATAAGCCACCAACAGACGTTGATTCAACCACCGTAAAAGCTAAAAAATCAGCACCGCGCAAAGGCAAATCCACCAAGATGCTGCCTGCCACCAATGGCGAAATTTTGGTGAAGGGTGTAGTCATGGGCATTATCATTTCCGGAATTACCCACGCCAGTAAAAGTTTGACCGGTGCGCTGATCAAACATCCGTTGTCTTTCTTTTCCATGGGGCTGGTTACCGGCTATTTGACGCATAAATACCGCAAAGAAATTATTGTGGTTGGCAATCGGACGGCAGAGGAAGGCAAAAATTTTGTGTTGCGGCAAAAAGAATATTTAATTGATTTTGTTGAAGAAATTAAAGAAGAAAGAAGCGACAAGTCCAAATAAAGTTCAGATACCGGCAACTTAACTTATACAAAAATCAGAGATTGATATTTATGAACGTTGGCCTGATCAAAGAAATCAAAATCAAAGAGAACCGCGTTGGGTTAACACCCGAGGGTGTCGCGCAGTTGACTGCTACGGGTCATCATGTTGCTGTGGAACAAGGGGCCGGTTTAGGCTCTGGCTACGCCGATGAGGCTTACCGGCAAGCAGGTGCGACGATCGTCACTACTGCCGAGGCCTGGAATAATGACCTGGTGATAAAAGTTAAAGAACCTATCGCGTCCGAATACCGCTATCTAAAACAACAAATCGTCTTTACCTACTTCCATTTAGCAGGTGTGCCTTGGGCGTTAACCGAAGCGCTACTGCAAGGCGGAACCTCGGCTGTTGCTTATGAAACCTTAGTGGACAGCAATGGCCGTCTGCCGCTACTCGCTCCTATGAGCGCAGTGGCCGGTAATATGGCAGTGCAAATGGGCTGCTATTACCTGGCTACCAGTAATGGCGGCAAAGGGATGATGCTAGGATCAGTATTGGGCAAACGCTACGGCAAGGTGCTGATCATCGGCGATGGCGTGGTCGGCACGCATGCTGCCAGAACCGCATTCGGATTAGGCAGCAAGGTCGTGGTCGCGGGGTTATTTCCCGAGAATGGCGCACGCTTACACCGAGAAATTTCAGAAGATATTGAATTTTTTATTTCCGAACCGGCGGCTATTGCCGAGCATCTTCTTGATACTGATTTGCTGATCGGGGCAGTGTTAATTCATGGCGCCCGCGCCAGCCATTTGGTTACCGAAGCCATGGTGAAAACCATGCAGCCAGGGTCGGTTCTGGTCGACGTTAGTATTGACCAAGGCGGCTGCATTGAAACCGCCAAAGCCACCAGCCACGATGCACCGGTCTATGAAAAACATGGGGTTATTCATTATTGCGTCAGCAATATGCCTGGGGCTTATCCGCGTACTTCCACCCTGGCGCTGACCGACGCGACCCTGCCTTATGTGCTGAAGCTGGCAGATAAGGGACTGGCGGCGTTGACTGAAGACTCAGGATTTGGCAAAGCACTAAATACTTACCAAGGTTACATCACTTGTAAGCCGGTTGCGGAAAGTTATGAAGTTTTAGAAAAGTTTAAAGCGTTTCCTGAAGAGTTTGCAGAGTAGTTAATTCCGTTCGTGGTGCGAGTTTCGCGTCACGAACGGCAAAATCACCGTCCGCGATGCAGGCTGTTAAATAGTAAAAAGCCGATGAACATCGCCGCAACAAATACATAACCGCCTGCCAACCCGGCCGTTAAACTGACCAGCGCCGGGCCTGGGCAAAAGCCGGAAAGCCCCCAGCCTATGCCGAAGATCGCTGAGCCGGTAATCAATTTTGCATCTATTGTTGCTTTGGGATTAACGCAGGTTTGCAGATCAGTATCTTGAATTTGCTCTGAAGGTTTACTGATCAAGCGTTGCAAGGTGCCCAAGGTCAACAAGGCGCCCACCATCACTAATGCCAGCGAAGGATCCCAATTACCGGCAATATCTAAAAATGCCAATACTTTTTCTGGATTGGTCATTTGCGCAAGCACTAAGCCTAACCCGAAAATCAGGCCACTTATAAAAGCCGACAAGTTTAGATTCATTCTTCCACCTTCTTATAATACGTGACGCACTAAAAACACCGTAATACCGGCAGTCGTCATAAATGTTAACGTTGCCACCATGGAGCGCACAGACAAGCGTGCATTGCCGCAAATGCCATGCCCACTGGTACAGCCGCCGCCTAAACGAGTACCGTAACCTACCAACAATCCAGCGACAGCCAGTACCAATAACGGTGCGTTAATTTGTATCTGCACGCTGCCGCCAAACAATTTCCATAACGGCGCGCTAATGATAAGGCCAGCCAGAAACCAATACCGCCAAGCATTTTCTTGTTGCCACGGCGGCAAAATACCCGCAGCAATACCGGAAATTCCGGCAGTACGGTTATTGAAAATCAACAACCAAGCAGCCGCAAGACCAATCAGCACGCCACCACCTAATGAGGATAAAACTGTCAAATAATTCATGGAAGATCTAGGGTATAAAAAAGAGACTGTATTGAATCAGAAACGCCGCGTCCTCGCTAATTGAACAAACAATTAACTTCTTTGCTGGGCGGCCGTAAATGTTTTTTATTATTAAACGTTCTGCATCCTAGCAACATCAACACTGCCTTTAAAAGCGATATTATCAGATAAATAAATCCAATTATTAAATATGCAACATCTCAATACTTGACATGGCATTAGCAAATCCAGTAACTTAAAAAACAAGCAACAATGCTGACCGGACAACCGGAAGCCAGTGTGCCCGCAAGGGCCACTGGCTTTTTTTTGGCCAAAATTCAGGTCGACAGCAAAGCCAATAAAATGTTCAATGGGGTTTGTGTCAATTAAAAGGAGACTACCGTGTCACATTACTACCCAGATAATTCACAATCCATCGGAAATACCCCGCTGGTAAAACTTAACCGCATCACTGATGGCGCATCCGCCACAGTGCTGGTCAAAATTGAAGGCCGGAATCCTGCCTATTCGGTGAAATGCAGGATTGGCGCGGCTATGGTTTGGGATGCCGAACAACGCGGCTTATTAGGTCCCGGCAAAGAACTGGTTGAACCCACCAGCGGCAATACCGGTATTGCGTTGGCCTTTGTGGCGGCTGCGCGCGGCATTCCATTGACCTTAACCATGCCCGAAACTATGAGTTTGGAACGCCGCAAATTGCTGTTGGCCTACGGTGCTAAATTGGTTTTAACCGAAGGCGCTAAAGGCATGAGCGGCGCTATCGCTAAAGCCGAGGAAATTGTTGCCTCAGACCCTGAGCGCTTTGTGTTGTTACAGCAGTTTAAAAACCCCGCTAACCCGGCTATCCATGAAAAAACCACCGGCCCGGAAATTTGGAATGATACCGATGGGGCGATTGATATTTTTGTTTCCGGCGTCGGCACCGGCGGCACCATTACCGGGGTGTCACGCTACATCAAACATACTCAAGGCAAGGCTATTCAAACGATTGCTGTGGAACCCAGTGCCAGTCCAGTGCTAACTCAATTCCGAGCAGGTCAGCCGTTACAACCTGGTCCCCATAAAATCCAGGGCATAGGCGCAGGCTTTGTACCAGATGTACTGGATCTTTCACTGGTGGATGATATTGAGCAAGTCAGTAACGAAGAAGCCATCGACTACGCTCGCCGCCTGGCCAGAGAAGAAGGCATTCTGGCGGGCATTTCATGTGGCGCAGCCGTTGCAGTGGCCATTCGGGCGGCCAAACGTCCGGAAAATGCCGGTAAAACGATTGTCGTGGTGCTGCCGGATTCGGGCGAACGCTATTTAAGTTCGACCTTATTTGAAGGGATTTTTGATGCCCAAGGATTCGCCGCATGAGCAAAAATGATTTATTGACGACTGCTGCCAACGGCTGGGGCATTGATGCATTGGTAGGACAATTGCGTGATCTACGCATTCGGTCACTAGAAACCCGGCAGCGCCTCGACCATCCGCCGAAATTGCCGTCCCGTAAAGAACTGCATGATATTTTGGATGGCCTAGGCGCGGTGTTATTCCCTAACCGTTTGGGTTTGCCTGACCTGACCAATGAAGGCATTGATTTTTTCGTCGGCCACACCCTGGATACCTTGCTGCGCGAGCTATACAAACAAATTCGCCGCGAATTGCAGTTTATTTCAGGGCATGAAGGTGTCGATCACGCCGCTCACGAGCAGGCTATCAGCATTACTCGCGATTTTGCAGCACGATTGCCCGAGATCAGAGCCTTGGTCGACACAGACATTCAAGCCGCTTATGAAGGCGATCCTGCCGCCAGGAGCCCGGATGAAATACTGGTTTGTTACCCAGGGATTACCGCCACCATTCATCATCGCTTGGCGCATCTTCTTTACCAAGCCGGTGTGCCTTTGGTTGCACGTATCATCTCCGAATTAGCGCACTCTGCAACCGGCATTGATATTCATCCCGGCGCACAAATTGGCGAGAGTTTTTTTATCGATCACGGCACCGGCGTCGTGATCGGTGAAACGGCGATTATCGGCCGCCGAGTTCGCCTGTATCAAGCAGTAACCTTGGGCGCGAAACGCTTCCCCAAAGATGCCGATGGCGCTTTGGTTAAAGGCAATGCTCGTCACCCTATCGTAGAAGATGACGTGGTGATTTATGCCGGTGCAACCATTTTAGGCCGCATCACAATTGGCCACGGCTCTACCATTGGCGGTAATGTCTGGCTGACCCACAGCGTGGCACCTAACAGCAATATTACCCAGGCCACTGTGCGCAACGAGCTTTTTGATGGAGGCGCTGGTATCTAAGGCCCCGACCAGGCATAGGCACATTTCAAAAACACCAAGTTAATAAAGGAAAAACCTATGTCTGACATTCATGAAGCCCATACCGCATTAGGCGACGTCGCCGCACGTACCCTATCTAATGCCACTAAAACCGTACCTATGATGGGAAGCATCACCCCCCGGTGGTTGGTTCATCTTCTCCAATGGGTACCTGTCGAAGCCGGTATTTACCGCGTCAACAAAGTTAAAAATGAAGCCAGCATGGCTGTGGATTGCTCCAGCCTTGATGAAAAAGTATTGCCGCAAACGTTTGTTGATTACGAAGAATGGGGCCGTGAGTACCGCTTGAATGCGGTCAACACCGTACTGGATGTGCATACCCGGGTATCTGACTTATACAGCAGCCCGCATAACCAAATTCACGAACAATTACGTTTGACGATCGAAACCATTAAAGAACGTCAGGAAAGCGAACTGCTTAATAACGCTGAATACGGCTTGTTGAACAATGTTGCGCCTTCACAAAAAATCTCAACTCGCAATGGCTCACCGACACCTGATGACCTGGATGAATTAATTGCCACGGTTTGGAAAGAGCCAGGCTTCTTCCTAGCACATCCTAAAGCCATTGCTGCTTTCGGTCGTGAAGCCACACGTCGCGGCACACCGCCACCCACTGTGTCTTTATTCGGCTCACAATTTTTGACTTGGCGCGGTATTCCGTTAATCCCAACTGATAAATTGGCGATTACTAAAGGCAAAACCAACATCTTGTTAATTCGCAGTGGCGAAAGTCGTCAAGGTGTTGTCGGTTTGTATCAACCTAACCTGAGCGGCGAATTAAGCATGGGTCTGTCAGTCCGTTTTATGGGCATTAACCACAAAGCCATTGCTTCCTACCTAGTCTCACTGTATTGCTCGCTGGCTGTGTTGACTGAAGATGCTCTCGGGGTTCTCGAGAACGTTGAGGTAGGCAATTACTATGACTACAAGTAATTTTGACGGCATTCCATCACTTGGCACTGCTACGGACACTGTGAATTTAGCTAATTCATTGCCTGACGTTTCTCAGTTAGAAAAACTGGCCAACGAGCTATTTTCAGCGCTACCCTGTGATGGTACAGGGACTGGCGTTGGCTTGTTATCGTCAGCGGCTTCTAATGTATTTAACGAACAGCTATCAGGCATAGACAAAGCGCTAATACCCGGCACCTCGCCTAACCATTTTGGCGTGCCCGGGGAAGCGGAATTGCAAAAGCTGTTTGCCCCGCGGTCGGCGTCAGTAGGCAGCTTTCCGAGCAGTAAATTGGCAACTTCGCATCCTGATGACACATTGAGCGCATTGCATGCACCGCAACAACCTGTTGATAAATCATTATTTACCGGCATTAACACGCAAGGTTTTGATTTACCGGGCGAAGCCGAGTTAAAGAAGTTGTTAGCTGAAAAGTCTATATCCCCCGCTGCGAAAGGCCACGCAATCGTGCCTACCGCTAAAGCGGATGCTCCGGCTGTCAGTGATTTCTACTTTCTTAACGAAAG
>JAQTQN010000078.1:0-7437 GCA_028712225.1 Methylobacter sp.
ATTGCGCCCTCAACAAAGATGGCAATATCAGTGGTGCCACCGCCAATATCGATTAAACAAACCCCTAATTCTTTTTCATCTTCAGTCAACACTGAATTACATGATGCCAATTGCTCCAAGACAATATCATCGACTTCTAAACCGCAACGCCGAATACACTTAACAATATTTTGCGAAGCACTAACGCTGCTGGTGACCATATGTACTTTGGCCTCCAAACGAATGCCGGACATACCTATCGGCTCTTTGATGCCTTCTTGCAAATCGATCACAAACTCCTGCGGCAATATATGCAGAATTTTCTGGTCAGCAGGAATCGCCACAGCCCGCGCCGAATCTATCACCCGGTCTATATCGTACTGGGTAACTTCTTTGTCTTTAATCGCGACAATTCCGTGCGAATTAAGACTCCTGATGTGACTACCGGCGATACCTGCATACACTGATTTAATCTGACAACCGGCCATCAGTTCGGCTTCTTCAATCGCTCGCTGAATAGATTGAACGGTTGACTCTAAATTAACGACAACGCCTTTTTTCAGGCCGCGAGAAGGTGTTGAACCAATACCTATCACTTCGATCCCGCCATCACTGGTAAGCTCACCCACTATAGCCGCGACCTTCGATGTCCCTATGTCTAATCCGACTATTAAATTACGCTCAGTTTTTTTTGCCATTTTGTTTACTCTGACTCGCCTTTTTTAAGTTACCCGTCTGTTTTGCTTTGTGGGTTGGCAATCGCCTTCCAGTCAATTGGTTCCGCCTCTGGTTTCCAAGAAACCGCATAACCATTGGGATACCTCAAATCGACTACCGCAATTGCATCAACCCGCTCTTGTCCTAATGCATCCAGCGTTTTTAAAAACCGCTGTAAATTTTTTAACTGTTCTTGCCTACCCAGCAATATTTCCATGCCTGTGGTTAATTTAATTTTCCATGCCCACCGATCGTTGACGCTAAATTCTGCCAATTCCAATTCTTTATCAGCCAGCGCCGTCTTAACCCCTTTCATAATCTCCAACACCTTAACCTGCTGCTGATCAGGACCATGTACCAGAAGCAATGAACTAAAAGGCTCTATACTTTTCGGTTCAATAATTTGCCCCTTGGTATCCACTAGACTGTTTTGCTGCCAGCGCACATAAGGCTTTTTCTCCCGCACTTTAATATCAATTGCATCTGGCCAGACTCGTTTAACCGTCACGCTTTCCACCCAAGTCAAATTACCCACAGCTTGTTGTATCGCCTGCATATCCGCATCAAAAAAACCTACACTCACCAGCGGCAATAATGCATTTTTGACGTCTTCTTTGCCCAAATACTGAAAACTTCCCTCGGTTCTTACGTATTTAATGGGCTTTGACTTCAACACATGCTGTTTGATGCCAATTGCCAATCCTGTCAACACCAACACCGCAACAACTAATTTTGTTCCTTGCATCAACAATCAACCGGTCGCATCAGTTCCGGTCGAAACTGGTTTCTAAAACATTCCAAACCAAATCATCAAAAGAAATGCCTGCCTGTTTTGCCGCCATCGGCACCAAGCTATGATCGGTCATGCCTGGCACAGTATTTATCTCTATTAACTGATATTGCCCAGCTTCATTCAAAAACACATCGACCCTGGCCCAACCTCTCACTCCGACCGCTTCACTTGCCACTACTGCCAAATTTTGTAATTGCTGTTCTTGATCCTGCGGCAATCCACATGGGCAATGGTATTGCGTAGTTGTCGCCTGGTATTTGGCTTCATAATCGTAAAAAGCATTGGGCGTTTCCAAACGAATAACCGGCAACGCCTGGCCATTCAATACCGCAACGGTGTACTCTTTGCCAGTCACCCAAGCTTCGGCATAAACATCGCATTGATAGTTGGATGCCAGTTTTAATGCCTGCGCCAATTCTTCCCGATTATGGGCTTTACTCATGCCTATGCTGGAGCCTTCCAGCGCGGGCTTGACAATCATGGGGAACCCAAGCTTCTCAATACAATTATCCAGGTCCAGCTCATTTTTCAGCAGATACCATAATGGCGTGGTCAATCCATACCCTTGCCAGCACAACTTGGTCCGTAACTTATCCATACTCAGCGCAGATGCCAACACGCCGCTGCCTGTATAAGGAATGCCTAAAACTTCTAATACAGCCTGCAATACGCCATCTTCACCACCACGCCCGTGGATGATGTTAAATACTCTATCTACTTCAAGACCTGCCAAGGCATCGATCGGGCTACCCGTAACATCAACGGCAATAGCATCAACACCTTTGCGTTTCAATGCCGCATAAACAGCCGCGCCACTTCTCAATGAGACTTCCCGCTCCGCCGCTTGCCCGCCCATTAGCACAGCAACCCGGCCAAATGCTTGCGGATCTGTTATTAACGTCATACCGTTTCACCTACCATGCATACCTCTGTTTGTAACCTTACACCTTGCTGTTGTTCAACTTCTCGCTGAACGTACTTAATTAACGATTCAAGATCCGCTGCCGTCGCTTTACCTGTATTAACAATAAAATTGGCATGTTTCTCGGAGACGCATGCACCACCGATGGCATAGCCTTTTAAACCGCTTTGTTCAATCAGTCTTGCCGCAAAATCATCCGGTGGATTTCTAAATACCGATCCGCAACTGGGCTGATTAGTTGGTTGTGTTTTTGCGCGATGCTCTAATAATCTTTTGATTTTCTGTTGACTTGCGACAACATCACCCGCTTCTAACGATAGCGTTGCCGCTAAAAACCATTCGCCGCCTATACCCTTAACTGATCGATAGCCAACGGTAAATTGCTCGGGGTCTCGTTGTTTAACCTGTCCATCAACATCAATCGTTTCTACGTTCTTAACAATGCCCCAAGTCTCCCCGCCAAACGCGCCTGCATTCATTTTTAATGCGCCGCCCATCGTACCGGGGATACCGGCTAAAAATTCGGCGCCGCTCAAGCCGTGCTCACCGCAAAATCGCGCTACATGCGCACATGGGGCACCAACCTCAACATAAACTTGACCGGCACTAACTAACCGCATTTCCTTCAGTCGGCCTTTGGTATTAATCACCGTGCCACGAATTCCACCATCCCTGACTAACAGATTACTGCCTAAGCCCATCCAGAAAACCGGTTCCGATGAAGGCAAAGCCTTTATAAAATCACATAAATCTTGTCGATCTGCCGGAATGTACATACGCTCAGCGGGCCCACCGACACGCCAGCTGGTGTATTTCGCCAGAGGCTCATTAAGTAACAAACTACCCTTCATTTTTGCTGACGCCTGGCAAAGGCTTTGGCCAACAGTTCAGGTAATGTGGTGGATATTTGTCCCACATTTCCCGCACCCATGGTTAGCAGCACATCATTACTTTCAACTATACCTGCCAATATGTTTGGCAATTCTTCAAAGTTTTCGACAAACACAGGATCAACCTGACCGCGCATACGAATTGCCCTGCTTAATGCTCGGCCATCTGCACCGGGAATAACAGCTTCCCCAGCCGAATAGACATCCAACAAAATCAGCAAATCGACTGTCGACAACACTTGTACAAAATCTTCAAACAAATCCCGGGTACGGGTGTAGCGATGCGGTTGAAAAATAACGACTTTACGCTTATCAGGCCAAGCTTGACGCAAAGCTTCCAGAGTTGCGGCCACTTCCCTAGGGTGATGGCCGTAATCATCAATTAATGGCAGCTCGCCTAATCCGGGAAGACTCATTGTGGTGCTTTGAAAACGTCGTCCGACACCTTTAAACGCACCTAAACTTTTAATAATCGCTTCATCGGGAACGCCAAGCCGAGTTGCTACAGCTATAGCAGCCAAGGCATTCAGCATGTTATGCCAGCCCGGCATATTCAAGGTCACCTGCAATTCCGGATATTCACCGCGCCTCAAAACAGTGAACGACGTCTGCATACCTTGCTGCTTAATATCTATAGCGCGTATATCGGCATTTTCATCAACGCCATAGGTCGTTACCGGCTTGGAAATCTGCGGCAAAATTTCCCGCACACCTTCATCATCCAGGCACAACACCGCCAGTCCATAAAAAGGCAAGTGATGTAAAAATTCAATAAACGTATCTTTCAAGCGCTGATAACTGCCTTGATATGTCGCCATGTGATCTTGGTCGATGTTGGTAACTATTGCCATCATCGGCTGCAGGTACAAAAACGATGCATCACTTTCATCGGCTTCAGCGACCAAATAATGCCCTAACCCTAATTTGGCATTGGTACCTGCACTGTTCAAACGTCCGCCAATCACGAAGGTGGGATCAAGTCCACCTTCGGCTAATATGCTTGCAGTTAAACTGGTTGTAGTGGTTTTACCGTGAGTACCGGCTACAGCTATCCCGAACCTGAAACGCATCAATTCCGCCAACATCTCTGCCCGGGGAATTACCGGAATTCTCTTGATATAAGCCTCATCGACCTCTTCATTGTTGCGATCAATGGCACTGGACACGACCACAACATCAACACCGGCAATGTTTTCCCGCTGGTGACCAATATTGATAACCACGCCTAAATCCGCCAGCCTTTGCGTTACCGCACTGGTCTTAATATCCGAGCCAGACACTTGATAACCCAAGTTCGATAGTACTTCGGCAATGCCGCTCATGCCGGTACCGCCAATCCCTACAAAATGAATTCGTTCAATACTGCCCAGTACATCCGTGGGTAACTGACTATTCGGAAAACTCATACGCCCACCTCTGCCATGCAATAATTTGCGACTACATCGGTCGCATCTAATCGAGCGCATTGTTTTGCTGCTTTACTCATTACAGTCAACTGCTTACTTACCTGAATAATTTGTTCTGCCAACGAAGTGGCGTTCAACTCGTTTTGTTTTAGCATCACCGCCGCCCCGACATCAGTTAACACTTTGGCATTTGCAGTTTGGTGATCATCTATAGCTCCGGGCAACGGTATAAAAATGGCAGGCACGCCCGCTGCAGCCACTTCACTGACAGTCATCGCACCCGCACGGCAAACCACCAAGTCTGCCCATTGATAAGCCGGCGCCATATCTTTTATAAAGTCATTAACTGCTGCATTAACGCCATGGGAAAGATAATTTTGTTCAACTTGATCACGCATCACCGCACCCGTTTGGTGCAAAACACGTACAGGCTGTTTTAACTCGGCTATCGCCAATGGCACTACTTCATTCAAAATCTGCGCGCCCTGACTCCCGCCAACAACCAGTACATGTAAATCATCCGCACTTTGCCTATCGACACTATTAAGTTCCTGCAAAAACTGCTGCCTTAGCGGATTACCAGTACATTTGGCATTGAGCTGTTGCTTGAAACTGCCGGGGAAAGCCTCCAGCACTTGGTTGGCAATCTTCGCCAGTAATCGATTTGTTGTACCCGGCACTCGATTTTGTTCATGAATAATCAAAGGAATGCCTAGCAATTTCGCCATTAATCCGCCTGGACCCGCAACAAAGCCACCCATGCCCAGCACCACATCGGGCTTGCGCCTCCGTAATACTGTCAATGCCTGCCAACACGCCTTGAGCAACATTAACAACGCTACTAATTTTGACGTAAGCCCTTTGCCGCGCACACCGGCAACAGATAGCCAGTCAATATCAATATTGTTTTCCGGCACGACCCGGCTTTCCAGCCCCTTTTGAGTACCCAGCCAGCTAACTTGCCAGCCCTTTTCGATTAACTTGTTGGCAACGGCTAGCGCAGGAAATACATGTCCGCCAGTACCGCCCGCCATAATGACAATACTTTTAGCCATGTTGGCCGACCTTTGACTGCCAGGCGTGATGATTAGACCGTAAAGGCTCGGAACGCGATGTGGCTTGTGCCCCAGAATTTATTCCGGCAATTTCGGTTTGCACCCTAAACAATAAGGCAACGGCACAACACATAATCATCATACTGCCGCCGCCATAGCTCATTAGAGGCAGAGTCAAACCTTTGGTAGGCAAAATGCCCATATTGACACCCATATTGACAAAGGTCTGAAAGCCAAACCAAATGCTCAATCCATACGCAACAAACGCAGAAAATTTTTGACCTGCTTGCTCTGCAGCCATAGCAATACTAAAGCTTCGCCATATCAACACCGCAAATAACGCAATGACCGTGATCACACCTAACAAGCCCAATTCCTCAGCAATAACCGAAAACAAAAAATCGGTATGTGCTTCAGGCAAATAAAACAACTTTTGCACACCACTACCTAGACCAACGCCGAACCACTCACCTCGACCAAAAGAAATAAGCGCTTGCACTAATTGAAATCCGGAATCCAGGTGATGCTCCCAGGGCTTCAAAAAACTTACTACGCGCAGCCAACGATAAGGTGAAAAATACACCAACATCATCGCCATTAACGCCAGAACACCCAGTAATATGATGTATTGGGATAGCCTGGCGCCTGCAAGAAACATGATGCCCATTGCGATCATCAAAATAACTACCGACGATCCAAAATCCGGTTCCATCAGCAACAAAACACTTGCTACAGAAAAAAGCCCTAATGGTTTCAGCAGCCCATAGGCCGAATCCTTTACTGAATCTTCATGTCTAGTGACATAACCTGCCATATAAATAACTGAAAAGAATTTGACCACTTCAGAGACTTGTATCCTGAATCCGGCTATCGATAGCCAGCGCTTACTTCCATTCACTTCAATGCCTAAGCCGGGTATTAACACCGCCACTAAAAAGCACAGTCCTATCAAAAATAATGTCGGGCCATACTGCTCCCAAAAGCGCATAGGCACCAATGCGACTCCAGTGCCTAACAACAAGCCCAAACCAATATGGAGCAACTGTCTAGCGGGGTAATACATACTGTCATCGGCTATTTTTACGCCCAAATGCAATGACGCGGATACCACCATCACGTAACCAATCATTAGTAAACTGATACACACAGCTAGCAATAACGTATCAAAATAAAATTGACCGATGCGTATCTGTGCCGATTTCATGCTCACTCCTTCGCCCATAGTTAAGTTCAGGCCACTAATGCCAAAACAGCTTTAGTAAATTTGTCGCCCCGGTCTTGATAATTTTTATACTGATCCAGGCTTGCACAGGCAGGCGATAACAAAACGCTTTCGCCAGCCTTGGCAAGACGAGCCGCAATCTGCACGGCTTCATTCATATCTGAGGCAAAGTAGGCTGGTACAGAGCCATCTAATGCCTTTTCTATTAGCCCGGCATCTTTTCCCATTAAAACCACACTTTTGGCTTTTTCCTTAATTACCGGGCTTAACTCTGCCATGTCAGCACCTTTGGCATCCCCCCCGGCAATTAAAATTACTTTTTGTTCGTAGCCCTGTAAGGCAGCTACGCAGGCACCAATATTGGTTGCTTTAGAATCATTAACCCAATTAACGCCACGTATTTGCGCAACCCGCTGCATTCTATGCGCCAAGCCTTTAAATTTACGTAATGCC
>JAQTQN010000078.1:7537-11707 GCA_028712225.1 Methylobacter sp.
GTAGCCCTGTAAGGCAGCTACGCAGGCACCAATATTGGTTGCTTTAGAATCATTAACCCAATTAACGCCACGTATTTGCGCAACCCGCTGCATTCTATGCGCCAAGCCTTTAAATTTACGTAATGCCGCGCACATGGCTTGCGTGTCCAAGCCGACAGCAACACCCAACGCCAACGCAGCCAAAGCATTTGCGGCATTATGTCTACCTTCGAGCGGCAACGCCGACAAGGGCATCAAAACTTCGGCTCCATGCATTAAATATTCTATGTCGTCAGTTTTTTGCAGGTAAAAATCAGCTTTAGTTCTGATTGAGAAGGTCAAAATCTCCCTACCTTCTTTGCGCATGCCATCAACCACTGAATCATCTATATTGATGACCATTACGCCTGTGCCATTGAATATTTTTTGCTTTTCCGCAGCATATTCAGCCATATCGGCATGCCGATCCAAGTGATCAGCCGACACATTTAGCACGGTTGCCGCTGCAGCATTTAATAACCGGGTCCGCTCCAGCTGAAAACTGGATAACTCCAGCACATATAACTCCATCGTTGGGGCTAACAAATCCAAAGCCGGCGTTCCCAGATTCCCCCCCATTGCTACACGTTTTCCAGCTGCCTTCGCCATATCACCGAGCATGGTCGTTACGGTGCTTTTACCGTTGGACCCGGTAATAGCGACTATAGGCACATCAACAGCCAAAGCGAACAAATCAATATCGCTAACGATTTTTGCTCCATTGGCAACCGCTTTAATAATGGCTTTATGATTCAAGGCGACACCTGGACTGACTATCAGATGGGTTGCAACATTGAATGCATATTCATCAAATCCGCCTGTAAACAGAGGAATATCCGGGAATTGCTCCAACAACACTTCAGCACCCGGCGGCTTGTCACGGCTGTCGGTGATAGCGAATTTGAATTCCAAGTTTTGTAAGAATCGAGCAACCGAAATTCCCGTTACTCCCAGTCCAACAACAAGCACTTTGGATGTAAGAACATCCAAATCAAAGTGCTCTGCTAATGCTGCTGTAACTCGTGTTTTGTCCATGTTTTATCTCAGCTTTAAGGTGGCCAAGCCGATCAACACTAAAATGAAGGTTATTATCCAGAAACGCACGATAACCCTAGGTTCCGGCCAACCTTTCAACTCAAAATGATGATGAATAGGAGCCATTCGAAATACTCGTTTGCCAGTCATTTTGAATGATGCAACCTGAATAATGACTGACACGGTTTCCATAACAAACACACCCCCCATGATGACCAAGACGATTTCCTGTCTGATCAATACCGCCAACACACCCAAAGCGGCACCCAAGGCCAGCGCCCCGACATCACCCATAAATACCATTGCCGGATATGCGTTAAACCATAGAAAGCCTAACCCGGCGCCAACCAACGCAGCACAAAAGACGATTAATTCACCGGAGTTCGGCAGATAAGGAATCGCCAGATATTCAGAAAACGTTACGTGCCCAGACAAATACGCAAAAATGCCCAGACCTGCCGCCACCATTACGGTTGGCATGATCGCCAGACCATCTAAGCCATCGGTGAGATTGACCGCATTACTGGTGCCGACAATCACAAAATAAGTCAGCACAATGAACAACCAGCCCATATTCAGCTCAACATCTTTAAAGAAGGGCACGATAAATTGCGTTTCTGCCGGCAGAATGGCGGTGTTGTATAAAAAAATAGCTGCAGCCAGCGCAATGACCGATTGCCAAAAATATTTGGCTTTAGCAGATAAGCCATCGCTATTGTTTTTGATCACTTTACGGTAATCATCTACAAACCCGATAACCCCATGCCCCAAAGTCACCAGCAAGATCACCCACACATAACGGTTGGTTAAATCTGCCCACAATAAAGTACTAAAGGCGATGGACACTAAAATAAGGGCCCCGCCCATGGTGGGGGTGCCTTTTTTCTCGTAATGCGATTCAGGCCCTAGCTCACGGATGCTTTGTCCGATTTTGTTGCGACTAAGCTTGCGGATCATCACCGGCCCGACGATAAAAGAAATGATCAACGAGGTAAGGGCGCCAAGAATGGCGCGAAAAGTCAGGTAATGAAATACCCTAAATCCGCCCTCGAAGGTCATCAAATAATCTGCAAAATAAAGAAGCATCCGCTAATTTCCTGTTGTCTCAAGCAGCACTGACACCACATTTTCCATGCGCTGCGCTCTTGAGCCTTTGATTAATATGGCTTCACTACCCGAAAGTTCATTCTTAAGGGTCTCGATTAATTCATTTTGTGTTGCAAAAAAACTTCCACCTTGACCAAAAGCCTCCACGGTATTGCGTGCATCGGTTCCCACAGCCATTAATCGCAATATGCCTTTTGCCTTGATGAGCTCGCCAAGGCCTTGATGTATTTTTGCGCTATCAGGGCCTTGCTCACCAAACGCCCCCATAATCAACCAAGGCTTGCCCGGGCAATTAATAAGCACATCGAGTCCGGCTTCTAGCGATGCGGCATTAGCGTTATAAGTGTCATCAATTACAATGTTGCCGCGCTGTCCTATCAGCGGTTGCAACCGGCCTTTTACCGGCTGCAGGCTTTCCAAGCCCTGCTTGATCTGATTCAAATCTATCCCTAGGGCAATAGCCGCAGCCGCAGCCGCTAAGCTATTAACAACATTGTGCCGACCTGCCAATCTTAAATTTATTTCTATGCTGCCGTTAGCAGTAAGCAGTTCAAAGCGGGTGGCAAAACGGGCACTCTTTACTGTGGTCTCGACGTTTACGTTCGACAAAATTTCCAGTTTTACGCTCTTTGCTGTCACATCCGCGTCTTGATGAAACCCGAACGTAATTGCTTTTCTTTCGCCGACCACTGACTTCCAGTAATCAAAAAAAGCATCATCACGATTAATAATGGCTGTGCCTGTTTGTTTTAGGCTCTGGTAAATCTCACCCTTACTCTTGGCGACACCCTCAATACTGCCAAACCCTTCGAGATGCGCAGGACCTGCATTGGTAACTACTGCAACATCCGCTTGTGCAAAGCGGCTGGTATAAGCAATCTCACCCGGATGGTTGGCACCCATTTCAATCACGGCGTATCGATGCTGTTCATTTAGCCGCAACAATGTCAAAGGCACGCCGATGTCATTATTCAAATTGCCCTGCGTGTAAAGCACATTGCCGGTAACACTTAAAATCGCAGCAACCATCTCTTTGACGGTTGTTTTGCCGTTACTGCCAGTAATGCCGACGACCGCTAGGGATTGCGAAAGCAATGGTTCCTGATCTGTTGATACAGTCAGCCGAGAGCGCCAAACACCGGCCAGCTCAGCCAGCGCTAAACGCGTGTCATCGACAACGATGTACGAAACATTTGCGCAGATATAAGTTACGCCACTTTGATTAACAATGGCTGCAGTTGCTCCAGCTTGTATCGCTTGTGCCACAAACGCATTGCCGTCAAAGTTTTCACCTTTAATCGCAACATACAGTTGACCCGGTTGAATCGCACGGGTGTCAATGCTTACCGAGCTGACAGCGACATCTTCGCCAATCAAATCACCATGCACCGCCTTGGCGCATTCACTTAGCATCATTTGCACTGCGCCCTCCGTATCAATTTGCGGACCTCATGTGTAATGCCTCAATTGCCACCTGGCTGTCAGAGAAAGGTGTTCGTACACCTTCAATTTCTTGGTACTGCTCGTGGCCTTTGCCCGCAATCACAATGCAATCGTGCGGAGCAGCGGTTTTTATCGCTTTATATATGGCTTGCTCTCTGTTGCGAATTATTTCAATTTTCGCTGAGCTACTGCCTGCCAGTATGTCATTGACAATGTCCTGACCATTTTCGTAGCGAGGATTGTCGTCAGTGACTATCACATGATCGGCCCAAGTTTCTGCACTGGCTCTCATCAAGGGGCGTTTACCAACATCTCTATTGCCGCCACAACCGAACACCACCCACAATGCACCTTTACTGTGCTGTTTTGCACAGGACAACACTTTATCTAAAGCATCCGGCGTATGGGCGTAGTCAACAAAGACTAAAGAATCGCCACTATCACCAACACGTTCCATGCGGCCCACAACGGGTTTAATGCTCGCAAGCTTTGCTGTTGCAGCCCTCAATGTCTGGCCTAATGCCAGCATGACCGTCAACACAGCCAACACGTTTTCGACATTAAAAT
>JAQTQN010000295.1 GCA_028712225.1 Methylobacter sp.
CCTCAGCGCCGAAAAACTCTTCAAAAGCTTTGTTGCAACCCAAGTAAACACTGTCGGTATTTTTAAGAAAAATCAGGTCGGGGATGGTGTCGATCAATGTTCTTAGTAACACTTTTTGGTTGCCGGTCTGGGTTTTCAACTGCCGTACCCGTTTTTCGCTTTTGGTCAGCGCCGATTTCAGCACCAACTCATCGATTTTCGCTTGCTTTAGCTCCAACGCGACGACTTGTTCATGAATGATTTTATTGAGCAACTCCACATACTGGCCTTCGGTATGCTTTACCACATCGTGTTCGCTAACGACCGCGACTGTTTCACCTTGCGGGTTTACTACTACCAGGTGTCGTATTCCATCATTCTGCATGCGCTGTACTGCATCGATCACCAACTGTTCCGGTGTAATCGTTGCTACCGGAGAAGACATGATGTCGCGAATAATTGCTACACCGGCCTGATGTCGATACAAACCGACCATGTCTCTTTCCGTGACGATGCCGATCGGTGCTGAGCCGTCTATTATTACAACTACTGCGCAACTCACTTTGCGGCTATTCATCATCGACGCCGCATGGGCCACGAGGGTGTCAGGCGGCAGCAGCAATACATTAGGATCCATAATTGAAGCCACAGTACGCAAGCCTATAAACTCTTCAACACCGGCGTTTCGACGAAAGTCCGTCTCGGTAACAATCCCTGCCAAGCGGCCTAAATCGTCGACGACTACAAGATGACGAATACCGTGCAGCACAAACAAATGGCAGGCATCGCGGTAATAACTATCGGCATGCACCGTCACCAGCGAAGTACTCATCAATCCCGCGACTGCCTTATCCAGCGGCACGTCCTGGCTGAACAGACGCACCAGATCCCGTTCGGTTAATATACCCAACGGCACTTCATTCTCACTGATAAGCAGAGAACTAATGCGATATTGCGACATTAATTCCGCACATTGCATTAGTGTAGCTTGAGGAGAAACCTGAATGACGTCTCTGGTCATTAATTCGGCAATCGATTTATTATTCATTCTATGGCTATCTAAAGAGTGTCCACTTTTACTAAAGCTAATTATATTGTAGATCAAGCCGAAAATACGAAATTCGGGAAATACTCACAGAATGCAATATTGACTTATTGCCGCATCATATTTTTGCCAAATAAGCCGCAACAATTAATAGTGAAACAGCCTTTTTCGACTTTGATGATGTATTGATAGGTAGGCGTGACCTCGAAGCTATCCTTGATTGTCCAGCGCTGGTGGGGCCTTTTAATTGATTTTGTATTGAGATGCCAGGATAGCGCAATGTCACCGGCAGGTATCGACATTTGGCTTGAGCGGGTTTGTTTTGTCTATAGCAGGCGTAAAGCGTTGACTTCTTGCGACAAAACCATTTATTTCATCACCGATAGCAGGATAAAAAAACAATGGACGAGAACTTCACACAGGACGGGCTGTTCAATTGGCGTGAGTTGATGACCACCAACGTGGAAACAGTAAAAGTCTCCGGCAGCAATAGGTATATCTGGATTTGTATTCCCGTTTTTAACCGCATCGCACTTACTTTGAAGTGTCTATCCACACTTAATGCGCAGACCCACAAGAATTTTACTGTAGTGATTTGCGATCACGGCTCCACCGATGGCACCTCGGAACGGATCAAACTGGATTTCCCAGACGTGGTTGTAATCAATGCCGATAGCACACTGTGGTGGACGGGCGCGATAAATTTTTGCGTCAGTTACGTGTTACAACATGCGGCTGCGAGTGATTACCTGCTGACACTTAACAATGACACTGAGCTACCCGCGAATTACCTCTCGGAATTAGCTGCTTATAGCAGTAAATATCCGCATGCAGTATTGAGCTCTGTTGTATATGACATTGCTACCGGTAAGATTTTTAAAATCGGGGAACGGCAAAACTGGTTGACAGCACGAGCCGTAGCCGTAACGTTTGAATACGATCATTTAGCTGACGAGGAAAATATTATTGAAGTTACCCATGCCTCCGGTCGAGGCGCTATGTTTCCCGTTGCTGCTTTTCGACAACTCGGTTTGTATGACCAGCAACATTTGCCGCATTACGGCGCCGATGATGACTTTAGCCATAAGGTAAGGCGTGCGGGCTTTCCAATTTACGTATGTAAAAGTTGTCGAGTATTTGGTCACGTCGAAGTCAACCGCATGACAATAGCGCGCAATCAATTTTCGTTGACAAGATTTATAGAATATTTAACCAGCATTAGATCAGCCGCAAATCTTAAAGTACGATGGTGGTATGGCTGGAACAATTGCCCGAAGGTGCTGTTTCCAAGTTATATCGTATTGGATGTTTTACGGATTGTTGGTAGTTATTTTAAGCATTTTTTACTAGCCAAGCCTTAAGAAGCTAATCATGTTAAGAAAATTAAGAGCTTTATTGAGTGGCTCTATAGGCACTTGTTACGTGCGTACTCGCGTCCTGATTGTCCAGCCGGTAGTTCCGCACTATCGGTCGAAGCTTTACGAATTGCTCTATCAACATTTACTACAAAATGGTATTGAGCTGCAAGTAGCCTATGGAACACCGAATGCCGACCAAGCTGCCAAGCGTGACTTAGTCGATTTGCCCGAGTCAATTGGCCTGAAGGTAAAGAATTATTGGTTTTTTGGCGGCAAGGTGCTCTATCAACCGATATTTTGGCGGATGTTATCCGCAGATCTAGTCATTGTGCTCAACGCTAACGGGTATCTGCTCAATTACCCTCTCAGCGTTGTCGCGCTGTTAGGACGCCCCAAACTTGCTTACTGGGTATGGTGGAAGAAATTACGAACCGGAGAGGGATCGTTCACGGAGCTGCTGCGGCGGCAAATAACGCGAGCAGGGCAATGGTGGTTCGCTTACACGGCAGGGACACGCGACTACCTGTTACTTGATGGCATGCCAAGTAAGCAGATTAC
>JAQTQN010000296.1 GCA_028712225.1 Methylobacter sp.
TGAGCGCGGCACTGGCAGTCGTGGAACCCTCCGGATCCGGCTTGGGCGGCGGCGGTTATTGGTTGCTACACCGCGCCAACGATGGCTTTGAGACCATGATCGATGCGCGCGAACGCGCACCATTAGCTGCACATAAAGATATGTTTCTGGATCGACAAGGCAAGCTTAAGGACAAACAGTCGCTTGACGGCGCTTTAGCCGCGGCGATTCCTGGCATGCCTGCGGGGCTGGTACATTTGTCGGAAAAATATGGCCGTCTGCCATTGGCAGACGCGTTGGCCCCCGCCATTCGATATGCACAAACCGGCTTTGCCATCGGCGAAAAGCACCGCAAACTGCTTAAATTCAGGACTGATGTGTTGAAAAAAGACCCGCAAACGGCGAGCATTTTTTTAGCCGATGGTGAACTGCCGACACTTTACTCGGTACTCAAGCAACCGGACTTAGCTAACACGCTCAAACAAATCGCCTCATCCGGCCGCGATGGTTTTTACAGCGGCGACATCGCCGACGAATTGGTCAACGCCGTCAACAAATCTGGCGGCATCTGGAGTCAACAAGACTTAGAGAGTTACCAAGTCATCGAACGCGAGCCGGTAAAAGGCGAATACCGCGGCATAAAAATTACCAGTGCGGCGCCGTCATCGGCCGGTGGCATCGGCTTGATCGAGACCTTAAACATTTTATCCGGCTACGATCTACACACTCCGAATAGTGCAACGCGTAAGCACTTGGTCGCCGCGGCCCTGCAACGCGCTTATCACGACCGCGTTTTATACTTAGGGGATCCGGCCTTTACTGAGCTGCCCAGCAAACGCTTGTTGAATGAAGATTACGCGGCCGGACTACGCAGCAGTATTCGTGTCGATAAAGCCCTGCCCAGCGCCATGTTGTCCGGTGACATCCCGCAACAACCAGACGGCATGCACACCAGCCATTTCTCAATTATCGATGAACAAGGCAATCGGGTTGCCGCCACGCTTAGTATTAATTTTCCCTTTGGCGCAGGCTTGGTGGCAGGTAGTACAGGCGTGTTGTTAAATGACCAAATGGACGATTTTGCCAGCCAAACCGGTGCCGCGAATGGCTACGGTTTGGTGGGTGGTGCGGCCAATACCATCGCGCCGGGTAAGCGTATGTTATCCAGCATGACACCCACTTTTCTTGATGACGGCCAACGCGTAGCCGCCTTGGGTACACCCGGCGGCAGTCGTATTGTCTCCATGGTATTGCTGGCAGTGCTGGATTTTGCCGAAGGTCACGGCCCTGAATCCTGGGTCAATGTGCCGCGGTACCATCACCAATTTATGCCTGATGTGCTGGAATACGAACAAGATGCCATTTCTTCGGCGGAACTTACCAGCCTATCGGCAATCGGCTATCAGTTAAAACAGGCGCGTTACCGTTACGGCGACATGCAGGCGGTGCAATGGCACAAAACCACCCACGCGTTAAGCGCGGCCAGCGATCGGCGCGGTGAAGGTCGGGCGGTGGTTGGTCAATAAACCGATGGAGCGGTGAATTGATATAAGGGAATCTCTAAAAATTGCACTTCGACTGGTCGGCTATTGCCTCGCTCCCAGTCCGATTATTCGTTGCTGAATCCGTGTACTCGAAAGCACACGGATTGTGTTTTGCTGCATTGGGGCTGCTTGAGCAACCTATTGATTGTGCTTACCCTCCAGGAAACTGTGTTTTCCGGAGGGTAAGCACTGAAAAACCCACGATGGGATTGTGCCCGTGGTCGTCCTGCAAGGCTTGGCTAACGATATAGATATTATTGTTTTTTGGCGATGGCGAAAATCAACGAGGCTCCGCCCTGATCGACAGGATTATCGGTGCCTTCGCGGCGGGTAAACATAAATTCTTTGTCGCTGTTCACCAACACGAAATACGTCAGAAAGGTTTTTCCGCCCAATGTGGCATCGAGCGTTCCGGTGCCATCGGCATTTACCTGATAGGTGCAGTCCACGGTATCCTGGAGGACACCGGCAGCTAGCCCGGCTTTATTGGCCAAACTGTGTATCGTGCAATTTCCCTTGCCGTCGAAATGATAAACACCAACCCGTTCGGCAACCGCTCCAGTGGTGGTTTTAGTCGCGGCATCGTAATTCGCCCCGAAGTATCCGGTGGCGGCAAAACCATAGCTCCCCCTCAACCGACGATTGGGATCGCGGTTACCATCTTCATGTCCCCAGGCATTGCCTGCCGCTGTCAGTAATAACGGAGCGCCTAATAGCAGCGACAGCATGAATTTGTAACGACTGAATGCTTTTTTTGTACTCTTCATATAAATGTCCTTTGCTGAATGTTTATAGATCGTAAACGCACGAGAAGATTGAGAAGGCCGTTATTACATCCAATCAAGAACCGGTTGCCGCCAGCCCGCTTTCTTCACGCTACGCACATGGGCCCAGTCGATGGCTTATCCCGCCTCATTTAAACGAGGGAAAACATTTGCCACAAAAACACACGGAACCCATACAGATAAAGCAAGTTTAGCGCCAGGAAAAACACCCTATAAAATCAATTAGTTATCGATAACAGATACTATCAACAGGTCATATCCCTTACAAATAGTGAGTTAAATAACCTAGTTCTGATGATTGGCTCAACTTACCCGCCATCACTTCCAATCATTCCCGACCTTGCTTTTGGCTTTCATCAATGCCTAAATTCGGACTAATAAGCTGTCTATCTTACCGGACAGGCTCAGCCGTAATACCGGGCTCGATTACATTAGCCCAGAACTGCCCGACAGCCCGGTTTCAAGAATCAACATCATCAGGCCGCGGATGGTGAACACCCGAATTATACTCCTCGCAAATCAAAATTAGGTTTAGGAGTAGTCGATAACTGACTGATTTGTTTATAATCAGCCTATGTCAAATCGTTACCACCTCCCACAACAGGAACTCGACGAGCTGGAATATGAGCA
>JAQTQN010000297.1 GCA_028712225.1 Methylobacter sp.
GAAATAGACAAACTCGATCGAAATAATATTAGGTTGCGTTTTATCGGTGACCGGCAGGCTTTTTCTGAAAAGCTACAAAAAAAAATGTCCGAAGGAGAAAACCAAACTCAAAACAATACGGCGTTAACATTAGTGATTGCTGCTAATTATGGGGGGCGCTGGGATATGACCCAGGCTTGTCAGGCAGTGGCAGAAAAAGTATCCGCAGGTCAATTGCAGTCCAATCAAATCACTGAGGCACTTATTAATCAGCATCTGTCACTTGCCGATTTGCCCGAACCAGATCTTTTTATTAGAACAGGTGGCGAGCAACGGGTTAGTAACTTCATGCTTTGGCAGTTGGCATACACAGAAATGTATTTTACATCCATACTGTGGCCTGATTTTGATCAGTCCTCATTAGATGATGCATTAAAGAGCTTTAAAAATCGGCAGAGACGATTCGGGCACACTGGTGAACAAGTGCTTACTAAATCCGTTACTTTATAACTTTAATAATAATTAGAACAATGTTAATACAGCGAATTATTACAGGATCCATTCTTGCCGCATTGCTTGCCTTGGCGGTGTTTAATTTATCCTCAGCGTATTTCTCGTTGCTTCTCGCTGTCGTCACTTTTGTGGCAGCGTGGGAGTGGTGTAACTTAATTAAAATTGATTCACTGGCTAAGCGAGGGATGTTTTTTATACTGCTAGCTGTGCCAATGTTCTGGATACATTTTTGGTCAGAGTTCCTTGAACTGAGTGCGCAAGCATTAGAACTGTCCGTGCAGGCTGTTTACAAATCTGCAAAAAGTGCTGATTGGATCGGGGTGAGTAGTTTTCTTGATGGCTGGGATTTTCCTGATCTAAGAATTTATTCTGGACTATTAGAATGGCTGGTTATCCCGGCAGTGTTATTTTGGATAATAGTTATGGTCTTAATTCGAAATACACCGGAGGGTGTTTTAAAGCTGGAGTTAAAACCCCGTAATAAATCGTTGATCGGTTGGTTTATTTTGATCACTACCTGGATGTTCTTATCTCGCCTTAGAACATTTTATGGTTCAGAAATGGCAATGTATTTTTTCATATTAATTTGGGCAGCAGATATTGCCGCTTATTTCTCAGGTAGAAAATACGGTACGACCAAGCTTGCGCCGGAAATTAGTCCGGGAAAAACAGTTGCAGGCATGTATGGGGCTATGAGTGTGGGTGTGCTTTGTGCTGTTGTATTAAGTTTGATTTATGGTTTTACTTGGATGATTGCAGCTGATTTTGTATTGCTGTCAGTTCTGGCAGTGTTGATTTCAATTTATGGCGATCTATTTATTAGTGTTGTCAAGCGTCAGCGAGGCGTTAAAGATAGCGGCGCGTTGTTACCAGGCCATGGCGGAATTCTTGACAGAATCGATAGTATTTTGGCGGCAGCACCCTTGTTTTACGCAGGTGTATATTTGATTTATAGGCAGGTTTCATGAAGGGTCTTTGCATATTAGGCGCTACCGGCTCAATCGGGGTCAGTACTTTAGATGTAGTTGCAAGACATGCCGATCTCTACAACGTTATTGCGTTAACTGCTAATAACAATATCGATTTGTTATATGAGCAATGTTTGCAACACCGCCCTAAAATTGTAGTGGTGGTTGATGGAGACAAAGCCAAGGCATTTGATGCTAAATTAGCTAATTCGCCAATTGCAGACATAAAAGTGCTAACTGGCGCGGCCGCATTGGAGCAAGTTGCCACGTTGGATGAAGTTGATTCTGTGATGGCGGCTATTGTTGGTGCTGCAGGATTGTTACCAACATTGGCGGCTGCAAAGGCCGGAAAAACCATTCTGTTGGCTAATAAAGAAGCATTGGTGATGTCTGGTGCAATATTCCTCAAGGCTGTGACAGATTCAGGGGCTGATTTATTGCCGATTGATAGTGAGCACAACGCCATATTTCAGTGTATGCCGGCCGGTTACAGGACTGGCGCCCAGGCAAAAACAGCCAGACGTATTTTATTGACAGCTTCAGGCGGACCATTTCGTGAAATGCCGATTGAGCAAATGGTCAATGTTACGCCAGCCCAAGCGGTTGCTCATCCTAACTGGGATATGGGTAAGAAAATTTCCGTTGATTCGGCAACTATGATGAATAAAGGCTTAGAAATGATTGAAGCCTGCTTGTTATTTAACATGTTGCCTGAGCAAATTCAGGTGGTGATCCACCCGCAAAGCGTTATTCATTCAATGGTCGATTATGTCGATGGCACTGTATTGGCGCAAATGGGTAATCCTGATATGCGAGTGCCTATCGCTCATGCGATGGCTTGGCCAGACCGCTTTGATTCAGGGGTTGAGCCGCTGAATATTTTTGATGTGGCACGCATGGATTTTGAGCAACCTAATCTCCAACGATTCCCTTGTTTGCGTTTGGCTTATGAGGCAATAGCCTCAGGCGGTATTATGCCTACTGTTTTAAATGCAGCTAATGAAATAGCGGTTGATGCTTTTTTAAATGAACGTGTTCGCTTTACCGATATCCCTGTAATTATTGAACGAACAATGAATAAGTTTTCAGCAACCCCCGCTGATACGCTGGATATTATTTTGTCCACTGATCAACAAGCCAGAGTTGTATCTACCGAGATTGTTGCAGAGCTGACGTACTAATGGAAACCCTTCACACCCTGTTTTATTTCATCGTTGCTGTTGGCATTCTGGTCGCGTTTCATGAATTTGGGCATTTCTGGGTGGCGCGTAAAGTCGGTGTGAAAGTGCTCAGGTTTTCCATTGGTTTTGGCAAGGTTCTGTGGTCTAAACAAAAAAATAATCAGTCCACTGAGTATGTATTATCGGCCATTCCACTCGGTGGCTATGTGAAAATGGTGGATGAACGAGAAGGCCCCGTTACTAGCGAAGATTTGCCGTTTAGTTTTAATCGCCAGCCGCTGTGGGCAAGAAC
>JAQTQN010000298.1 GCA_028712225.1 Methylobacter sp.
CACTTTGTCTTCTCTTGAGTAGAGTTAACAGAGCAATAAATTTATTGGAATCCTCATAAATATCCTGAAGCTCTCCAAGTAATGAATCAAGTTGTGTCCTTTCCCATCGCAAGTCATGTGGGGTTCTGTTGTTAAGCATAACCTCGATTGCCTGGGCGTCGTCTTCGTTGCCATCAAGCAAAAGGTCTTCTAATTCATCTAAGTCTTCTGGATCATTGGCATCTTTAAGATGATGAATCAAAGTTGTTTCGACTTTGGCCTTACGTCGAGTGAGTGTCAATTTCAAAGCGGACAAACTAGATGCGAATCGCAGCCGCAAAAAACTTAAATAAAATCCAAGAGCTACCTGGCCGGATTCATTTAAGCCATTAGCCAATAATTGCTCCCTTAAGCCTTTACAGTACTCACCGAGCAAATTATCAACTCTGGATTCTTGTGCAGTGAAAACAATTCTAGGCGTTGGAATGACATTGCGATCCGCGAGATTGGCACTCAATTTACCTTTTTTCCGATAAATCTTGAGCAAATCACGCGTGTGCCTTTGCATTACTCTTGATAAAGGTGCTGCCGCAAATAGCAACCGCGCAAACGCAGCTAATTCAAATGGCATAGGCGCAATCCCGCGACTGAGCCATTGCTGCAAACAAATTTTATTGACGGGATCAATTACCACCTCATTCAGATAAGCCCATAGCCTAGGGTCCAAATGTTCAATGCTTGTTACTGCATGACGCATCAAATCCCATTCCTCGGGTTTTAATGATTGACCTGTCGAAATCGTGCCAACCAAGCGGTAATATAAAAGCGTTAAAGACGGATCAAACTGGAAAGCGCCGACTCTATTACTCAAGCGAATCAGATCACTGACTTCAACCGGATCAAGCTGCATAGGTGTCGCAGTCGCTAACAAAAGAGAGCGACAATTTCCCCTCAAGTATTCCGATACTGTTTGGTAGAGCTGATTAAAACGTGGATAACCCCGGCAACCTTTTGTCGAGTTTGAACGACGGGCATAATGCGCCTCGTCAACCAAGGCAATATCGAATGTCTGTGCTTGCTTAAGGAGTTTGCGCCTTGTACTTCGCGCCATAAGGCCGGTGGAAATAATCGAGAGATTTGGGTCATATAAATTCCCCAATGGGGTCTTTTCTTCGATAGGAAAGATAGATTCCCGACAGATAGTCGGTGATGCCGTAACCCGATCAAACGGCAAATAAAATTTACTGGCCATTTCGCGTTGCCACTGCCTTGTTAAGCTGGCTGGTGAAGCAATCAGAATCCGTTTGGCTCGTTTCGATAAATATAACGATCTAAACGCAAGACCGGCCTCGATGGTTTTCCCCAAACCGACCTCGTCGCACAAAAGATGTGTTGCAGGATAATTTTCGATGATGCGGCGTGCCACTACTTCCTGATGCGGCCAAGGCTCAACCGGTGCTGTATACATACCGACATATTCACCACTAGGCATTAAGGGCGCATATTTAATAGCTGCAAAACGCAGAGCCTCCTGTATAGATAAAACAGGTAAAGTTGCTTGTGCAGGACGATTATCGATCTCAACCGGAACCGTAATGCTATCGGAAAATTTCAGTAGCTTTTCTTTTACCGCAGTAGGTAAATCTTTAACGATGAATGCGGGGTGTTCATTTTTCCAAAGCGCCTCAAATGATCGGACGGCATCGGCAATCTTCAATCGTTCTTTGTTCCCTTGCCAGGAACAATCGACATCAATGTTTTCGGCATTGCGTTTAAGCGCAGTTTCGGACTCATTCCAAGATCCACTGGCATAAAGGGTTTCACCTGCTTCATCATGGCCTATAGCCCATTTTTCGTGGACGTAGCCATCCTCGCTTGAGTCTAATGGAATACTTTGACCAGTTTGAGCATGTTTTCTTAATGCGACTTTGATTTCAAGATAGCCATGTCTAACCATCCAGGAAAGCAATTCAACGCCACGCTCAGCCTCTTCCGGCCAATCAACTTTGGTTGATAGTTCCTTAGTTAAATGGCTTTCGAGCCTTGAGTGTTGACCATCTATGACTGCCTGCACATCTTCAGGCGTCATATCAACTCCGGCAATCAAGCGCATTTTTCCATCACGATTGACGAAAGAAGTCATTCCCCGACTGGCCAACGCCAAAGAAGACGACCGGAAATACCCCGCAACACGATCATAACGGGTGATGCGCTGAAGCAGCGGTATATAAAATTCACGTAAGATGTCTAACTGAGAATCTTCTGGCGCTCGGACTTGGGATGTTTTATAGCTGTATTTCCAATCAAAACTCTTTAGTCCCACGCTCAGTTACTCCGTAACTAATTCGTCTTCGTGATCAAAACGATATTGCTCACAAATTAATTCAACCATTTTATTATTTCGATTTTTTATGGAAGGCAGAGTCCAGCTGGATATGTCTGCAAGCGAGGTATTCTGACGATTAAACTTAAATTGAAGTTTATTTAGAAAAAGTCCATTTTTGTAACCGATATTAATCTTATGTCCTGAAGTTGTGACTTCTGCTTTAGATTGTTTACGATCAAAGCTTTGATTCGAAAGGCGAGAGTTATAACCACTTAATGTTAAATTTCCAAGACAGTGAACCCATTCCTCCTGAATTTCTAGAGCCTTGTTACTATCGCCATTGGCAATCATATCGACCCAATGTTTAGGAATTTTTTCACCTTGCGGGAATATATGCTCAACAGTCCAAACATACTTTCCGTCATCATTTCTCGCCCAAAAGTCTGGCTTGTATTCCCTGCTATGGGCCATTTCATCGAGTTTAATCAGCACATAACGTGCCATGGGTTTGTTGTATAAAAATATGCTATCAGCAATAGTTTCTTTAAAGTCAGCTAGTGCCGCAGGTGCGCCACGTCCCTTGCAGTAAGCTTTTATAAGAAAATCACTGCTTATTTTTTTCTTA
>JAQTQN010000079.1 GCA_028712225.1 Methylobacter sp.
CCTTTTTTGACCGGCTGGAACAGCTCGTTTTGATACAACATACCCCAGTGAGTATTGTTGATAATGGCTTTAACACCCAAATCGGTCTTATCGGCAATAATTAACGATACCTTCTCACCGGCTTTGAAATAAACCGATTCGTCACTGAGGTAACGATCAATTTTAGTAGTCGCAGCAATACGGTTTTGCTCATCCAAAAAGACTTTAACCAGGTACGATTTGCCCACTTCCATTTCGTGATGCTGCTCGCTAAACGGCACTAACAAATCCTTCGGCAGCCCCCAGTCCAAAAATGCTCCCACATAATTGAGCGACACTACTTTCAGCCAGGCTATATCGTCTACTTGCGCCAAAGGCACGGTCGACGTTGCCGCCAAATGTCCTTCCGAATCGACATAAACGAACACGTCTAGCGCATCACCCAATTGGCAGTTTTGCGGCGGCCTTTTATCTACCAGCAACACTTTATTCGACGCCTCGTTGCCAAGGTAGAGTTGACTGGCCTGTATTTTGACTATTTTCAGGGTGTTGATCTTGCCTATTTGCAACATGATGCGAATCTCAACTGGTAATAATAAAGCGCACTGCATCCAGCCTTAACTGCGCGGCCTGGATGTTTTCATGCGCTAACATAGCAACGTCTTTAAGTTGCTCAATTTCTTCGGTTTTAATACTGGGATTAACTTTTTGCAGCCTGACCAAGCGTTTTATTTCCGTGCTTAGTGATTCCAGCATGGCCGTGGTGGCATCAGCAATCAGCACTTGCATGTCAGCCTTGGCTTTTTGTTCAGCAATCGACAACATCGACGCCACATGTGAGCGCTGAGTCCCCAAAAAGGCCGTGATTTTTTGTTTATCAAACTTGATACCGGGTTCGATTAAATCACGATGTTCGACCGTATCGGTCAAATCTTTCTTATGTTGATCAATCAAGATGCGAATCGGTGTGGCCGGCAAAAACCGGCCAATTTGTAATTCAGCAGGCGCACTGCATTCAACAATATATAAGCACTCCAACAAAAACTGCCCCGGCCTGAGCTGCTCATGCTTTACCACACTAATCGCTGCATTGCCGGTTTCGCTGGATAATACTAAATCCATTGATGCCGTCACTACCGGATGTTCCCACGTCAAGAATTGGAACTCTTCACGTTCCAGGGCAATTTGCCGATTGACGGTGATGGTCATGCCGTCTTCGTCCAAGCCAGGGAAATGCGAAATCCGCAAGTGATCGCCGGGCCGAATAATAAAGCAGTCCGGCGAATGAAATTCCGTCTCAACACCGTAACACTCAAACAAATCTTCCATATATGGCCAAAGCACACCTTCCTTTTCAAAGGTATTCAGTTGGTCAATCAGATCATCAGCCAATTCTTTACGGCACGAATTTAGCTCCAATAATTGATCCCGCCCATTGTGCATTTGCTGCTCAAGTTCAACGCTGAGTCCGCGGGTTTTCTCAATAAACGCATCAATATCTGCGGCCTTGTCTGCTTCAAGCATGTCGACTAGTTCATCATGCAGAATGTCTGCGACCCGTTGCGCAGAAGAGCTGTTACACCTGAAAGCATTTAGCCCTTCGTTATACCAGCGATACAGCAAGCCCTGCATGCTATTGCTGAGATAAGGTACATGAATTTGGATGATGTGCTTTTGGCCGATACGATCAAGACGCCCGATACGTTGTTGCAATAAATCCGGATTAGACGGTAAATCCCACAAAATCAAGTGATGTACAAACTGAAAGTTTCTGCCTTCACTGCCGATTTCAGAACAGATCAACAATCGAGCTGAGCTCTCTTGGTCCGCAAAATAAGCCGCGGCACGATCCCGTTCGATGATCGACATTCCTTCATGAAACACGGCTGAAGCAATACCGGCCCGGTTTTTTAGTGTCTGTTCCAAATCAATCGCAGTTTGCGCTTGCTTGCAGATTAACAACGCTTTTTGCCCGGCCAATTTTTTAACTTGATCAACCAACCACAAGTAGCGTGGGTCTTCTTGTTGCAAAGCGGGCGCGGTTGGTAAGTAATCATCCAACGCAACGCCGTGCAGTTCGCGCTCAGGAAAGCCCTGTACCGTTTGCCGGGAGTTTCTGAATAAAATACGTCCGGTGCCGTGATGATCAAGTAATACCGTAATCAAGGCCGCACGCGCAGCGGCTGATTTTTCAGCATCATCAAGGTTTTTCAACAAACTATCGACGTTGTCATGCTTAAGCAAGCGAGTTAAATTTTCTCTCGTTTCTTGATCAAGCGGTTCATTCGCAAGCAAGACTTTAGCTGCGTTGGCGACGGGCTCGAACTGGCGCTCTTCTTCGACAAAGGCTGCAAAGTTGTAAAAACGGTCAGGATCAAGCAACCTGAGCTGCGCAAAATGACTTTCTTTTCCTAACTGTTCCGGCGTGGCCGTTAACAATATCAAGCTGGGCGACGTCTGCCCTAGTTGCTCGACAAACAAGTATTCGGTGCTCGGGGCATCTTCACTCCATTCCAAATGATGCGCCTCATCAACCACTACCATGTCCCAACCTGCCTGCACGGCTTGCTGTTGGCGTTTCGGATAACCGGCAAAAAAACCCTGGCTACAAAGTATCAATTGCTCATTTAAAAAAGGATTTCGTTGCCGTGTGCGACTGCTTTCTTCGTCATCATATTCCTGAGCGCCTGCCAATATGCTGTCATCGCCCAGCTCTTCAAGACAGCGAGCTTCGTCGAAAATACTAAAACGCAGATTAAACCGTCTGAGCATTTCCACTAACCATTGATGCAGTAAACTTTCCGGCACGATAATCAAAACACGCTTGCTTAAGCCATTGATTAACCGGTGATGTAAAATCAAACCCGCTTCAATGGTTTTGCCCAAGCCTACTTCGTCGGCCAGCATAATGCGCGGTGCCAAGCGATTTGCGGATTCATGGGCAATAAATAACTGATGAGGTATAAGTGATGTCCGTCCACCTAGCAAACCTTTAACCGGCGATTGTTGGTGTTGTTGTAACCTGCCCCAGGTCTGATAACGCAGCAAAAACCAAGCACTGGGATCGGTTTGACCTATCAACAATCGATCTTGGGGTTTGTTAAACTGAATATGATGATTTAGCTCAACTTCTTCCAGCTCCAATTCTTCATCGTCACTGGTCTTACCCACGTAAGTCAGCAAGCCATCTTGCTCAATAACACGAGTAACAGTTATTTTTTCTTCATCCATCGACTCGACCACGTCACCCTCTGAAAACCTGACGCGAGTTAACGGTGCATTGTCTTGAGCGTACATGCGCCTTTCGTCACTGGCCAAATAAAGCACTGTTACGCGATTAAAACTGACTTCCAGAATAAGTCCAAGTCCAAGCTCTGACTCGGTATTGCTAATCCAGCGTTGACCGGGGATAAATTGTTCCATTTATTGCTATGCCATTTTTAGTAGTGTGAACCAGCCGGACATTATAATCGACGCCACGCATGATTGGCGATTTGACGAGCCTGATGTAATCAAATTGCTGTCGTCGCAGCGTATTAATCAAATCTTAATGCTTATCCACCAACTGCATCACAAAACTCACAATTAGTCGGCAAACAATCTAATTTGATTAAGTATCCATTCAGGATGGTCAGCATACTATCTGCACAAATCGATCAGCTAATGAGCCTGAATGATTTAAAACTATTAATTAACAAAGGGAACTTTAATGAAAAACTTACTTTTATTGATACAACTTGTAGCTATTGCGGGCTTTTCCACATCCACCGTCTACGCCTCTGGAGGTCACGGTAAAGGACACCATAAACATCATGGGCATCATCAGGAGGAACATGCAGATTATTACCCACAACCCGCACCGAACTATTACCCGCAACAAGCACCTCGCCCAACTTATCAAGACCCACGATCACATCAAGGGCTGGCGGGTGGTGTAGTAGGCAGTGTATTAGGTTATGAGCTTGGCAACGGCAATCCGGTTGCTACTGGTTTGGGTGCTGCGGCAGGCTCTTACTTAGGTAATGGCATTGCGGGACAACGTTAATTTATTCAATCAACTTAGTGAGAAAACTCTTATGAAAAAGTTGTTATTAATTCCTTTGGCGACGTTCGCTTTACTTAGTTCGTCTGTTGCCTTTGCCGATGGCTGGGGCGAGCACGGAGGTCATCATGGTCACCACCACGGTCATCATGGACACCACGGCGGTTTTTATTCACAACCTCAAGTAATTTACTACCCACAACCACAGGTATATTACGCACCCCCACCACCGGTGTATTACCAACCGGCACCGCAATATTATGCGCCGCCCCCACGTTACTCAAATTACCAAGATCCACGCTCGCATCAGGGATTGGCAGGTGGCGTTATCGGAGGTGTATTGGGCTATGAATTAGGCAGCGGCGACCCGATTGCCGCCGGTTTAGGGGCTGCGGCAGGTTCGTATTTGGGGAATGGAATGGGGGGATATTGAGCTTAATCCAGCAATTGATCCGCTATATCATCAATTACTGCGACACTGCCCGAACCCAACACGGCTTGGTTTCGGGCACAAATTCAGGCATTCGCCTAAGTCAAAACAAGAAAAAAGAGGCTACATATAATCCAATGGCTAAGGTTAGAAACAAGCTGATTTTTTGAACTACTGTCAGCCCAAGCCAATAAATAGAACACGTCGACTTTTCCCACGCCCAAAAGGCAAACAGATTATCTTTACCTCGAATACAAGCGCGACGTAATGCTTGCCACAAGCCAGCAATACCAAAAAACGCTACCGACATTATGATGTAAAACACGACGACTTGCGTCGCGTGTAGGTCAGTTTCAAACAGGTGCTCAACCAAATGATCTAACGTAGATTCCACAAACTCAAACAAGATGTGTGCAAATTCTAACAGCAAATGTAACAGCTCAAAGAACAACCCAAACAGCACATCAGGAAACAACATTAAGACTAAAATCGCGGCGAGAATAGCGCCATTAATAGCTAGAAACTTAGTTTTTTCGTCCATTCGAATAGCCTCAGTCCAATGCCAATAAATGTCTGTCTCTTATTCTAGCCCACCCAAACCCGGGCATTTCTGAATAAACGCATCCATGGTCCATACTCGCCCCAATCATCAGGATGCCAAGAATTTTGCAATGTCCTGATGCAGCGTTCAGGATGGGGCATCATTATCGTAAAACGACCATCTGAATTGGTTAAACCCGTAATACCAAAAGGTGAGCCATTTGGATTGACAGGAAAATCTGTCGTCAATTCACCAAAGTTATCGACATAGCACAATGCCACAGTTTGCTGCTCCAAAACCTGTGCGGGATCACTTGCAAACTCTGCTCGGCCTTCACCATGAGCTACGACCACCGGCATACGCGATCCTTCCATACCGGCAAACAAAATAGAAGGTGATTTTTGCACTTCAACAAGCGCAACCCTAGCCTCAAACTGTTCAGAATTATTACGCATAAATCGCGGCCAAAGCTCTGTACCAGGAATCAATTCTTTTAATCCGGACATCATTTGACAACCATTGCAAACGCCCAATCCGAAAGTATCTTGGCGCTGAAAAAATGCTGCAAATTCATCTCTGGCTCGGGCATTAAACAAAATTGACTTGGCCCAACCACCACCTGCGCCTAAGACATCCCCGTAAGAAAAACCGCCACAAGCAGCAAGCCCGGTAAAATCCTGCAAACTAACTCGACCGGCAATAATGTCACTCATGTGAACATCTACACTGCTAAATCCGGCCCGATCAAACGCTGCCGCCATTTCCACATGCCCGTTAACGCCCTGTTCCCGCAAAATAGCAACTTTAGGCTTGCTGGCCGCAGTTAATATAAAGGGTGCGGCAACATCTTCATTCAAGCTAAACGTGAGCACGGCATTGAGCCCCGGATCTTCATCATCGGCAATTCGGTCAAATTGTTGCTTGGCGCATTCAGGATTGTCGCGCAATGCTTGCATTCTGTAACTGACTTCCGACCAATAGCTTTGCAATTGCGCTCGGCTTGCAGAATAAATCACTTCGCCTGCCTGACGAATAATCAACTGCTGATCCGCATCAACTACTTTTCCAACCAAATGCACACAATCGATTAAGCCGAGATGGGTTAATAATTCGACAACGGCCTTGCTGTCACTTTGACGCACCTGAAATACTGCCCCGAGTTCCTCATTAAATAATGACTCGAGTACATCGGTAGCCCAGTTATCCATATTTAAAACCACGCCTAAGCGGCTGGCAAACATCATCTCTGCTACTGTCGCCAATAACCCGCCATCCGAGCGATCATGATAAGCCAGCAACCGCCCTTCGCTATTTAGCGTTTGAATGGCATCAAAAAATGCTTTCAATAATTCGGGTTGATCTAAGTCCGGACTGTCATTACCTAACTGGTTATAGACTTGCGCCAGCACCGAGCCGCCCAAGCGCTGCTTTCCTGCGCCCAAGTCAATCAACATCAGCGAACTATCTTCATCCTCTACGCGCTGCAATTGTGGCGTTAGTGTTTTGCTAATGTCGCTCACCGGCGCAAATGCGGTAATAATCAACGACAACGGCGCCGTCATGACTTTTTCAGCATCGCCATCGTGCCAAACGGTTTTCATCGATAACGAATCTTTGCCGACTGGAATCGCAATACCCAAGGTGGGGCAAAGCTCCATTCCTACCGCTTTAACGGTATCAAACAATGCGGCGTCTTCGCCGGGAAATCCTGCAGCGGCCATCCAGTTAGCCGATAGTTTGATTTTTTTCAGCGAATCTATCGATGCTGCGGCCAAATTAGTTAGCGCCTCGCCTATTGCCATGCGTCCTGAGGCTGGGGCGTCAATGACCGCAAGTGGCGTACGTTCACCCATTGCCATGGCTTCGCCGGTCAATGCATAAAAACCTGAAGCGGTCACCGCTACGTCAGCCACCGGCACTTGCCAAGGCCCAATCATTTGATCACGCGCCACTAAACCAGTCACCGAACGATCGCCTATGTGAATCAAAAAGCTCTTATCGGCTACCGCAGGAAATGACAACACGCGCTTAATCGCTTCGGCCAAATCGACGGCGCTTAAATCTAATGACTGTAATTCAGGCTTCAGATGCTCAACTTGACGATGTAATTTGGGGGATTTGCCGAATAACACCGACATAGGAATATCGACCGGTTTATCGACAAGCAAAGCATCGCTTAGCAGTAAATGCTCATCTTCAGTCGCTTCACCGATAACCGCAAAAAGACAATGCTCGCGCTCACAAAACCCTTCAAACAGCGGCAGAGATTCAGGCTTGATAGCTACTACATAACGCTCTTGGGCTTCATTGCACCAAATTTGCATTGGTGACATACCTAGATCGGCGTTATGTACATTACGTAATTCAAAGCGGCCGCCACGGTCGCAATCATGGATAATTTCCGGCACCGCATTAGACAAGCCGCCAGCGCCAATATCATGAATAGACACAATCGGCGTGTTTTCACCCATGGCATTACAATGATTGATAACTTCTTGGCAACGGCGCTCCATTTCTGGGTTTTCGCGCTGTACGGAAGCAAAATCGAGATCTTCGGAACCTGCGCCTGACGCTTGTGAAGAAGCCGCACCGCCGCCCAAGCCAATCAACATGGCAGGACCGCCAAGAATAATAATCAGTGAGCCTGCGGGAATGGGCTGCTTTTTAACCAGCATCGGGCGAATATTACCCACGCCACCGGCAATCATGATCGGTTTATGATAGCCTCGAAATTCGAGCTGATTGCCACCCGGCGCGGGTTGTTCGAAGCTTCTGAAATAGCCGGTCAGATTTGGCCTGCCAAATTCGTTATTGAATGCCGCGCCGCCCAGTGGACCTTGCAGCATAATATCCAGCGCGGAGGCAATACGCCCCGGCTTACCATTGTCCGCTTCCCAAGGTTGAGAAAATCCGGGGATTTTTAAATGCGACACCGAGAATCCGGTTAATCCGGCTTTCGGCGCAGAACCTCGACCGGTAGCGCCTTCGTCACGAATTTCTCCGCCGGAGCCAGTAGCTGCACCGGGATACGGAGAGATTGCCGTCGGATGGTTATGGGTTTCCACTTTCATCAAGATATGCGCATCTTCTTGCACATAATCGTAGATGCCGGTCTGGGCATTGCGAACAAACACTTTCGCTGCAGAGCCCTCAATAACCGAGGCGTTGTCATTATATGCAGACAAAATACCTTGCGGGCTTTGCTGTGCGGTATTGCGGATCATGCCAAACAGGGTTTGTGCTTGTTCGATACCGTCGATAGTCCAGCTGGCATTAAATATTTTGTGGCGACAATGTTCTGAATTTGCTTGAGCAAACATCATTAGTTCGACATCGGTAGGATTGCGACCCAATTTTTGAAAACTATCCGTCAAATAATCGATTTCATCAGCCGATAATGCCAAACCGAGTTGAGCATTAGCATTAACCAACGCCTCACGGCCCTGCGCCATCACATCAACTGTTAGTAATGGCTGCGGTTCATGCTGAGCAAACATATCCGGCTCAACTCCAGCCTCGACAACCGTTTGCGTCATCCGATCATGTAGCAATGCCGTCAACCGGTTTTTGACTTCATCTGACAACGAACTATCCACTACCAGCGAATATTCAGTACCTCGTTCAAGGCGCTTGATTTGCGTTAATCCACAACGCTGAGCAATTTCTGTCGCTTTACTGGACCAAGGAGAAATAGTGCCCGCCCTAGGCACAACTAAAAACTGTATTCCTGTTGTCTCAACCACAGCTTGCTCGCTGCCATAAGCAAGCAAACGATTCAGTATTGTCGTTTGGTTCTCATCAAGTTCACCAATAAGATCTACAAAGTGTATAAACCGAACCGAGACAGTTTTAATGGCAGGTTCAACGAGCTGCAACTCAGACAAAAGTTTATTAATGCGGAAATCAGATAATGCGGAAGGGCCAGATAGTTTTAACATGTGTGAAACAAATATTATGTGAATTTAATGCCTATCGCGAAACACAAATTGCAATCAGGCTATCAGGTAAATGGCTTAAGGCCCGTGTACTTTGGTTACTGCCGAGGTAGCTTGTAAAAATAACAAACCCCGCACTTAAATGCCAATTGCCGATAATTATTTACCGGCCAAATCAGACTTGATGGCATCTTTGATTAATGTCAGCAAACTTAATCCAGCGCCATCGCCCGCGCTGGATTGCTTTTCTTTGTCTGTAACTAAAACTTCAGTCACTTGCTCGTCAATATCTTGTAGCTCAATAACGTATTCTTTATCGCCGGGTTCAAATCCGCCAAACATAAACTTCAATTCATCCCAAATAGAGTCATCCTCGACCTTTTCTTCATTGGGATTGTATTGCACAACAAACGAGTTTTCTGCTTGAGTTCGCTGAGTAACTTCCATGGCTTTGCGACTCAAAGCCTTACCGACAATACGCCAGGCTTGTGCTACCGGCGCCCCGATACGCAACCGGTTTTCACCTTGCTCAGACTTAATCAATTCGACTTGAATAGTTTTTTGATCAACAGACGGCTCCGCCTCGGCGGGCTCATTAGCCGGAAAAATCTCCGCCTCTGTAGTAGCTGATCCCTCAGCAACAACTTCAGCCACAGGTACTTTAGCTGGAGCGGATGCTGCCGCAGCTGCATTAGCTGAGCGATTCAAATCAGGCGGTAAAACCAGTGATGGAATTTCCGTAGTGAATTGATAATCCCTTTCTTTATCGGGAAATAACGATTGCACATAACTGCAGGCCGACAAAGAAATCAGCATGACAAATATGAAAATCCGAGATAACAGCTTGCGCTTCATAATTGACATCAAATAACTTCCGCTTTACGCATCGCACTGCGCACGACATCAAAGCAATCCTCCGTCAGCCAAGTTAACGGCAATCGAATCCCTTTTGAAATCAAGCCCATTTCAGCCACTGCCCACTTAACCGGGATAGGGTTGGATTGAATAAACAAATCTTTGTGTAATGCTTGTAATTTTGTATCTATAGCCAAGGCTGTCGCACTGTCACCGTTAATTGCCGCAACGATCATTTCATGCACTAAACGCGGCGCGACATTGCCGGTAACCGTAATTGTGCCGTGCCCGCCCAGCAAGCAAAACTCCCGGCTAGTGGCATCGTCCCCGCTGTATAGCGCAAAGTCGGCGTCGGTCAAATCACGGAACTTCTGCACCCTGGACAAATCACCGGTCGCGTCTTTAATGCCGACAATATTATCGATATGCGATAACCTGCCAACGGTATCGGGCAACATATCGCAGGCGGTTCGGCCCGGAACGTTATATAAAATCTGCGGAATATCAACCGCTTCAGCAATCGCTTTATAGTGCAGGTACAAACCTTCTTGGGTCGGCTTGTTGTAATAAGGCGTTACGATCAAACAGGCATCCGCACCAGCCTGCTTAGCTTTTCGAGTTAAATTGATGGCTTCAGACGTTGCATTGGCGCCGGTGCCGGCAATCACCGGGATTCTACCGGCAACCACATCAACAACGGTTTTGATGACATCACAATGCTCGTCTTCATCCAAGGTTGCCGACTCGCCGGTTGTGCCTACCGCCACAATCGCATCGGTGCCCTGCTCGATATGAAATTCCAGCAATTTTTTTAAACTTTCCTTGTCAACAGCACCGCTTGCATCCATCGGTGTCACTAACGCTACGATACTACCTTGAATCATGAAATTTCTCGACCAGAACTGTTACGTTTACAAATTGCGGTCATTATAACAAGCAAACAGGCAAAACCCAGCTTGCCGCGTGTATTTGACCAAAAACACCAAACTTGTTGACTGAATACTCAAAAGCTAAGCCAAGCTGTTATAAAATATCGCTATTGAAAATTAACTGGATTCTTAAATATGAAAAGCAATCTCATCGTTACTGCCGTCCAACAACCCTGCGACAAAGACCGGCAAAGCAATCTCGATTTCTCTATCGCCAAAATCCATGAAGCCGCGGCGGCCGATGCTGATTTGGTAGTATTGCCCGAGCTGCATTTAGGCCCCTATTTTTGCCAAAACGAAGATCATCAGCACTTTAATCTAGCGCAATCGATTCCAGGGCCAACCACAGAAATTTTGAGCAACGTCGCCAGACAACTGGGCATTGTGATCGTCTCCACCATCTTCGAAAAAAGAGCACCGGGGCTTTATCACAACACAGCCGTAGTATTCGACAAAGATGGCAGCATCGCCGGTAAATACCGAAAAATGCACATTCCTGATGATCCAGGATTTTATGAAAAATATTATTTCACGCCCGGAGACTTAGGATTTACGCCTATAACAACCTCAATCGGCAAACTGGGCGTACTGATTTGCTGGGATCAGTGGTTTCCGGAGGCCGCGCGCTTGATGGCGCTGGCCGGTGCGGAAATTTTGATTTATCCCACAGCGATCGGCTGGGACCCGCAAGATTCCAAAGAAGAACAACAACGCCAACTGGATGCCTGGGTAACAGTACAACGTGCTCATGCCGTTGCCAACGGTATCCCGGTTATTTCCTGTAACCGTATAGACTATGAAAAAGCACCTGACTCCGACACTGGAATTCAATTTTGGGGCAATAGTTTTATCGCAGGGCCACAAGGTGAATTTATCGCTCGCGCCAATGATGTCGATAACACGCTATTAACTTGTACACTTGACAGCAA
>JAQTQN010000080.1:0-1179 GCA_028712225.1 Methylobacter sp.
GGAATTGGTGCCGTGTATGGCAAACCAGAGCTGCTTGAAGGCATGCCACCTTGGCAAGGCGGCGGCAATATGATTGCAGATGTGACATTTGAAAAAACCGTCTATCAACCTGCTCCGGCCCGCTTTGAAGCCGGTACCGGTAATATTGCCGATGCTGTCGGCCTGGGCGCGGCTTTAGAATATGTTGAACATGTTGGTATCGATAACATTGCCCGTTATGAGCATGAACTTTTGGTATATGCGATGGATAAGCTGCAAAGCATATCCGGCCTACGCCTGATTGGCACGGCACCGGATAAAACCAGCGTGTTGTCATTCGTTCTTGCCGGTCACAGCAATCAAGATATTGGTGTTGCGTTAAATAAAGTCGGTATTGCGGTACGTACCGGCCACCACTGCGCCCAACCTATCTTGCGTCGTTTTGGCTTGGAAAGCACTGTCCGACCTTCATTAGCGTTTTACAACACGTATGATGAGATAGATCATCTCGTTAACACTGTGCGTCGGATTAAAAACGGTAGCGCTGTTTATTAGCGTTAACGACAATCCTGCTATTCGGCGGCCTTAGGCCGCCGTTTTTTTATGTACCCTCACATCCCTCTCCTCTTGTAACAAACAGGATACAGGGCTAGACATTTTCGACATCCACAAGTCTGTCCTGCATAATTACGGCCCGACTTTGATGCTCGATCAACAAAACTAAAATTCCATGTTAAAAAATACCCAAAAATTGTTAGCCATCATGGCGCAACTTCGAGATCCAGATCACGGCTGCGCATGGGATGTTAAACAGGATTTCACCAGCCTGATTCCCTATCTAATTGAAGAATCGTATGAAGTTATTGATGCCATCGAGCGCAATGATTTAGATGATTTGCGCTCGGAACTGGGCGATTTATTGCTGCAAGTGGTGTTCCATGCCCAAATTGCCGACGAACGCGGCCTGTTTAATTTTGAACAAATTGCCGAAAGTATCAGCGATAAGCTGATTCGCAGGCATCCTCATGTCTTTGCTGACGCTGTTTTTAACAGCGATGAAGAACGGCACCAAGCCTGGGAACAAATCAAAGCCAACGAACGACAAAGTAAAAGCAGCGCAACACCAGAAGATAGTGTTTTATCGGGCGTGGCACGCAATCTGCCGGCTTTACTGGAATGCGAAAAAATTCAGGATCGTGC
>JAQTQN010000080.1:1279-11636 GCA_028712225.1 Methylobacter sp.
GCAAAGTCATACCACTGACTAAATCCAGCCGCTGAGCCGATAATCTCGCCGTTGAAATATGCAGTCGCATTATTATCGGCTGAAAATCGTCCGGTAAAAGAGGCTGTACTGGCATTAAACCCGGATAAATCAAACTCTAGTGTCCATAAATATGAACCGTTGCGCGAAGAATCATAACTCTGCGTCCGGTTATCAGAAGGCGTTAACCAATGCGACGTATCGTTGTCAGCAAGCCAGGGGCTGATCGGCCAACCCGAACCCACAGCGGCTTCACCATAACCACCATAAATTGAGTTTCCTTCCCCATCAGTTAACTTGTAATGAAAGTCTGTGGCTTTATCTGTTGTAATGCCGCTACCAGTATTAACCAACCCATTAATTGCACTCGCCTGAGCCGTTGTAGCCACCAATGTTATACAGCCAATAATCAACGCGTTTCTTATAAAGTTTTTCATACTACCCTGCCTTAATTTAATGAAAATGATGAGATGAAATTAGTTTCAAGCTATAAATTGGTTTTTTCTTTGCCCGGCAAACATCAGTATCCCTAATGAAATCAACGCTAATGCGCCCGGGGCAGGCACTTGCATAGAGGAGGCGTTAGCAGCCTGTACAGGTAATACATCTGAATCTGTAAACTCAACTCGCAAACCTGTGGGATTGCCCGAAGACCGTTTGATGTTAGCCACTCTAAATTCGAGTGTATTGATGCCAGCAACGAAGTAATCACTTATAGCTGTAAAGCTGTACCAGTTAGCGAAGTCACTCGCAATGCCGATTGGGTTGTCGTTTAGAAAAGCAACAGCATTATTGTCCGCCGAAAACCGTCCAGTAAGTGAGGCAGTGCTGAATTCAAATCCCGTTAAATCAAACGCAAGCGTCCATAAATAAAAACCATTACGTAACGGATTAAAGCTTTCCGCCCGATTGCTAGTCGGTGTTAGCCAATGCGACACATTGGTATCAGCAACCCAAGGGCTAATGGGCCAGCCTGAACCTACTGCTGCCTCCCCGTAGCCACCGTAAATTGAACTTCCCGAAACATTTGTTAATTGGTAATTTGTATCAGTTGTTTTATCGACTGTAATTCCTTCTCCAGTGTTGTATAAACCAACAATCGGGACAGCTTGGACATTAACAGAAAATAAGACCGAAGAGACAATCAACGCGCCCATGGTATTTTTATTCATAATTTCCTACTGCCCTTGGAGAAAGATTAAAATCGTCTACGTCGCATACACAAATATGAAACATTTAACAATTACCATTCAATTCCCGTGCCAAGAATGTAAAGCCAATAAAACCAGCATTTTGACCTACAATAGAACGCATTAACCTGACACCCTTGGCAGCAGGATTGACAAGGGTGTCAGAATAACTAACTCAGTCTGCCATAACCGCCACTGATAAATAGCCAAACAAACTATGCCCAAGAATGCCATTACCCTTGAATCATTACTGGAAACGCATGATTCACCGTTCGTTATTATCGATAAGAATTTAACAGTCGTTACTGTTAACCGGGCCTGGGAAATTCGCTTTGGTATTTCTCGTGACCGGCAAATTGGCGAGCCATGCTGTACTAATAGCGGCAACTGTCGACACAGTCGTTTATTTGAAAAACTGGAGCCTTATGTCGGCCTATTCCCAAGCGATGGCTTAACTGATTCACCAAATCAGTTAAGAGTCCGTGGCTATCCGCTTCTGGATGCAAATGGAGCCCTCTATATTGGCGAGTCGATTAGCGTGGCAACCCCCTTAAAATCAACGACAACGTCACCGCCAATGGTGGGTGCATCACCTACTTTTCTGGCATTACAAACCAAGCTAAGCCAAGCCGCTCAAACTCAGGCACCAGTATTACTGAATGGTGAAACAGGAACTGGCAAAGAACTTGCTTCAGAATTCATCCATCGGCATTCTAAAAATGCTGCGAATGAATTTGTAGTGATGGACTGCACCATCCTGGGGGAAAACTTGTTTGAAAGTGAATTATTCGGGCACGAAAAAGGCGCATTTACCGGGGCAACATCTGGAAAAAAAGGATTATTTGAACTGGCGGACAATGGCACTCTTTTCCTTGACGAAATAGGTGAACTGCCGCTTGCACAACAACCCAAACTGCTACGCGCACTTGAAAGCGGACAATTTCGTCGTGTCGGCGGTACGTCTGCATTAACGGCAAAAGTCAGGGTGGTTTGTGCAACACACAGAAATTTGGCGAATATGGTTCGCGACGGGCTGTTTCGCGAAGATCTTTTTTATCGCTTGTCAGTTTTTCCCGTTCAAATACCACCGTTACGAGAGCGAAGAGAAGACATTCCCAGCTTATGTGCGGCAATGCTAACGCAGTTTGGTCAAATGAATGACTGCACCTACTCTATAAGCAAACAAGCTCTGGCAAAATTGCTACAACATCAATGGCCGGGCAATATCAGGGAGTTAAAAAATTGCCTGCATTTAGCAAGTAGCTTATGCACTGATCACAGCATCGAAGAGCAAGACATCAACATTGTCCAGCGGCAGATTATAAACGAGACCATACCCAGCTCAAGCCAACAAGCCGCGCAAACAAACTCTCTTGATCAGCTCGAAGCTAATTTCATTAAAGAATTACTCAGTAGACATAACGGCAACCGTAAGCTGATCGCTGCAGAAATGAATATCAGCGAAAGAACGCTGTATCGCAAACTTAATCGCCTAAATCTAACTAACAGCGACTTACACTAATGCAAGCTTCTCTAATTAACTGGACACTCAACACCATCACGCCGCAACTGGACAGTTTTACGCCCCCTAAAGACATGCGTGAAGCTATCGGTCGAATTCAAACGTTACCGCCGCTACCTGGCGTCGCCCTGCGAATTACGCAACTGGCAGCCGATCCATTAGCCGATGCTGCCAAATTAGCAGGCATTATCGAACAAGACCCTTTATTAACTGCGCAAGTTATTCGCTGGGCATGCTCCCCACTTTATGGATACCGTGGCAAAATCACCAGCGTACAGGATGCCATCACTCGAGTATTGGGGTTTGATTTCGTTTTTAATCTGGCGTTAGGATTGGCCGCTCTTGCTCCACTGAAAGCCCCTAAAGACGGCCCTGTCGGCACTCGTCTATTCTGGATTCAGGCGCTGGCAAGCACGAAGCTTATGCCGTTACTAGCTAATCAAATGCCTGTTGAACATCGACTCGCACCCGCTGATTTATTTCTAGCAGGCCTAATGCACAACATAGGCTTCCCCTTGTTAGGAAACCAGTTTCCAGAGGAGTTCAACTATCTAAACAAGCTGATACTGGCCAACCCAACGCTGACTATTTTTAACCTGGAAAAATTTGCATTCGGCGTTGACCACACCATGCTGGGCGCGTGGCTGATGACAGCATGGTCGATGCCTAAACCTGTTATCGACATTGTCTATCATCACCACAATCCTTACTATCGAGGAGAAAATCACCAATTGAATCTTCTCACTTTTTTAAGCGACGGCCTATTGGGTCGACTTGGTATAGGCGATGCACAACAACAAGCCTGTCCTGATGAGTTTTTCAATCAACTCGGCTTGCCAGTTGGGGCTAGCCAAGAAGCATTGGATAAATTTAACGACATACTGGAACATATTTTTTCCACAGCCGACATCATTATTGGGTAATGAAAGATAGTCTCAATTTATTGCGCTTAAAAGCCTCTTGGACTGATATAAACAATGTTGCTATGTAAACAGCGGCACTATACAATCCATAACAACACCCCCACAGCACTACATCCCATTGGGATTCCTAACCTAAACAGGCTTACCACCCGCAACTCACGGGCTAATAACCTTATTCTTCATTAGCTTTATTAATAATTTAGAAAAGACCCTAGCGATGTTGCCAATGCTAAACCTGCATGTGCAAAAGGAAAAAACCAGTACGACATTAAACCCTAAACTCGCGAGCATTACGTATATGCCGTAACGCACAGAGGTTTTCATATCCTGCCTTGAAAGTAAACCCAGGCACCAGAGGATTTTTATTATCGAACACCCCCTATGGCAAAAATCCCAATTTAATTAAACTTGGAATTTGAAATACAACCTATACCGCACCCACGACAAAGACTCCCCAAGCCAAAACTATTAAGGGCTCCTCCATAAGCGACACTACCCAAATTGATGGACTATCATGCAAAGACGGGGTTGGGGACAAATTACAATTTTTTGATGCCTGCCTCAATATCGTCCCAATAATTGCTGCGTATTTAAAAAGCCCTCTACTCAACTTCTATCAAAAACTGTATTAAAGTTTGACAATGTTGGCATTTGAAAAGATAATTCGCGGTCTAATCAACTCAATAAGTAACAACCGAGACACTATGGCTAATACAGCACAAGCGAAAAAGCGTGCGCGACAAGCGGAAAAAAGCCGTATTCGCAACGCAGGACAACGTAGCAACTTACGCACATTCATCAAAAAAGTCATCGCCGCTGTAAGAGCTGGCGATAAAGAAAAAGCGCAGACTGCTTACAATACTGTAGTTCCAATTATCGACTCTGCAGTCAATAAAGGCATTATTCATAAGAATAAAGCTTCTCGCAGCAAAAGCAGATTAAACTTAAAAGTAAAAGCGATTGCTTAATACTTAAGTTATCTTCATAAAAAAGGCCGAGACTCAATAAGTCATCGGCCTTTTTTATGTTACCTACACTCGCAGGACTTAAATCAATACGAGATTATCCCTGTGTATCATTTCAGCATCATCGGCGTAACCCAAAATACTTTCAAATTCAGAACTACTCTTACCCATTATCAGATGGGCATCAATATGACCATAATTAACTAACCCTCGCGCAACCTCAAGCCCAGACTCATCAACACACGACACCAGCTCTCCACGCTCAAACGAACCAGAGATCGACTTAACCCCAACAGCCAGCAGACTCTTACCCTGCTCTTTTATTGCAGCCATCGCACCCACATCGATAAGCAGCTGGCCTTTAACCTGCAATTGACCAGCCAACCAGCGCTTTCTTGCGATTAGCGGCTCAATATCAGGCAAGAAATGAGTACCCACTTCTATACCCGCAAAAACAGCGGAAATCACATCATTTAGCGCCCCCGGCGCAACAACAGTCGCAGCGCCCGATCTTGAGGCCAGTCTTGCTGCACGCACTTTAGTGTACATGCCACCACGCCCTAAACCACTACGACTCTCACCAGCCATTTTTTCCAATCGCCCGTCATTAACGCTTATTTCTGAAATCAACGACGCGTCAGAATAGACACTGGGATCAGCGGTAAACAAGCCTTTTTGATCAGTAAGAATGACCAATAACTCTGCTTCAACTAAATTGGCTACCAATGCCGCCAAAGTATCATTATCTCCAAAGCGAATTTCTTCAGTAGCAACAGCATCATTTTCATTGATAACCGGAATCACACCGAATTTAAGCAAAGTCAGCAAAGTACTACGAGCATTCAAATAACGCTGCCGATCCGACAAATCATCATGCGTTAGCAATACCTGGGCAGCGTGCAAGTTATGCTGCTGAAAATTGTCATCAAAAACACGAACCAAGCCCATCTGACCAACTGACGCTGCAGCTTGTAATTCATGCAATACGGTAGGTCGCACCTTCAGACCTAATCGGCACATGCCTTCAGCAACTGAGCCTGAAGACACAAGAATGACATCAACACCCTGCTGTCTTAAGCCAGCCATTTGCCTGACCCATTCGGCAATAGCGACTGTATCCAGCCCCTGCCCACCCTTAGTGAGTAACGAGCTGCCTATTTTAATTACTACTCGTCTAATGTTTGCAAAATCAGCCCTGCTGTTCACTATCCGCCCGTCTTTGTTCTTCTATAAAATTCATAATAGCGTACATAAGCTCTCTTGTACCCTCACCATTAACGGCCGCAATTTTAAACACTGGAGCAGCCCAGCCCAGCGCATCAACAATCGTTTGACAGCGCTCATTAAGCTCCTCATCAAGCACTCTATCTATCTTATTCAATACCAACCAACGCGGTTTATTGGCTAGATCGTCACTCCATTTTTCAACTTCATGAATAATTTTTCTGGCCGCTTCCACTGGCGACTCAGCACTTTCATAAGGCTCTATATCGACCACATGCAACAACAAGCTGGTACGTGACAAATGCTTGAGAAACTGCAACCCCAACCCAGCACCTTCCGCAGCACCTTCGATAACCCCGGGAATGTCGGCAATCACAAAACTACGCAAATCATCTACTCTAACAACCCCCAAATTTGGGTGCAAGGTAGTAAATGGATAATCCGCCACTTTAGGTGTCGCTGATGATACCGAACGTATTAAGCTCGACTTACCCGCGTTAGGCATACCCAATAAACCCACGTCGGCAATTAATGTCAGCTCTAAATTTAAACGGCGATGCTCTCCCTCACTACCCTTACTGGCTTTTTGTGGCGCCCTATTAATACTACTTTTAAATCGAGTATTACCCAAACCATGAAACCCACCTTGAGCCACCAACAAAGTTTGCCCAATCTTGGTTAAATCACCAATAACCTCATCGGTCTCAGCATCACAAACCTTTGTTCCCAAAGGTACCGGCACATAACAGTCATCACCCTTTCTACCCGTACAATTACGGCCCATGCCATTTTGACCGCGCTTAGCTCTATGCACAGCGTGATACCGAAAGTCGACCAAGGTATTTACATTTTCTACAGCCACTAAGTAAACGCTACCGCCATCGCCGCCATCGCCGCCATCCGGCCCCCCCATGGGAATATATTTTTCACGCCGAAAGCCGACCGCGCCATTACCGCCATCACCCGCTTCCACAAGCACTTCTGCTTCGTCAACAAATCTCATAATTCAAATACCGCCACTCTTAAACCACCCACCATAAACAAAAAAAGCCCCACCATGGAGGGCGGAGCTTTTTATGCACTTACTCTGCCGCAAAATGCGACAGGTAAGTTTATGCAGTAACAATACTGACAAATTTACGATTTTTTGGGCCTTTAGCCTGAAAAACCACTTTTCCGTCCGCCGTAGCAAACAAGGTATGATCCTTGCCTAATCCTACATTATCTCCAGCGTGAAAATGGGTTCCACGTTGACGAACAATTATATTTCCAGCAATTACTGCTTCGCCACCAAAACGCTTAACACCTAAGCGTTTTGCATTAGAATCACGTCCATTACGTGTACTTCCGCCTGCTTTCTTATGAGCCATACAACCCAACCCCTATATATTCAACAAAAATTCTTAAGCAGAAATACCAGTAATCTGAACTTCTGTGTAGTATTGACGATGCCCCATTTGTTTCATATGGTGCTTACGTCTTCTGAATTTAATAATTTTAATTTTTTTGTGTCTTCCTTGAGACAAAACTGTCGCTGTAACCTTGCCGCCTTCAATAAATGGCAGCCCAACTTTGACATCATCACCAGACTTAACCAGCAGCACTTTATCGAATTCAATGCTGTCGCCTTCGCCAAGCTCTAGTTTTTCTATTTTTAAATAAGTACCTTCTTCAACGCGGTACTGTTTACCACCTGTTTGAATTACCGCATACATCGGCGTAAGCTCCATCAAGCATTAATCTAATTAAAGTGAACAAACGATTATATTGTTTAAGTTAAAGCATAGTCAAATCTAAATTCACAAAAACATACAGAATTGTTTTAAAACAAGCAGTATTATCGTCAATTCAAGGCTAGCATCAGCCATCAACATATTATTATGGGTTATAATACCGCGGAAAGCCAAATAAGGCATTATTATCAAACCCCACGTAAAACATACACATGGCATCTGATTTACACTCCGTTTCGACCACCATCCCCTCCATTGATTTTGATTCAATTAAAAAATTGACATCAACCGAAGCCTCGGAGGTCGATCAACTTATCATCAACGAACTTAGTTCCGATGTCGTTCTTATCAACCAGGTAGGCCATTATATTGTCGGCAACGGCGGCAAACGGTTAAGGCCTATGCTGCTATTACTAGCCGCCAAAGCACTTGGTGGTGTCACCGACAGCCATCTAATTTTAGCGGCTGTCATCGAATTCATACACACAGCCACCCTGCTTCACGACGACGTAGTCGACGAATCCGATCTCCGTCGAGGCAAAGATTCTGCCAATGCTGTATGGGGAAATGCAGCCAGTGTTTTAGTCGGTGATTATTTATATTCCAGCGCGTTCGAAATGATGGTTCGCACTAACAACATGCGCGTCATGGAGATTCTTTCCAAGACCACGACAGCAATCGCTGAAGGCGAAGTATTGCAATTATTAAATTGCAATAATCCCGAAACCACCGAAACAAAATACCTCGAAGTCATCGCCAGAAAAACCGCCATCTTGTTTAGCGCAGCCACTCGACTAAGCGCAGTCATATCGGACACGCCTTCAGCAACTGAAGAAGGCCTAGCCCGATATGGCCAGCATTTAGGGATCGCTTTTCAATTAATTGATGACGCGCTTGATTATAAAGCAACCAAAGAAGAGCTTGGCAAAAACCTAGGCGACGACCTGGCCGAAGGAAAACCAACGCTTCCGCTAATTTATGCCATCCAAAATAGCAACAAAACTGATGCCGATCTTATAATTGACGCAATTAAAAATGGTAATCGCGATGCTTTTGCTGAAATTTACAGCATCGTACAGAGCACCAAAGCGATAGATTACACAGAACAACGCGCAGAAGAAGAGGCGCAAAAAGCAATTAGGGCATTAGCCGTACTCCCGGATTCCGAATACAAGACAGCACTCATCCAATTGGCGCAATTCTCAGTTCAGCGTAATTACTGAGCAAGCACTACCTCACCCTCCAGAAAACGCTTACATACTGCGCTTTCTGGAGTGCCTCAAGAATTCTTGTGTAAACGGTCATTAAGCAAGAAACTGCTTTTACTTTAAGGCATAATTATGACCACGCTAAAAGCTATCCCTAACGAGCTAATCGACTTTTGGGAGCAGCGGCTTGCTGAAACAACTCAGCAAGGCCTTGGTCGAGCGAGCGCTAGAAGCCGAAATGACCAAACACCTAAGCCAGGGTAAAGGAGTCCGTCCGCAATAGCCGGAAAACACTCAAAGGCGATTTTCGATTAATACCCCCCGAGATCGTCACGATCACTTCGAACCGCAAATCATCGCTATCCCGCCGGACCGACTTTGACGACAAGATCATTTCGCTGTACGCCCGTGGCTTGAATCCAGAGCACTTGAGAGAGCTTTATGGCACAGAGGTATCGCCAAGCCTGATTTCATTGATGTCGGATGCTGTGACCGAGGCAGTCAAAGCCTGGCAATTGCGGCCGTTCGATCCCGATCCCATCCCATCGCCTATCTGAATTGCATTCTGCATCAAAGTGCTCGATACCTGGGCCGCGCGAATCAAGACCGCCTATCTGGAAATTGACACGACAGGGGAAAAGGAAGTGATAGTCTTGTGGGTAGAAGCCATTGAAACTGCCTATCCACACGCCGCAGCACAACTGTGCATCGTGCATTTGGCGCGCAACAGCCTGAACCATGTCATGCCTCAACAGATCGCGGGCGATCTCAAGCCGATTTACCTGAGCAGAAACTGACTGAGTTCGAGATCCAGTGAAATAATGCTTACCCTCCAATTACCCAGATTTGGCGGCATAATTGAGGCCGGACCATTCCTTTCTTCGACTATCCGCCGGAGATACGCCACATCATTTATACCACCAATGCCCTCGAGTCGGAGAACATGCCCCCCCCAAGAATTGCGACTCATCTCACCCACTTGCGCTTAACAACATGACCTAGGTTCTGTTGACGTTTCACCGCAGCCATAAAAGCACCGAGGCAAATGACAGCATCCCCATGTAATTGATAGCCTTTTTCTCATAACGCGTAGCAATTCTGCGGTAGTGTTTGAGCCTGCCAAACAGGCATTCGATGGCATGTCGCTCTTTATAGTGGTGATAGTCCACACACAATCTGTTCTTTTCGGTTCTATTTTGGCGGAATAACTGCTTTTATGCCTTGTTCTTTCAACCACTCGCGCAAGGCATTGGTGTCATAGCCTTTGTCTGCCAAAACGGCCGTGGCCTTAACGTTTTCCAGTATCGGTATCGCCAAACAACACTCCCGCGTCTTGACCGCCGCTTAATATGAATTTAATGGGTAGACCCAAGCCATCACACAGTGCATGAATCTTACAGCTAAACGCGCCTTTGGAACGCCCAAGGGCTTCATTGTCAGCGCTACTGTGTGCCGCGCAGGCATGCGCTCTAATCACTGAACCATCCATAGAAACATCCTGTAAATCAGCTGGTTCCGTAAAATGAACCAGAAGCTTCTCCCAAGCACCACTGCGCCCCCCCCCCCCGCACGTA
>JAQTQN010000081.1 GCA_028712225.1 Methylobacter sp.
GGCACGCAGCTGCAGGGCGCAAGCCTGAACGAGGCGGATCTACAAGGTGCCGATCTGCGCGGTGCTGCTCTACAAGGCGCGGACCTACGCTGGACAAAATTGCAAAGCGCAGATTTGCGCGGTGCGGACCTGCAAGGCGCAAACCTGCAAGGCGCAAAATTGCAGGGCGCGAACTTACGCGGAGCTCAACTACAAGGTACTGACCTAAGCGAAGCGGAACTGCAAGGTGCTGACTTGGTCTTTACCAACCTACAGGGAGCAAATCTAGTTTCAGCGAATCTTCAGGGCGCGGAACTGCGCGAGGCGCAATTACAAGGAAGCGACTGGTCGCAAGCCAATCTCAACGGTCTATTTATTGTCGACAGTGCCTTGGCTTGGAACGAGCAACAACAGCACAAATTGGCAACAACACTCAAACCGCTGCTGGACGATGAAAAGTTCAGCGCTTTTCAATCACGGATAAAGCGCGTCGGCACTGGCTTAGTACCGACCCAATCGCCCAATCAAACCGGCTGCTACAGCGATAATCCAACTTTGCTGGCATGCGAATACCATACTCCGGCACAACTGGATACTTATCGTACTGCCGTACTGCACCCGAAATTGATTAGTCTGGCTTGCTCGGATGCAGCAATTGCCGCAGGCATTGTAAGCCGCGGTTACAACGAAGCCACCAGCAACGACCCTAATTTCGGCCTGGCGGCCGCCTTGGTTAATGCAATTGGAGCAGCAACTCCTTGTGCGGGCTTGGCCTCGCTGCCGGAACAAACCCTGCAGCGACTGCGAAAAGCAGCACAACAACAAGAAAAAGACGTCACTCCGAAATAATCTATTTCTATCGTTGCGCCGCCAAATTTTTTTTCACGTCCTTTGATGCTCCAGAGCGTGCGCATATTGTATAAACCCGCCCAGAACATCTAACTCAAGCAACTTATTAAAAGATTCGCACCGCCAGCATGTAAAATAGCGCCCTATCCATTCGCTTTAGCTTTAAACCGATTTACCCCGGTTTTACTTACTCCCTCTGCACCGCCCACTATGTCTGACAATTATTTTATTGAACGTGATTACTCGCTAGATTCCTTGAAAGTCCCGCCCAATTCCATTCAAGCCGAACAATCGGTATTGGGTGGCTTGATGCTGGATAACCAGACCTGGGATTCGGTAGCTGAAAAAGTCGGCAACAATGATTTTTATCGCAAAGATCATCAACTGATCTTCAAGACCATCGAACAACTGGCTGATAAACAAATTCCCTTTGACGTCATCACCATCTCGGAAGCGTTGGGCGCCATTGGTGAGCTGGAAAACATCGGCGGCTTGGCCTATCTAGGCACCTTAGCGCGTGAAACCCCCAGCGCTGCCAATATCGTCACTTACGCCAATATCGTCCGAGATCGCTCGATACTACGACAGCTGATTCATGTCGGCACCGACATCTCTGATTCCGCATTTAACCCCGAAGGCCGCGAAACCTCGGAGCTGCTTGAAAATGCCGAAAGACAAGTGTTTAAAATTGCCGAACAGCGGCAACGCGGGCAAGGCGGCTTTATGCCGATTAAATCGCTGCTGGCCAAAGCCGTCGATAAAATCGAAACCCTGTTTGAACAAGAAGGCTCTATCACCGGCGCCGCGACCGGCTTTACCGATTTCGACCAAATGACCTCCGGCTTGCAGCCTGCTGATTTGATTATCGTCGCCGGTCGGCCGTCGATGGGCAAAACCACCATCGCCATGAATATGGCTGAAAACATCGCCATCAAAGGTGATAAGCCGGTTGCAGTCTTCAGTATGGAAATGCCAGGCGACTCGCTGGCAATGCGGATGATGTCGTCATTGGGACGGATCGATCAGCATAAAGTCAGAACCGGTAAGCTGGATGACGATGAATGGCCTCGATTAACCTCAGCCATCAATTTACTGGCAGAAACCAAATTATTTATCGACGATACCCCGGCCTTAACGCCGACCGAAGTGCGCTCAAGGGCGCGAAGACTGATGCGCGAACACGGCCAATTAGGCTTGATTGTGTTGGATTATTTACAGCTGATGCAATCGCCCTCCAGCGGTGAAAATCGCGTGCAGCAAATTTCAGATATTTCCCGTGGCTTAAAGGCCTTGGCGAAGGAATTGAACGTACCGGTGGTCGCGCTCTCCCAGCTCAACCGCAACCTGGAGCAACGCCCGAATAAACGCCCGGTAATGTCCGATTTACGCGAGTCGGGTGCGATCGAGCAGGACGCCGACTTGATCGTGTTCGTCTACCGGGACGAAGTTTATAACGAAGACAGCCCTGACAAAGGCATTGCCGAAGTCATTATCGGTAAGCAGCGTAACGGACCTTTAGGTACGGTCAGATTAACGTTCCTCGGTCAATACACCCGTTTTGAAAACTTTGCCGGTCCTGCTTATAACAGCGCCGACTATGAATAACTGCCAGGATAAACAATGACGCCAGCCGCTTATGCCGTGCTCAATCTGGATGCCGTGCAACACAACCTAGCCAAAGTCCGTGATATAGCACCAAATTCTAAAATCATGGCCGTTATCAAAGCCAATGGCTATGGGCATGGCCTGTTACGCATTGCCGAAGCTCTGCAAGGCGTCGATGCCTTTGCAGTTGCGCGGGTGGATGAAGGCATTCGTTTACGCAAAGCCGGTTTCCAAAATCGCATTGCTGTTCTGGAAGGCTTTACCTGTAGCGAAGAATTGGATGATTTTTTGGAGTACCGGCTGGATGCCATCGTGCATTGCGACCTTCAAATTGATCTATTGGCCGCTCACAATGAGCACGAACAACTGGCAGTCTGGTTAAAACTCGACAGTGGCATGAATCGTTTGGGTTTTAAAGTTAAAGAATTTGCGACGGCGTATCAACGCTTGGAGCAATGCTCAATCATCAAGCGCCCCATCAATCTGATAACGCATTTTGCCAATGCCGATGATAAAAACGATCCTAAAACCCAGCAGCAAATCGACTGTTTTAATACCCTGACCGCCGCTTATCCCGGCGAACGCAGCATGGCTAACTCGGCGGGAATATTGGGCTGGTCGGCGTCTATCACCGACTGGGTACGGCCCGGCGTGTTGCTGTACGGCATCTCGCCGTTTGCCGATGTCACCGGCGAAGAATTAGGCTTAAAGCCGGTAATGGAGCTGCATTCGCGGCTGATTGCAGTCAAGCAACTGGAACAAGGCGACAGCGTCGGTTACAGCGGCAGCTGGACTTGCCAACAACCAACGACTCTTGGCGTCGTTGCCATCGGCTACGGTGACGGCTATCCGCGTTACGCCAAAATCGGCACACCGGTTTTAGTCAATGGTAAACGCGTGCCGTTGATCGGCAGAGTGTCAATGGACATGCTAACCGTCGACCTTGCCAGCCAGCCCCACGCCAAACCCGGCGACCCAGTGACGCTATGGGGTAGTGGTCTAAACATTGAAGAAATCGCCCAATGTACAGACACTATTCCTTACACCTTGGTTTGCGGTATTACTCCGCGGGTGCAGATTGTTGAAGAATAGAACATAGTTTCCGAGCCACACACTATTAACTCATCATTAAACTCATCACCACAAAAAAGGCCATCTCTTGTGAAGATGGCCTTTTCAGAATCAAATCTTAATACATTAAATCATCAAGGATTCGGGCCGTTGTGACAACTGAAACAGCTGACTTGATACCCCGCCGGCCAGTTTTTGGTACCGAATTCTCCGGCATTGATGGTTTTTGCCACTTTAATTGCACCCAGCGGCGTACCCGCGCTGGTGGTACCGTGACAGTACGCACAGCTAGGCGTTGTTGCGCTGCCGTTTTTGTTAGCATCTTCATGTGATTTAACCCAGGCATCGCCAGTAGTATGCATGCCATGCGGTCCGCCATTGACGGTAGTCGGCACTGTTGTATGGCACGCCTTACACTCGGCAACTGTGCCGCTATGACCTTGAACAGCTATGCTTTGGGTGTTGTCGTCAACATGAAGAGACGGATACTCGGCATGCGTCGAACCATGACAAGCTTCACATTGCAAACCACCATGGCCGGTGCTGAATCGATACAAATTCAAACCGGGCACAGGTGCATTGGCATTAGTCGCAAAGGTATGATCGGTCGGCACTATCTCTTTGCCACTCGCATTAACGCCAGAGATGGCGCGCTTGCCTGGAGCCGCACTGTTATGGCAAGACTCACAGGTTGGCTCATTAAACCAGCCTTGACGAGTTGGACTAGCCACAGCCGCCATGTTGCCGTGACAACTTTGGCAACTCATTAAGGATTGGCCGTTGGTATCCACGGCCTTACCCATCGCACCGCGCAAACATTTTGTCACTGAACCTGGATGACACAAGTAACACGCAGTGCGATCACCACTGCTATCGAGAACTAACTGTGTAGCTGGATCTTTAACGGAAGCGTGCTTGTTGTGCAAGTCCTGAGTAAACGGCTTAATTCCTGCGATGCCGCCCATTACGGTTGTTTTGTTCTGCTTGTCAAAATAAGCGTTACTGGCATGACAGCCCACACACAATACCGGCTTGCCGGAATCAGCTGTAGCTAACAGCCCCTGAGCTTTGTAGCCGGTTTGGACCAACGCTGATTGATACAATGCGTTGGATAATTGCTTTTCATCATGCAGGCGTAAAATATTTCTTTTCCAGTCTTTATCCGGGTTGGCATCGTTCACCCAACCTGCAGTTGGTTTAGCGGCAATTTCAGCCGGATTGGTTGAGGCTGTAGACGCATGACAACCACTACAAGTCATTTCATCGCTGACTGGTAATACAGTAGTCGTTGTCGCCAGTTCTTTGCCGGACAAATCCTTAGCTACGACTTTAACAGTCGGGTAAAAATTCTTCTTACCGGCATCATCAAATGGCGTAATGGGAATACCCTCTGCTTCAAACCAACGATATTCGGTGTTATATGTCATTGGTGCAGGTGCTAGCGAAGGCGTTTCATTACCTGGCGCGGGAGTCCCGGAGGCAAGGCCATCTAAATTCACACCTACGTCTTTAGTGGGATTTAAACCGACTAAACTACCAGCCCAATCCCAAAAATTGGTTTTAGCGTAACTGCTGGTATTAATAGAACCCGTGCTATCGGCAACAGCTTCATAAGTCAGAGTAACGCCGCTACTGATTAATTTACCTGCCTTATCCTTCAATTGCGCATGCAAAGTATTGTAAGGCGGCAAGATGGCAAAAACGGAGAAATCCAGACCATCCATACAATGCATGCCTAAATCATTCCAGGCTAACAATGTGTAGTTGCCCGACGCCGCAGGAGGCGGAACAGAAGTACTCAACACGGTTACCTGAACTTGTCTCGATGTCTTGCTGTCTTTTACGGTTAGCGTGGCGGAACCTGCCTTGATACCCTTCACAGTTACAGACCCATTGGCGTAACTACCGGTCGCTACTGAATTATCCGATGATGTTACTGTGACGGTGCCGGAAGCATTGGTCACCGCAACATTGGCCGACACACCCACATTAAAAGATAAGAAAGAAGGTGATACGGTCAGCGAAGAAGCTGGAGCATCTACAACCGTCACATTCACTTCCTTACTTTTTTTTCTGTCCTTTACTGTTATTTTAGCCGTCCCTGCCTTAATGCCTTTAATAGTGGCAACCCCTTTCGTATAGCTTACAGTAGCCACTGAGGTCTTAGATGAAGTCACCCTCACTGTCCCCGAGTAGCCAGATACAGTGACATTACCGCTAGAGCCGGCGACGACATTAAGAGAAGTCGGGGTCACGCGTAGCGATGATTCATCAGCAACTACATTACCCACAACCAGCAACGTGAATAAAACCAATAAATATCTTGAAATAGGAATAAAAGCTCTCATAAAAACCTCACTCACATAGAGGAAATAAAATCGCATAGTACATTAGCGAATTCTAAAAAACTAACGCCTCGAGTAATTTGCTGGAAATTCATGACTTAGCTCACAAAAACATCAAATAACAGATTTGTTTTTAATAAATTAGCGAGCCTTATTGACCATCTACTCGAACAACTCTGCCCTAATAACTATTAGTCAACGGACAAAGTTACTTGCTTTGATTCTAATCAATAGGTTAAGCATGTATTATGTGAACAATGCTTCTGTTTTCACACTCTTGCACCTGAATATCGTATGCCATCCAAGAAAAAACCCGTTGATTTTGTATCAACAAAAGACCCCTACGCTCAGCGTGAAGCTGATAAATATGAGAACCCCATCCCCAGCCGGGAGTTGATCCTGCAGCTGATCGAACATACCGGCAAACCGTTGTCGCGCCCGGACATTGCTGAGGCATTTGCGCTGGATACCGAAGATGATGAGGAAGCCCTGCGCCGCCGCTTACGAGCGATGGAGCGTGACGGTCAGTTATTGTTCAATCGCAGCAAGCAGTATTGTCTGGTCAATAACAAGGATTTGCTGGTAGGCCGGGTGCTTGGTCATGCCGACGGCTTTGGCTTTCTGAGACCGGACGACGGCTCCGATGACTTGTACTTATCACCGCGAGAAATGAATCCCCTATTGCATAACGACCGGGCAATGGTACGCATTGCCGGGGTCGACAAAAAAGGCCGTCGCGAAGGCGCGGTGGTAGAAATTCTGGAACGCAACACGCACCAAATAGTCGGCAGGCTTTATAAGGAAGACGGCTTTACCTACGTGGTGCCCGATAACAAAAATATCGCGCAAACGGTGCTGCTGCAAAAAGGCGGTATCGGCAAAGCCAAACAAGGCCAGATTGTTATCGCCGAAATTGTCGAACAGCCTACCAAACTGCACCAACCGATCGGCCGCATTATTGAAGTACTGGGCGACCATCTGGCGCCCGGCATGGAAATTGAGATGGCCATTCGCTCACACGAGTTGCCGCACATTTGGCCGGACGAGGTGCTGGATCAAATTAAAAGTTTAAGTGCGGAAGTCCCTGAATCCGCCAAGGAAGGCCGCGTCGATTTGCGCGACACGCCGCTGGTCACTATCGATGGAGAAGATGCGCGCGATTTTGACGATGCGGTGTTTTGCAAAAAAACTCAAAAAGGCTGGAAATTATTAGTCGCCATCGCCGATGTCTCGCACTACGTGCAAGTCGGCAGCCCCCTTGATCTTGAAGCCAAAAACCGCAGCACTTCGGTGTATTTTCCTGAGCAGGTTATTCCAATGCTGCCGGAAATTTTGTCAAACGGCTTGTGCTCAATCAATCCGAATGTCGACCGTTTATGCATGGTCTGCGAAATACTAATTGACGATGAAGGCACGGTGTCACGCTCACGTTTTTTTGAAGCGGTGATGCGTTCTCATGCGCGTTTGACGTATACCGAAGTTGCCAAAATGCTGGTAGATGGTGTGTCTGCCGAAAATCTGCCGGGAGCAGATTCGGCACAAGCGCTGAGAGAAAAACACAGTGCTCTAATGCCGCATCTACGCGAACTCTATGCCTTATACAAAGTAATGCGCATCAGCCGCGAACAGCGTGGCGCGATGGATTTCGATACCCAGGAAACCCGCATTGTGTTCGGCAAAGACCGGAAAATCGAAAAAATCATCCCGGTAGTGCGTAACGATGCCCACAAACTGATTGAAGAGTTCATGATTACCGCCAACTGCGCGGCTGCCAAGTATCTGAATGCCAAGAAAATCCCGAAACTGCTCCGCATTCACGAAGGCCCCAACGCCGATAAATTACTTAACCTGAAAACCTTTCTGGGTGAACTGGGCTTAAAGTTTGGCGGCGGCATCAACCCGACTCCGCTGGATTACATGCATCTGGTTGACTCCATCAAAGATCGCCCCGATGCGCATTTGATTCAAACCGTGTTATTACGTTCCATGTCCCAAGCTGTTTACAGCCCGGAATTAAAGGGCCATTTTGGCTTGGCGCTGGACGCTTACGCGCACTTTACCTCGCCCATCCGTCGCTACCCTGATTTGTTAGTCCACCGGGCGATTCGTCATTGTTTGCAAGGTCATCCGGTAGAGAACTTTGCTTACGGACTTCCCGACATGGTATTGCTTGGTGAGTCTTGCTCAGCCAACGAGCGCCGCGCCGATGAAGCCACCCGTGAAGTCGTCAGTTGGCTGAAGTGCGAATACATGATGGATAAACTCGGCGAGGAATTCGTCGGTATTATTTCCGCAGTCACCTCGTTCGGATTTTTTGTCGAACTGGCAGAAATCTATGTCGAAGGCTTGGTGCATATCAGTAACTTGGGCCAGGATTACTTTCATTTCGATCCTACCAGCCATCAGTTAAAAGGCGAGCGTACCAACACAAACTTCCGCTTAGGCGATACCGTTAAAGTAAAAGTCGCGCGGGTGGATCTGGATGAAAAGAAAATCGACTTCGACCTGATCCAAAAACAAGCTGAAGTAAAAAAAGGTTCAGGTGCAGCTAAAACGGGAACCGCTAAAAAAAGGCGTCGTAAAAAATGAAGTTAAGTAAAATATTTGGACTGCATTCGGTGCAGGCCGCACTGGATTACTCGCCCACCAAAATTCACGGCGGCTGGGTGGATGGTCAACGCCAGGACAAACGACTGACAGAAATACTCGATGATTTAAAAAAGCTCGGGGTAATTCCGGAAAAGGTCGACCGTAAACGCCTGGATAAACTGGCCGACGGCAGTAATCATCAAGGCATCGTCATTGAAGTGGAAATGCCTGCAGAACTTTCCGAAAGCGACTTAAAAACAGCCGTGGAAAATCTTACCGGCACACCGTTGTTCCTGGTGTTGGACAATGTGCAAGATCCGCACAATCTTGGCGCTTGCTTACGTAGCGCCGATGCAACCGGCGTGCATGGCGTAATCATTACCAAAGACAACGCCACCGGCATCACCCCCACTGTCTGCAAAGTCGCCAGCGGTGCCGCCGAAACCGTGCCGGTCTATCAGGTGACCAATCTGGCAAGAACCTTGCGTTGGCTGAAAGATCAAAACATTTGGGTCATGGGCGCGGCCGGTGAAGCCACCCAAACCGCTTATCAAACCGATTTAGCCGTGCCGCTGGCGCTGGTATTGGGTGCAGAAGGTAAAGGCTTGCGACGGCTGACTAAAGAAGAATGTGACATGCTAATCAAACTGCCCATGTATGGCCAGGTTGAAAGCTTAAACCTATCGGTAGCTACCGGCGTATTGCTATATGAAGCTGTACGTCAGCGACTTAAATAAACCAACTCACCTCTGTGTTACTCCGGCATGATCAATCATCATTGCCGGATTCGTCACCTTCGATATATCTTGCGCCTTCCCACTCTGCATTTAATTTAAAGATCACTGATGGACTGGCTTCTACAATTATTTAACCAAGATTCCGTTCCGCATACTTTACTGATTCTTAGCCTGGTGATTTCAACTGGCTTGATATTAGGACGACTGTCTCTGGCGGGTATTCAACTCGGCATTGCCGGTGTGCTGTTTTCGGGCCTGATTTTCGGGCATTTCAAAATCAGCATCAATGCCGAAGTCATGCACTTTGTTCGCGAGTTCGGCTTGGTGCTGTTTGTTTATGCCATCGGTTTACAAGTAGGCCCCAGCTTTGTCAGCTCGTTTTTCCGTTACGGGCTACGTTTGAACGGCATGGCGGCTGCAGTAGTTTTATTAGGCGCTTTGATCACGGTATTAATCAGCGCTTTCGGCAATATCCCGATACCGATCGCAGTCGGCCTGTTTTCCGGTGCAACTACCAATACGCCATCGCTGGCAGCCGCTCAGCAAGTGCTGGGCAGTCTGCCCGGCATCAATGCTGAAACCCTGAAAATGCCCGGACTGGGTTATGCGGTGGCTTATCCATTCGGCATCGTCGGCATTATTATTTCCATGCTGTTGACCAAGCGGCTTTTTAATATAGATATTGCCGCCGAAACCCAGTACTTTGATGATAAGCAACAGCAACAAGCGCGCGTGCCGATCTGGAAAGATTTGCGCGTGGAAAATCCCAATCTCAATGGTTTGAAACCCAGTCAGATTCCGTATTTTGCAATCATGAAAGTTGTCATGACGCGGATTATGCACAATGGCGAAGTCGATGTGGCTAGTCAAGACAGCCGCTTGGCAGTCGGCGACACTATCCGCCTGGTCGGCGAACGCGAGCAGCTCGAACAACTAAAAATTCTGATTGGCCCTGAATCCGACATCGATTTGAAGCAGGTCGCCAGCAATCTGCAAAGCAAGCGCTTGGTCGTCACCAACAAAAGCGCGATTAACCAAACTATCGGCAGCTTGTGCCTGATGTATGGCGTCATTATTTCCCGAATTCATCGTCCCGATGTGGAGTTTTCACCAACCAGCGCTGTCCATGTACACTTTGGCGATGAGCTGCATGTGGTGGGCAGTCCGGATGCCTTAAAATCTATAGAAAAAGCCTTGGGCAATTCGCTGGAAGAAATAAATCATCCGCAAATCGTCCCGATTTTTATCGGCATCACCCTAGGCATTTTACTGGGCAGCTTGCCGCTATATTTACCCGGCATGCCATCGGCGGTAAAGCTGGGGATGGCCGGTGGGCCTTTATTGATGGCCATCATGCTTAGCCGTATCGGCAATTGGGGAACGATGACTTGGCACTTGCCGAAGAGCTCAAACATCATCCTTAAAGACATCGGCATTGTGCTGTTCTTAGCTTGTGTCGGTCTGCATTCCGGCGACCAGTTCGTCGAAACACTGGTAGGCGGCGACGGGATCTATTGGATGGCTTGTGCGGCACTAATTACATTGCTGCCCTTGCTTATTATTGCCGCAGTAGCACGCATCGTATTCAAGCTGAATTTCCTTTCTTTATGCGGATTACTGGCCGGGAGCATGACCGATCCTCCGGCATTGGCCTTCGCCAACAATCTCAGCCCATCGGCGGCAGTATCTATGACTTATGCAACGGTGTATCCGTTGGTGATGATCTTGCGGATTATTGCCGCGCAACTGATTATTTTGTTGATGAACTAAGCGAAGGTCATTGTAGTAAACACATCCAAATTGACACTAGCTACTTCTATTCATAAAATTGCGCCATGAACCAAACATATCCCACTATTTCCCTAAAACAAAACACACGTTGGCTGCGAAAGCTATTTCGCCTTCGCCGCAGTGTTGTTTTATTGGTTTATTAGCTTCAACTTACCAAAGCAACCGCGGGTCTTGCCTCGGTTTCTTTGGTATTCAGTCCTGCAAGATTCGCATTTTTCATATGAAAGGAGAATCTTGTGCCCCACTCAGTACCCCTCACCTCACAAAACCAACGCCAAATACTTATCGGCTGCTTTCTCGTATTACTTGCCGCCTTTGGTTTTTCGGCCAAATCCATTCTGGTTAAATTAGCTTACGGAGTCAGTCCTGAGCTTGATGCCATTACCTTAATGTTGCTGCGTATGGCGATTTCCCTACCTTTCTTTCTCACCGTTGCATTATGGTCTGCTCGCCAGTCGGCACAAACAGCCACAGACCTGGGTTTACAGCGGCAAGACAAATTGATGATTTTGGGCTTAGGCGTGCTGGGTTACTATCTATCCAGCTTGCTTGATTTTGAAGGGCTCACTTATATCTCAGCTGGCCTTGAGCGCTTGATTTTATTTCTTTATCCGACGTTTGTGGTGTTATTAACAGCCGGTTT
>JAQTQN010000082.1 GCA_028712225.1 Methylobacter sp.
GCTTCCGGCTCCACTTCATCGATTTTGAGCTGTAACGCTTCGACGGCTTGCGATTCCAGCCACACCGGCAAGGCTATGACTGTCATTGTCAATATCAACATCAATGCCAGCAAGCCGCCGACTATCAATTGCGGCGTTCTAGCGGTTTTTTCACGCAACCATTCCGGCAACAGATTGTAATAGTCATCATCCTGTTCAAGATCGTTGGCTGCACCTTCGTAATCAAATAGCAGCGGTGTAATTCCGATCATTTTGATGTCGGCATAGAGTGCATCCAATATTTCCCGGGTGGTCAAAATCAACATGACTCTAATCTGCCCCGGCTCGTTATCCTCGTCTAATAACTTGGCGGCAAAATAAATCTGGTCGGCCTTAAATGGCGTGTAACGATCGAGTTCGTAGGCGATAACCTGTTGTAAATTTTCCTTGGCCGCAGCCGGTAACACCAAGTCTTTGTGAATGACATCACGCTCATTTAAACGAATAACAATTTGAGCTTTACTTAGTCTTTCGTCTTTTGCTAATAGGGCCTCATATTGCGCCGCGCCATCCTGGTTTCTGTCGAGCACTGCCAGTGCTTCAACCTGCTGCTTGTATTCATAACTTAAAACCAATTGCCCATCTTGGGGACGCGCGATGATAAAGCCCTGCTTATCACTGACCAGCTGTTTTAACTTATCGGGCACCCAGACGCTCAGTTCGCGACGCCACCAGCGCCAGAACTTTTTTAAGTCGAATTTAATTGTCGAATTCAGGTTCAGCATACTGCTTCACAAGTAAGTTAGTTTTATCATCCAAGAACAGTGATTGCTCAAGGTGTTGGTTACGTTGCCACTTAAGTACTGTAAACGGGTTGGCGCCGACACCCTCACCTTTTTCCACAACAACACGAAGTGTTGCTGATGCGCCATCGGTCAAATGCACTTCAGCAATAATTTCAGTTACGCCGGCCGGCACCGCCGCTTGCTCTGCTAACTCGGTCTCAGAGGGTTCTGCAGGCGTAAGATTTAAATCGTCGGCATTTAACTCACCCGCGGTGAGCAGTGCGGTTGAGGGCGTGGGCAGGCCATTGACGGCACTGCTGAAGCGCGCAGCCAAGTATTGGTCTAAATACTGAGAATTCAGCGTCGGCATTATTTCCAGCACGGCTCTGGACGCTTGTTGCAAATCCACCTCTTTGCCGGAATAACTTGTTATTAAAGGCACCAACGCTTGATAAACATCCTCGTTCATACCTGATACTAATTGTAATTCTTCAATGGCACGAAAACGCTTGTTTCTGGGTTCATAATTCAACCCGGCTTTTTTGTATTCTTTTTTTTCAGCACCATCATTGCGAACTAAATCATCAGCGTCCCGCCAATCTAAAATGGCATTGACCAGTTTGGTTTGTTGCTCTTTATCCTCGACGACATAATTTATCAGTGCTTGCAACAACTCTTCACTGGCATTATTGATGTCTATTTTGCCAACTTCGGCCAACATCTGAACTCTTACTTGGGCGTCAGCAAAATCAATTTCATAGACGCTGCCATCGGCCCGCCAACGTTTGTTCGCTTCCGGATGCAGTAACATTACCTCAGCGACAGCAACTGCAGATTCCGCAAGCGCCATAGCTTGAGCATTGGCCTTAACACCGGCAGCGACGGCTATTTCACGGCGCATATTCAATGCAAAACTGCCCGCCATAATGATTAGAAGACTCAGCACCCATAACACCAAGATTAAAGCAAAACCTTGTTGTTTTACCACGTTCACGAATTATGCTCGGCTTGCTGAGCGGGGTCGACTTCCTTATTTTCATCGACTATCTCCCCGTCATTATCTTCATTGCTGTAATTGCCGGTCACTTTTAAATCAATAATCATATCCGGCCAATCGATACCATTGTCCAATTCAATACTGACTTTGACTAACTGCGGCTGGATTTCTTTTTCTACCCACTCCGTTTGCCATCGAATATCGTCGTTACCCGGTTCCGCGCCGAAATAGCTTAACTCAAAACGCGTTACATGCTTGACCAGCACGACTTCTTCCTGATGCCATTGTTCGCCTTCAGCTAAGGGAAAAAATGGGCTTAAGCCTACTTTAATAACCGACTCGCCCTCTTGTTGCTGCAACGACAAAGTAAACTGTTGCAATCCTTTTCTGCCCACGCTGTCCGGGAATGCCGTAACAAATTGCAAGGTTTGTCGCGCGCCCTGAAAAGCAAAGGTTTTAACGCCTTCTTCACCAGAAAAATCGTTCCACACTGGTTTTGACGACGCCAGATGCTGTTGAAAGAAATTGTAAACAACAGCCACTTCGTTAACATCAGTGATTTTACTTTCACCTTGCTCCCAGCTTTGGGCGCAAATTTTTAAACTGGTAAATAGCAGCACCACCATGATACTGAGCAAGGTCATGGCGATTAATACTTCAATCAGGGTAAAGCCCTGTTGAGCTTGTCGACGTATAGTCATATCACGGCGGCCAATTTCAACTTAGCCAGCTCAAATTGCCGATTGTCATCGCCCCAAGTGACCACCACTCGCACCTTAAATAAAGAGATTGACGCCTCTGCTGTTTCAGCATCAGTCTTCTTGCGGGTTACATTGGCAAAATCTAACGTATAAGGCGTAACGCTCATCAACCATTGGTATTTTTGCAATTCCACGCCTGAATTTTCACCCGGCTGCAGGGGTGCGGTCACCCCGGTTTCCGCGATTAACGATTCGGCTATTTGTACGGCAACCGTATATTCTTCAGCCACTTGGGCCGCATTAACGCCGGAGCTGAAAATTTTCAGCAAAATGCCTAGCGATAGCGCCAGAATGGAAAACGCTATAAGAATTTCCAATAGTGAGAAGCCAGTCTGTTTATGTGGCATTCAATTCACTCGCGCCAGTCAGCCAGTTGACATCAATCTGCCAGCCGACATTACCCTTCTCCAGGCTGATTCTGCCACCAATAGACGAACCGTCGGGAAAAAACCTGATCCTCGCAACTCCATCGCCTACCACTTCATCTTGGCCGGTCACGACAGAAATATCGATATTTTCGGGTATTTGATAACTCTTGTCGCGTCCACTGACCGTGTATGAGTTTTCACTTAAATCAATTTCAATAGTGGTTTGCTGATGACTCACCAGCGCTTGTCCGCGCGCATAACGCAAGGCAGATACCATGTCTCTTGCCGCACTTTTAAGTTCAAGGGTATCGTTGCCGGAAGATAAGCTAATGCTGATTGCCGAAAAACCCAACACCATAATAGACAGCACCATCATCAGTTCCAGCAGTGTAAAACCTTGCTGCCGGAACGGGTTGGCATCAGAGTTGTTTATCCGTGTTAGCTTACAAGGAACAGCCGATATGGCTGCTTTGGGCGATGCCAACAGCATCTGCCGAAAACTGACCTTGCTTAAGCTTGAGGAGTTATTCCCAGCTGGTAATGTCCTGATCTTCACCCTCACCACCTTCCTTAGCGTCAGCGCCCCAGCTAAATAAATCGAACTTACCATGAGCACCCGGAGCTGCGTAGTGATACTCCTGTTGCCAAGGGTCCAGTGGAATTTTTGATTTACGTAAATAAGGACCATTCCAGCGTTTGGCATCATCGGGTGCCTGAATTAACGCATTAAGGCCTTGTTCCGAGGTCGGATAGCGGCCTAAATCGAGTTTGTACATATCCAAACTGGCGGCCAAATCTTCAATCTGTACTTTTGCCGCCTTGGTTTTCGATTCACCCATGTGCTTCATGACCTGCGGCCCGACAATGCCGGCCAACATGGCGATAATGCCCAATACAACCAATAACTCAAGGAGAGTAAAACCGGTTTGTGCGTATTTTTTCATATCTTTTCTAATGTGTTTTATGGTTAAAAAGCCAAATCATTAACGCTTAAGATGGCAAGCAAAATCGACACGATAATACCAGCAATCATTAGCCCTAATGAAATTATCAAAGCAGGTTCTAATAGTGCCAACATGCGGGCAATAGCCACACGCAATTGCTTGTCGTAGATGGTGGCAACGCGCAGCAGCATTTCTTCCAGACGCCCGGTTTCTTCGCCCATTTTAATCATTTGCAAAGCCATCTTGGGTAACACACCTTTCGCCAACAAGGCATCGGACATGCTTTTACCTTGTTTCAGCTGATCTTCGGCATCTTGAATGGCATCTGCCAGCACCAGGTTGTCGACAGTTTCGCGAACAATAATCAATGCGGACAAAATCGATACACCATTACCCAACAAAGTCCCCAAGGTACGGCTGATATTGGCGGTTTCTTTGTTGAGGATAATATTACCAACTAACGGCAATCTTAAAAAACGACCATCCCACACTTTCTTCCTTATCGGGTCGGCCAATTGCCATTTCATATAACTGGACAATGACACCGCGCCGCCAATAAGCAGCCACCAATAGCTTTGCAGCCATTCAGCCAACCCCACCACAATCTGGGTCGATACCGGCAAGGCTTTACCGGCACTGGCAAACATCTCGGAAAATTGCGGCACCACAAAGGTCAACATGATAAATAACGATGCCAACGACATAACCAACAAAATCATTGGATAAATCAGTGCAGTACTGACCGTGTCTTTTAGTTCTTGCGAGCGTTCCAGGTATTCGGCAAGTCGACTTAATACTTCACCCAAACTGCCACCGGCTTCACCGGCACGAATCATATTTAAATAAAACTTGGAAAATATACTGGTACGCGCCCGATCGGGTGACTTGCGTCTTTCCAAGGAATCAGCCAAGGCGGTTCCACCTTTAACTTTTTCCAACACGCGGGCAATGAGCTTAGTTAACGCTTCGTTATCTTCAGTGAGATCCATCAACACCAATAACGATTTGTCCAACGGCAAGCCGGATTCTAATAGGGTCGCAAGCTCGCCGGTGAACAACACCAAGTCTTTTTGCGACAGGCCTGATCGTTTAGCGCTGAGTTTAAACCCGGAAAACAGTTTCGGCTTGGCCGGCACCACCCGAATCGGCATATAACCTTCAGCCTGCAACGTAGCGATCAGGTATTGCTCGTTGATGGCTTCCCTAACCCCCTCAATCACGTTTCCTTGACCATTAACTGCTTTGTATGAAAACGACGGCATATCAGCTTTCCGCCGTAGTTACACGCAATACTTCTTCCAATGTAGTAATCCCCTGCACGACTTTGACTAAGCCATTTTCATACATGGTTGACATGCCTTCTGCAATCGCCAGTTTTTGAATAACGCCAGCCTCGGCATGAGTCATAATCAATTTGCGGATAGGATCTGTCATCGGTAAAAACTCGATGATCGCCAAACGTCCCCGATAACCCATATCAGAACAAAGACTGCAACCCACCGGCTTATAAAAAACAATATCACCTTCTGGAACAAATCGCCGCAACTGCAAGTCTTCAATCAGTTCCGCAGGCGGGTGATAGGCTTGTTTACATACTGGACACAATTTTCTTACCAAGCGCTGCGCCAAGATGCCATTGACCGTTGACGTCAGTAAATACTCTTCCAGCCCCATATCCAGCAAGCGCGTAACACCACCCGCCGCATCATTAGTATGCAGCGTTGATAACACCAAATGGCCGGTCAGCGCCGATTGCACTGCAATGCGCGCAGTTTCCAGATCACGCATTTCACCGATCATAATTACATCAGGATCTTGCCGGACTATCGAGCGTAAAGCAGCCGCGAAGGTTAAGCCAATTTGCGGTTTGGCCTGAATCTGGTTGATACCTTCCATTTGATATTCCACCGGATCTTCGACGGTTATAATTTTACGTTCCGAAGTATTAAGCTGTTTTAACGCCGCGTACATCGTGGTCGATTTACCGCTGCCGGTAGGGCCGGTAATTAGAATAATGCCATGCGGTTGTGACAATGCGTCGAGGAACTGATCTAAATGTTTGCCGGCAAAGCCCAAGGCCGCAAAATCCAGCACGGTATTGTCCTTGTCCAGCAAGCGAATCACCACGCTTTCGCCGTACATGGTAGGAATAGTCGAAACCCGCAAATCCAGCTCTTTACCAAGCATTTGTATCTTGATACGGCCATCTTGAGGCAAGCGTCGCTCGGCAATGTTGAGCTTTGCCATAATTTTTATGCGCGAGATTACCGCAGCGGTCGATTTAACCGACGGCGCATCAATAGCTTTCAACACACCATCCACGCGCAACCTAACTTTAAGGCTTTGCTCAAAAGGTTCGATGTGAATATCCGAGGCCCGTGTTTCAATAGCGCGCTGCATGATCAAATTAACCATTTTGATGATCGGTGCTTCACTGGCCAAATCTTTTAGATGCTCCAGGTCTTCATCGGCAATATCATCGATATCCATATCATCGATAATTTTATCGACTTGCGAGCGCCCTTCGCCGTACTGCACATCCAACGCTGCATCAATCTCGGACAATAATCCCACTTTGGGGGTGACATGTTTACCGGTCGCCAGTTGTAAGGCATCAACCACAAACTGGTCTTCCGGATCCATCATCGCCACTTCAATATCATCGTCTTCACTTAAGCCAATGACGTGATATTGCTTAAGGAAACGCAACGAAATATGCTCAGGCAACTGCCTTTCCAGCGGATATTGTTCGGCAGTGATTTTTTCAAACTGCCCGGATTCAACATACGCATCGGCCACATCGACCTCGGAGCAAACACCCAACTTAACTAACAATTGCGGCAGACTTTCCGAACCAGAAGTTTTTTTGACCCGTTCAACTTTTTTTAATTCAGTGAACGAAAGCTTTCCCCGCTCTTGCAAAACACTTAATAAAGATTCATACGCCATTTAATTTTCCATATTTACGGGCTTGGTTTAATCGCAAAACATTATGCCGCTTTGCATCTATTCCGGTCAAAAAACTCATGACTGACTAACGCGAGCAAGATCAATGCGCTACCAATTAGCACCTTCACCGTTAAAGGCTCGTGGTTAACAAAGTGCCCAAGCGCTAATGCCATAACGGGTGAGATTAAGGTAATGAGTGCAACGCGTGTCGCACTGAGGTAAATCAGTAAATAGTAATACAGGGCAAAACCGATGGTGGTGGCGATCACGCCCAAATAAACGATGGACGCCCAACTGGTAATTGGTAAATCTGTTGGCCAATGCCCATCAAAACTTATCCAGGTAAGCAAATATAACGGTAGCGACAGCAATAAGCCGCCGGTAACTTGGGTTAATGCGGGCAACTTAGCATCAATTCGCTTTACCCAGACGGCACTGAATGATTGCAGGAATGTTGCGACCAACACCCCGCAAATACCCATCGCCGCTTCGTGGCCCAATTGCAAAGCGGAGCCAAACATCACAATCAAGCCGACAATACCCAGAATGTAAGAAAGCACTTTACCCTTGGTCAGGCTTCGCTCAGCTAACCACAAGGCTACCAACAACGCCGTCATTAACGGTGTAAGTCCGAAAATGACTGAAATCCAACCGGAAGGAATAAATTGCGCCGCCCAATACACTACCAGCATGGAGCCGTATATTTGCAGGGCTACCGCACAATAAGTTTGTAGCGCTTTTGAATGCCAGATTAAACGCTGCTGGCTCAAGCCTAACACCATCAATGTGCAAGCGGCGCCGATGGTCATCCGTGCAGTGACACCAAACAAAAAACCTGGACCTTCAGCACTCCATTTGATGGCTAGCGGGGTTGTCGACCACAGTAAAACAATAAATATGTACGCTAACACCACACCTATTTGCAGCATTCTTTATCCCTTTTAATGCATCTCTGTGAGCAATTTTCTGATTTTATCCAGGAGTTGCTGTTGCTGCTCTGCGTTCAATTTGGCAAAGTCTTGCTGAAAAGCTTCCAGGCTATAGGACTTTTCAACAACGGAATTACCTGATGCGGCAATCCCGCAGTCGGCTAGCACTTGAGTTAATGGCTTGGCCGCATCGCCCAACGGGATTGACGCTAGAAGCACTTTACGAATTAAGGTATTTACACGCAGAAAAATAGCTTGTCCGCTGAGCATATCAGCAACGATGGCTTGAGCCTGCTCGATGTTATAGCCTCTGCGCTTGGACTCTTTGTAAGCAGTCATTGGCAATTTAACGGGGGGCTTTTGGTCAATCTGATATTCAACATCAAACCGACTACCTTGCGAAGTAATCAGGCTGGTCGACTCAACAGTCACCTGCAAGGCATTATCTTTGCACATGACTTCTAAACGCATATTGTCATAAAGATCACGACGTGGCAGTGGCGATATAACAACACTATAATTGCGGTTGGTCAGACGGTCTTTCTCTTGCACATAGCTCCAATCATTAATGGCGAAAGCGTTGATCGGCAACAAAAACACCACCAGCACCCCACTCAGGCGCGACTTACAAAATGTTTGCATAATCTTGCTCAAGTTGCCGAAAGTTCATCGATGACATAAACCGGCTAAAGCTCAACCATGCAGAAAGCCCCATCAAATCTTTAAATTGCGGCGGCAAAAAATGCGGCGGCACGACGGTCCCTTCCTCCACCAAGTCGACGAGTACTTTCATATCTTCAATCATGGTTTTACCGCAGAACAACAACGGAATACGGTCGGGTTTACCTTTACTTACAGCCAAACGCATAAAGTTGTAAGTAAGCACAAAACCTTTGATGTAGGTCAGGTCTTTGGTAAACGCCATACCGTCAGGACTGCTGCCTCGAAACACGCGACTGCTGAGGGTGTAGCTTTCTTCCCTATCCAAGCCTTTGTCTAAGAAGAAAGTGAATATCTCCATAAAGTCGGCGCCTTCTTCGGCCAAGGTAATAGCACGCACTCGGTTAATCAGACGCATCAAGCGATTGGGTGTCGAGCTAAAGGTCAAAATTTCCATCAACACTGCCAAACCTTCCTGGGTAACAGTTGCTGAAGGCGGCCCTTTGCCCAAAAAAGTACAATAAGGCTGTGCTAATCCATTCAACGTGGTGCCCAAATGCACCCAAATTTCATGCACTTCCAGCACACGCAAATCGCGCATGTTAAATAAAGCGTCAGCACGCAATTTAACGTAATCGGTACCGGCCGCCGCATCGGCAATAATGCCGTCACTGATCATGGCCCTGAGGCCATCACCAGGAAACATGGCTTCTATTTTTTCATTAAGTATCGCTACAGCATCTTTAGCGTTAATGGTTTTGGGCTCTTCAACCAAAAAATCCAGTTTTAACAATTGCGACAAGGTGGCTTCCATCATGCTACCCAAGTCGGCGATGGTCGGATCGCCGACATGAAAGACATCTTGTGACGAGCCGTACAGCTCTTGAGAAATATTGGTAAACGTTGAGGTGCCCCTGGCTTCCAACATGCGCACGACATCCTGGTATTCGCGGCAAATCCTGCGCATGATGACGCTGAGCGGATTAAGCTGGCCAAGTTTGCGGACCAAATCGCGTTCTATTTGATAGAACTCGTGTTTCTTTTCGGCAGGATCAAAGCCCAATGGCCGATTTAAATAATACTCGGGGGTAACTTCAGGAAGTTTTTTACAGTTTCCGTTAAAAAATGCCTGTTTAACGCCATCATCCCATTTGATGGCATCAAGAATTCTTATCGGCTGTTGGGCTTTAAGAATACGATCCGACAGGGTTTTAACCTCGGTTAAGTAAGTAGAAGGTTTAACAGTTTTTTTACGCATGTAATGTCCGTTTTTAATACTGCATTCTGGAAAAATATGCTGTTACCGATCAACTCAATCCGTAACGAAACCATAGCCAATATATCAATAGATTTAACAGACTCAGGGGAATGCCCACCCGGGCGAACTCAAAAAATCCCAAGGTTGCATCGTGTTTTTCGGCATGCTGGATAATAATGACGTTACTCGCCGCACCCAATATCAAAAAATTGCCTGCAATGGTGCTGCCTGCGGCCAACGCCATTAATGCCTGTGCTTCCGGTTGACCCAATAAGGGCAAATACAACGCCACGAGCGGCACATTGGAAATCAACTGACTTAATCCGGCACTCACCATCATAATAACGGGAACGGCAGTTAAATCCAGCTGAAAGTGCTTTAACAGCTGTTGCATGATACCGGATTGCCAAACACTGACCATTACGATAAACATGGACGCAAAAAACACTAAGGTCGACCAGTCCAGTTCTTTGAGAATCCGCAAACGTTTGGAACTAAAAAGCACTACGGGTAAAGCGGCAATGATTGCAATATGGGCTAATTCCAAATGCCGTTGGCTGTTGGCGAAGACGATGTTAAGTATTATCAAACTAAGCAACAAATATAAAGAAATACGCGCCAGCTTGGCCAATTGTAAATCCAACACTTCAACAGGCGTATGAATAAGCGGCATGGCATCGATAAATTGGTTTCGGTAGACCCGGTGCAATACCAAATAGGTAAGCACTAAGTTAACCAATGTAGGCAACGCCAAACCCTGAAAGAAACTGATAAACGGCGAAGTTAATCCACCAGCGCTGGCAATAAGCAAATTTTGCGGATTGCCAATCGGGCTCATGACACTGCCGATAGTAACGGCATAGGCAAGCGTTAATAACAGCAATTGACTGTTGATTTTATGTTCCTGTGCCAGGCGTAGAACCAACGGTGTGCCGACGATGGCCAGCGTATCGTTCATCAATAATGCGGATGAAAAAGCCGCGCCAAATAAAATCCCCATCACCATTTGCCGCACCGAAGTTAATCGGCCAAACAGCTTATAAGCCAGAAAGTAAAGATAACCACTATCAACCAGCGCCTGACCAATGATGAACATGCTTAGCAAAAACAGCATGACGTTAACGTCAATCGCCTTTAACGCATCACTCCAGCCAATCTCGCCGGTAGCCAACAACACCAAAGCGCCAGCCATCATTACTTGCCAGATTTTGATCTGCAAATGACCAACTTTTCTTATTGCAATCAACAAAAACACGACGGTCAACACCGCCAACGAAATAGTCATTTTTATCCTTAGTCATCAACCTCAATTACAACGCAAAACACAATATCTGCTCGTAGCCCAGGCCAGGAGAGCTGATTTATTTGCCGACATCATAACCTTTGAATACTCAATCAAAAGAACTTAAATAGCGACCAAGTTAAGCCATTTAAGTAGGGGAACAAGGGAACAATGATTGCAATATCAATCGATTACATGTAGGATTAAAAAAATATTTACTGTAGCCGCCAGCTATTTTGGCACTACTAATGTGTTTACAAAGCACTGCATAGCGGTGCTTTTTTATTGTGCCAACTAAAAAACAAACAACATGCCAGTAATTACTCTTCCAGATGGCTCTCAGCGCACTTTTGACCAAGCCGTCACCGTCATGGACGTCGCATTATCCATAGGCGCAGGCTTAGCCAAGGCGACTCTTGCCGGTAAAATCAATGACAAACTCGTCGATGCCAGTACGCCTATTCAAGAAGATGCGACATTACAAATCATTACCGCAAAAGAGGCTGAAGGCGTTGAGATTATCCGTCATTCCACTGCCCATCTTTTAGCTCAGGCCGTCAAACAGTTATTCCCAGATGCCCAGGTGACTATCGGGCCGGTTATTGAAAACGGCTTCTTTTACGATTTCG
>JAQTQN010000299.1 GCA_028712225.1 Methylobacter sp.
TATTGCTTACATCATCGCAATGACAGAGGATGCTCATGGGATGAAAAAATCAAAACCGATTCTCTTAGGCTCTGCATTAGTTTGGTTTGCGATTTGTATTTATTATGCGTTGCACGGGCAAGCAAAAGTCGCTTCGCTTGCTTTTGAGAGCAACTTACTCGCATACATTGAACTGTTGTTGTTTATTTTGGTATCAATGACTTATTTAAATACCCTGAGCGAACGCGGCATTTTCGACGGCCTGCGAATTTACTTACTGAATAAACAATTCAGCTACCGGCAGTTATTTTGGATTACAGGCGGTTTGGCTTTTTTGCTTTCTACGATTATCAATGGACTCACCGTTGGTTTGTTAATGGGCGCTATTGCATTAGCGGTAGGACAGCAGCAACCTAAATTTGTTGCTTTGGCGTGCGTTAATATCGTTGTCGGTGCAAATGCTGGCGGAACGATGAGTCCGCTAGGCGGTATTTCAACGTTGTTTGTTTGGCAAAAAAACATTCTGCATTTTACGCAATTTTTTGCCTTGACCATTCCTTGTCTGGTTAACTTTTTAGTGCCTGCCAGCATCATGCATTTTTCCGTGCCTAAAGAAACCCCAGCTGTTTCTCAACAAGTTATCGCCTTAAAACGCGGCAGCAAACGCATTATTGGTTTGTTCATTCTCACCCTTGTTATTACGGTGTCATCAAATGTCTTACTAGAGTTGCCTCCCGCTGCAGGGATGATGACTGGATTAGGGCTGCTGCAATTTTTCAACTTTTATCTGACCTTTACAGAACAAGCAGACTGCGAGGACACTCAAAAGAGTTTCGATATTTTCAAAAGCATTGCCGATGTCGATTGGGATACCTTGTTATTTTTCTACGGTGCCATGATGATTATCGGTGCAATCGGTTTTGTGGGCTATTTGGATGCTATTGCACAATTCTTATTTGGTGAAATCAATGTCACCTTAGCTAACGTTATGATCGGGTTGTCATCGGCATTTATTGATAATGGTACCCTGATGTTTGCGGTGTTGAGTATGCATCCTGATATTCCACAGGTGCAATGGTTGTTGTTAACGCTAACCTTGGGGGTAGGCGGTAGCTTGCTGGCGATTGGTTCTGCGCCAGGTGTCGGGCTATTGGGACAAATTAATGAGGGTTACAACTTTACCTTTCATTTACGCTGGGTGCCGGCCATTTTGCTGGGTTTCTTTTTAAGTGTTGGCGTTCTTTTCTTATTAAACCCCGGTGGTTTTTAATTCGAGCTCTAACAAAGTTTTCCCCAAGCGTGCCGTAATGTAGCCGATGGGTTTTAACTGTGCTTAATCAATCGTAATATCGCTGCCGGCTTGTCATGCCATGCTGAGAACAGACCCTAAACAACACAATGAACACGCCTATGTAAATTGGCTTTGGGGCATCGCCATCCCTTTGCTATTGACACTAACTTTTTGGCCATTTCGTCAAATACTCATACCCAGTAACATTTTGATGTTTTATCTGTTGGGGGTGTTTTTTGTCGCTATTCGGTTCGGTTTTTGGCCGTCCATTTTAGCCTCGTTGACCAATGCTGCCGCTTTCGCCTATTTTTTTGCGGCGCCGATTTTTTCTTTTGCAATTGTCGAACCGGAAAATCTGGCCGGGCTGGCGGTCACGATGGTAGTTGGCGCAGTGACCAGTAACTTGGCGCAAAATGTTCGCCACCAAGCCCGTGTAGCCAAGAATAGAGAGCGGCGAGCGTCGGCTCTGTACCGGTTAAGCAAGGAGTTGGCAGAAGCCCGCTTGGAAACAGAAATTATCGAAATAGGTATGCGCCATATCCATGCTGAATTCGGCGGCCGGAACACGCTGTTCTTTCCTGATAGTAACGGTAAGTTGAATTATCCCGCTGAACTGCCACTGGATACATCTTTGTCAGGAGCTGATTTGGACGTAGCTCAATGGGTATTCAATAATGGCAAGATAGCAGGTCACGGCACCGACACCTTTGGCAGTGATCCGGCGCTATATATTCTGCTGAACGGTTCGAGCGGAGTCATAGGGGTGTTGGCACTTGAGCAGGTCGATGTGGCCTACATCGACCTGCCGGAACAGCGGCAACTGCTGGATACGTTTGTTAATCAGATTATGCATACCCTCGAAAGAGCTAGTCTCGCCGAACAAGCCAGGGAAGCCACTTTGAAAATGCAGGCGGAAACTTTACGCAACTCGTTACTCAGCAGTATTTCTCATGATCTCAGAACGCCGTTGGCAACTATCGTCGGTGCTGCCAGCACCTTGGAAACAGACGAATGCTTGTCCGAGGACAGTAAAAGAAAATTAGTGGGTGCAATTAGCGAGGAAGCCCAGCGTATGTCGGATTTGACCACCAAGATTCTGGAAATGGCGCGGCTGGAGGCTGGAGAAGTACAACTTAACCTGCAATGGTACGCACCAGAGGAAATCGTCGGCAGCGCCCTGCGCCGGCTCGATAAAAAATTGAAAACCCGGCCTATCAAGGTCAATATGGCGAGCGATATGACCTTGATTCATGTCGATGCCGTGCTGCTTCAACAAGTGCTGGTGAACTTGCTGGACAATGCCGACAAATACTCCCCCGCCGGATTGCCTATTGACATTACCGTTGAAACCACGCCTCTCGGTCTGTCGATTGCCGTCGCTGATAATGGTCCGGGAATTTCCGAGGAATTTCAGCAAAAGATTTTCGACAAATTTTTCCGTATTCATAAGGAAAGCGCGCAAAGTGGCGTGGGCCTTGGCTTGGCTATTTGCCGCGCCATCGTTGAAGCTCACGGTGGAGACATCCAAGTAAGTAATCGTCGCGGTGGCGGTGCAGTATTCCATCTGCACTTACCGGTTTTAGAATCCCCACCTACCATCGAGCCGGAAGACTAAGTTAACACCATGAAAGCGACT
>JAQTQN010000300.1:0-1513 GCA_028712225.1 Methylobacter sp.
CGGAAGCCGCGGCTGCAGATTATCACGCGGCCCGGTTATCGCTAGCGGCACGCACCGCGCAAAGTTATTTTGCCTTGATCGAAGCCAGATTGCAGGCTGACGTGGCCGAACAATCGATCAAAGACCGCCGCACCATTGTCAATTTGGTGCGGGGACGCTTTAGTCGCGGCTTAACACGAGGATTGGATTTGCGTTTAACGCTGACCGACCTGGCCAATGCTGAGGCGCAACTGTCTGACGCGCGTAATCAAGTACAACTTATTAGTCGCCGTTTAGACGTGTTGCTTGGACGTTATCCATCGGTGAAAAATGACGCTAATCCGATTGCGAAAATATTACCCCAGCCGCCCGCCACCTTATCTGCAGGCTTACCGTCCGAACTGTTGCTGCGTCGGCCGGACTTGAGTGCGGCTTTTTCAAGACTGCAAGCAATGGATTTACGGGTGGAAAGCGCCCAAAAAGCCTTGTTGCCAAGGATAACTTTAACGGCCGGCGGCGGCACCATCAGTCCGGCGTTGACCGACTTGGTCGATCCGCGCGCAGTGGCCTGGAATTTAGCGATGGGCTTAATGCAACCGATCTTTACCGGCGGCCGTCTCAAAGGCGAAATACGTTTGAATGAGGCGCTGACACAAGAAGCACTTAATCAATATCAAAGCACGGCATTGAACGCATTCCGTGAAGTTGAACAAGCGCTGGCGGCAGAACAATGGCTAAGAGCGCAAGAACAGTCGCTCCAGGAAGCGGTGGCGCAAACCGAGGCCAGCCGTAAACTGGCGGTAACATCCTACCAGCAAGGCTTGATTGAAATTCTCACCCTGCTGGACAGTTATCGCAGCACGTTAAATGCGCAAAGCGCGCATCTGATCGTGCAGCGGCAACTACTTAATAACCGAATTGATCTTTATCTGGCCCTGGGCGGCGGTGTTTGATGACAGAAAACCGACTGAAAATTGGCTCAGCATTGCTCCTGCTATTACTCGGCATCGGCGCCGCCGGGGCTATCATCACATTTCGCCCGCAAGTCGTCACCCACACACCCAAGGCTGACGTACCGGAGGTATCAGTCATTCAGGTTGAGCCGCAAACCATCACGCTTACTGTCCATTCCCAAGGTATTGTTACACCACGTAACGAAATCGATTTGGTCCCGGAAGTGGCGGGCAAAGTGATTTACCTGCATGCTGATTTTGTCGCCGGTGGTTTTTTTAAGCGTGACGAACTTTTAGTGACCATCGACCCGCGTGATTATGATGTTGCCATTGCCGAAGTACAGGCGCAAATCGCCGAGGCCAAACGGTTTGTGGCAATGGAAGAAGCCCAAGCCGATCAAGCCCATAATGAATGGCAAGCGTTAGGCGATGGCGTGCCTTCGGCGCTGGCTATGCGTGAGCCGCAATTAGCCGAAGCGCGGTCCAAACTTAAATCTGCAGAAGCCAACTTGGCGCTTGCTAAAGTCAAACGCAGCCGCTGCGAACTGCGTGCGCCGTTCACGGGCCGCTTACAAAGTAAA
>JAQTQN010000300.1:1613-2897 GCA_028712225.1 Methylobacter sp.
ATGGGTTACCGGGGCATCGATAAAGAAGTCTTCCCCCAGTTTAATCTGCACCAGATCAACATCGTTGCTCAATATCCGGGGGCTGGGCCTGTCGAGATCGAGTCATCGGTATGCATTCCCATCGAAGAAGCCATTACCAATGTCCCGGGCGTTAAGCGCTTAGTTGCCGAAATTGCCCAAAGCGTGTGTACGCTTAAAGTATTCGTGTTGCCCGATTATGACCCTGAACAAGTATTAAATACTTTGCAGGGACGCGTGCAAAGCATTCCGCGCCTGCCTAAAAACATGGAAAAAATTGAAGTCGTCCAGGCGCTGCAAGACAATGACGACGGCGTTATTTGGGTCGCGTTACACGGCCCAACCGATGCCTTGTCGCTGCAACGCTATGGCGAACATATTCGTGCCGATCTGGAACGCATTCCCGGCATTTTCCAGGTGCGTAATTATTACGAAACCCCCTATGAAATCGCTATTGAGGTATCAGCCGCCAAACTACAGCAATATCAGCTGTCTTTGCATGATGTCACCGAGGCAATGCAACGCGCGTCGCTGGATCAATCCAATGGCTTGATGAAAACCCCGGCGGGGGAATTGCAACTGCGCGTGAAAGCCAGAGCGCAGGATGCAACCAGCATCGGCAATTTAATATTGCGTACTGCCGCAGACGGAAAGCGCTTGCACTTGAGTGATGTTGCAGTCATTAAAGACGGCCTGGAAGAGCGCTTGTCAGAATGGCATTACAACGGCCAACCGACCCAAGGCTGGGAAATTCACACCAAATACAGCGCCATTGAAGTGGCGCGCCGGGTCAAGGAATATGTTAAAGAGCAACAGCTGCATCTACCTGAAGGCTTGGAGATTACCACCTGGTGGGATGACTCCCAGGCTTATGAAGAACGTGTGCGGACACTGGTTGAAGACGGCCTCGGCGGTTTTGTGCTGGTCTGTCTCGTCTTGACCTTATTTTTGCAGTTGCGCGTGGCGATTTGGGCAGGCGTCGGCATTTTTACTTCCGTACTTGGTGCGTTTTGGCTAATGCCTGCCCTGGATCTCTCCCTAAATATGATGTCGCTGTTCGGATTCCTGCTGGCGATGGGCATTCTGGTGGACGACGCCATCATCATCGGGGAAAGCGTCTATGCGCATCAACAAGAAGGTGGGGCGGAAGACGCGCAATCCAGCTTGGCCGCCGCTATCAGTGGTGTACAGGCGGTGGCTTTACCGGTGATTTTATCGGTATTGGTCGCACTGGTTGCCTTTTTGCCGGGGTTGTTTTTACCCGGT
>JAQTQN010000301.1 GCA_028712225.1 Methylobacter sp.
TGCCGTTTCGGAGGTACATCTGAGCGTTGCATTGCCTTATCGATTTTAGCCGGACTAGGCATAGCTTGAGGTGGCACGGATTTGCTTTCAGGAGTATTGCCTATAGTTGCTTTCACACTTTTAGGCTGAGTCACAGGCTTAGGCGCAGAGACATCGGGCTGCAACAACTGCTGTGCCTGATTCATAGGCTCAAATACACTGCCAGCCCCATCCGCAGACGCTCCCTGTGCACCTATTTCCGGCGGAGGATTCTCGTGGTAAAAATACTCAGCCATCCCACTGTCATCTCGCACACCCGTGGTTGGGTCAATATTCACCTGCATGACACCCTCAGGCATATCCATGATGCTCTCAGGCGTGTTCCTTAACGCACTTGCCATATACTCCATCCAGATTGGCAACGCCGCCGAAGCCCCAGTCTCATTCCGACCCAATGTCTTCGGTTTATCAAAGCCGATCCAAGCCACTGTCACCTGTTTTGGACTATAGCCCGCAAACCATGCATCAAAGTGATCGTTGGTCGTACCGGTTTTACCCGCAATGTCACTGCGTCCAAGTTGCATCGCTCTTGCTGCAGTACCATTGCGCACAACACTTTGCATCATCGAATTCATGATGAAGGCGTTACGCGCGTCAATGACACGCGGTGCATCCACGCCGGCATGATTGAATTGAGTGGTCGAAACAACCTTGCCGTTATGGTCCACAATTTTAGCAATCAAGTTTGGCTGTACCAGATAACCGCCATTCGCAAACACCGCATAAGCTCGAGCCATTTGCCATGGCGTTGCAGACCCAGCACCAAGCGCCATCGTGAGATAGGCAGGATGATCCTTGGCCGCAAAGCCAAAGCGGGTGATGTAGTCTTGGGCATATTCTGGGCCGATCGCTTGCAATACGCGAATGGCTACCGTGTTAATGGATTTTGCCAAGGCTTGTCTTAAGCGTATCGGACCTTCAAACTCATTTTCATAATTTTGGGGAGACCATTCTTTGCTGCCGGTTTCGTCAGCAGTGAATGTGATCGGGTCATCTTCTACAATCGTTGCTGGCGTATAACCTTTTTCCAGCGCCGCAGAGTAGATGAAGGGCTTGAAGCTGGAGCCAGGCTGACGCCATGCCTGTGTGACGTGGTTAAACTTGGAGCTATTAAAATCAAAACCGCCCACTAACGCACGTACCGCACCATTTTCCGGATCAAGTGCGATCAATGCCGATTCAACTTGCGGAAGCTGGACGATACGCCAGCTATCTGCTGTTTTCAGTACACGAATCACTGCGCCGACTTTCAATAAGCGCTTGGCTGGATTTTTTTCATTAAGTGTTCTTTCTACCAGCGCTAAACCCTTGCCGGTGATGTCTGCATCATCTCCATTCTTAATGTGGACATGAACCGATTTGGAAGAGATTGCGGTAATGATTGCTGGAATAAAGCCATTGGATTCATCAATATCATCCAAGATCAGATCTAAAGAATTTTTCTTTTCATTAGTGGGTAGTGCGGCAATATCAATCAGCTTTTCTGGGCCACGATAACCATGGCGTAGGTCGTAATCTAAAATGCCGTCTCTCACAGCAAGATTTGCCGCTTCCTGATTGGCTTTGCGAATCGTGGTGTAGACCTTGAGACCACTGCTGTAAATATCATCCTGATATTTTGCATACAAGCTTTCACGCACAATCTCAGCAACGTAGTCAGCCGCCACATCACGGGACTGTTTCGATTCTTTAAAACGTAACGGTTGCTTTAAGGCGGCTTGATAGACGTCTTCTTTAATAAAGCCGTAGCGGTACATATCGTGCAGCACTTCTTTTTGACGACTCAGTGCGCGTTTAGGATTTACAAATGGGTTGTATCCTGAAGGTGCTTTGGGTAACCCAGCTAATAATGCAGTTTCCGCGAGATTGATTTTATCGAGCGGCTTGCCGTAATAGACTTGAGAAGCGGCAGCAAAGCCGTAGGCACGTTGCCCGAGATAGATCTGATTAATATACAGCTCAAGTATTTTTTCTTTACTTAGGCTGTGTTCAATTTTAATGGCGAGTAGGGCTTCATTGATTTTACGTTTAAAGTTGCGGTCACTTGATAAAAAGAAGTTTCGGGCAACTTGCATGGTAATCGTGCTGGCGCCTTCTTTTGCTCCGCCGGTTAGATTGGTGATGGCTGCACGCAGTACGCCTTTGGTGTCTACACCATGATGTTGATAGAAGCGTCTATCTTCAATGGCGATGATAGCGTCTTTCATGTGTTGCGGTACATCTTCTATTTTAATGTACGCGCGGCGTTCTTCGCCAAATTCACTGATTAAGTAGCCGTCTTCCGTGTATACCCGCAGCGGTAGTTTTGGGTGGTAATTGGTGAGAACGTCAAGTGAGGGCAGTGCTGGGTAAATCAGCGCTGCCGCAATGCCAACCAGCGCAATCGCTGATAGTCCGCCGACAACTATCGTCAGCAGAAAATAGTGCCACCATTTGGTTAATGTCATGAAATTAATAATTTCGTTAAATATGAATAATTAGGCATTATAAATTGCTCTTGTAATCTCGGTGATGAAACAATGAAATAAAGCGCAAAATAAAAAATTACTTTACAGGGTTTAAAGTTGTTGCTAGGATTTAATGTAAATTATTAGAAATGTGCGTAACTAACGAACCCAGAAAAGGAATTTCATTTTGAAATTCAGCCTTTTTACAGAATCAACCCCACCACTAATCGGAATCGATATTAGTTCAACCTCAATTAAAATGGTTGAGCTGGCTGAAGATGGTCGAGGTGGTTACAAGCTAGAAGCTTACTCAATTTCGCCGCTCGCTAAAGATGCAATGGTTGATGGGAATGTGGGAGACCTTGATAGAGTGGCTGATGCAATTAAAGTTGCATGGAAATTG
>JAQTQN010000302.1 GCA_028712225.1 Methylobacter sp.
ATGTGCAAGTGCTGGATTACTTAGCGCGTTGCAACCGTTACAGTGATACTCCCGGTGCGCTCACCAATTATTTGGGGATGACGCGTGGCACGGTTTCGCAAACTCTGCTATTGCTTGAAAAAAGAGGCTTTGTTGATAAGACAATTGATACAGCTGATCGCCGCGTGGTGCATCTGAAGCTTTCGGCAGAAGGCGAATTAGTATTAGACAAGGCTCGATCGGCAGAATTGTTTAAACAAGCGACGGCAATTTTTAACAGCACTCAGTTTGTCGATCGAAAAGAAGTGTTTGTTAACGCGTTGACTGCATTACAAAAGGCCAATCAATCACAGTCATTTGGTTTATGCAAAACATGTAAGCATTTTACAAACACCAGCGACGGTTTCTTTTGCAACTTAACCAAAGAAGTCTTAAGCAAATCCGACAGCGAAAAGATCTGCCAAGAGCATACTATTCCTCAATAACCTAAGGTCGGCGGATTAGCGGGTGCTGCGCTTGTCCTGGGTTTCGGGGTGAACCCGTTGTGCTTATGGTTTATAATCCCTAACCTTTTTAAGAATCTATCCATCAATACCGCATCGTCAGTATTGATTTTTGCACCGACCGTACATTTGGTTGGTATCAACTGTCATTGGTCACACACTCTATGCAAGAAATAAACCCTATAAAAAATAAAATAGCCGACCTTAAGAGCCGTACTGATGCTCTTAGGAGGTATCTTTGACTTTGACGTTAAAAATGAACGATTAGTCGAAGTATTAAGGGAGTTGGAAAACCCCAAAATCTGGGACAACCCTGAGCAAGCACAAGCATTAGGCAAAGAACGCGGGCAATTGGAAGTCGTCGTAAACACGATCATCGAATTGGAGCGCGGCTTAACCGATGCGGAAGAATTGTTACTGATGGCCGTTGAAGAGGATGACGAAGATACAGTTGAAACCGTCATTGTCGATCTGGTGCATTTTGAAAAACAAGTTGCCGATCTTGAATTTCGCAGGATGTTTTCCGGGCAAATGGACGCCAACAACGCCTTTTTGGATATACAGTCCGGTTCAGGCGGCACGGAGGCTCAGGATTGGGCATCAATGATTGAACGCATGTATCTACGTTGGGGTGAAGCTAAAGGTTTTAAAACCGAGCTGATTGAAGAATCACCAGGCGATGTCGCTGGCATCAAAAGCGCCACTATCAGATTTGAAGGGGAATATGCGTTCGGTTGGTTACGCACCGAAACCGGCGTACATCGTTTGGTCAGAAAATCGCCATTTGATTCCGGTAATCGCCGTCATACCTCGTTTGCTTCGGTATTCGTTTCGCCGGAAATTGATGATGATATTGAAATCGACATCAACCCAGCCGATGTGCGTGTGGATGTTTACCGGGCCAGTGGCGCAGGCGGTCAGCATATCAATAAAACCGAATCCGCCGTGCGTATGACTCACATACCCACTAACACTGTCGTGCAATGTCAAAGTGACCGTTCGCAACACAAAAACCGCGACACAGCCATGAAGCAGTTGAAAGCCAAGTTGTATGAACTGGAAATCCGCAAACGCAGCGAAACCCAACAAGCCTTAGAAGATTCTAAATCAGACATCGGCTGGGGCAGCCAAATTCGATCATATGTGTTGGATCAATCGCGTATCAAAGATTTACGCACCAGCGTGGAAACCGGCAATACCCAGGCTGTACTTGATGGGGATTTGGATCAGTTTATCGAAGCCAGCTTGAAGAGCGGGTTGTAAGTTGCAATCATGAATAAAGCTGAACTTGAAAACTTAGTTACTATCAGAATTAAAGAGGCGGGGATTCTTTTATCCGCTGACTGTTATCAGGGGGCTTATTATTTAGCAGGCTACGCTCTTGAGTGCGCACTAAAAGCCTGTATTGCCAAGCAAGTTAAGGAGTTTGATTTTCCAGATAAAAAGCTTGCTAATGATAGTTACACGCATAAGCTTGGTAATCTAGTTATTACTGCTGGTTTAAAGTTAGCTCTATCCGAGCAAGAAATGCAAAACGAAGAATTTAAATTAAATTGGGCGGTTGCTATTGAATGGTCAGAGGAATCCCGTTATGAATGCGCCATTACAAAAAATGAAGCTCATAATCTTTTTACTGCAATTACGGATAATGAATCAGGAATACTGCCATGGCTAAAGAAATATTTATGACGCAATGGTTTTCTGACCAAATGCTTTTGGCAGGAGAGTCCTTAATAAAAAAATTGGACGAAACAAATGCAAAAGTACAAGCCGCTTTTTGGTTATTAGATGCCGATGATAAAACTTGGAAACTTACGATAGTTTCACCGCTTGTTGAAATTGAGGGCCCTAGAAGTTATTACCGGCGTATTAATGATATCAATGATTCTGCAAAAACCGATGAAGGTGTGATCGCCTTGCATGATATTAGTGTGAGCAATACTGACAATCGCATAGTTAAAGCCATAAAACGCAGCGTACTAGGCAACGCATCACTTGGAAACAATAGGCTCGGTAGAAATACGTTAGGTGGCGTTTATATTGAAGATATGTACCTTTATCGTATGGACTGGGAGTTACTCGACCATATGCCCAATACAATAGATGAGGATAACGAGCGTTCACTTCATCTTTAAAAAGGAAAACTTAAGCAATGTGTTTTCAACTAAAAAAATTATTGCTGAAAACAAGCTTCTAATTCTATTAACTATTCAATTAATAACGCCGTCGCGTTATTTTTATCATCCAAATTAGATAAACATGTCAGAAATCCAACAAGACGAACAAGAACAAATCAAACAACGCCGCAGCAAATTAAATGAATTACGCGAGAACGGCGGCATTGCATTTCCTACCGATTTTCGCCGCAATGTGGTTGCGGGTGAATTGCTGGCTGAAT
>JAQTQN010000083.1 GCA_028712225.1 Methylobacter sp.
CGCCTTGTACCCACTGTGGAAACTGCAAGATTCCAGCGAGCTATTAAAAAACCTGGCCCAGTACAATCCGTTTCCGCAAGCTGTGGAACTGATTCGCTTTGCCTTATATGGACAATTTAATCAGGCGGCATTTATTTATACCTTAAGTGCGTTTGCGATTTTTATGGCCGCAGCGATTGTCGGTTACAACCCATCAAAAGGCATGATGGCACGTAAGGGCGGTGCAGGATGAGATTATTGTCCGGCTTAAGCGCTTGCAACAAACCTTCAAACATTCTGTGAACGAATGAAAAATTCTTTTTTCCTGGTGATCCCCAAGCAGCAGAGTAATGCTTTGCGGCTGAAAGAATTTGAAGAAAAAACCCTGCAACACTGGATTAATGAACTCCCAACCGCCAATCCCGTCCTGGCCACTCGCTTGATTCATGATTTTCTCGCCGAGTTTAACAGCCTGAACATGCCTGCACAGTTACGACTGCCGGCATTGGAATTATTAAGGCCCAGCGTGCTGATCATTGAGGATTATCTTCGTTCCAGACTGATTACTACGGGATTTCCAAAAGGAGACGAGGACAAAAAAATCCTCGCCGTGCTGGTGTCAATACAACGACACACCACGATTGGCTACTGGATAGTGCTCAAGGAGTTGACTCAGCGTGACGCCGGTTGGTTTCAAGGCAAAAATGTCGCCATAGCTATTCAGCGCTGTATTAAAGGCTTAAGCAGCGTGGTGATTAGTCATTTTATTATGGGTATGTCTGTGCCTGACTGGGTGTGGATAGATTTGCATTCTCTCTATCGGTTAAGTGTCAAAACTAAAAAAGACACCACTAAAGTCGCCAACGATATTGGGCAACTTAACAAGGCCAGCAGTCCTGAAGAATGTTACCGGCAAATTCTGTTACTTAGCCTGACTGATCCAACCGGATTGATGCAAAAGGAAGTGCCGTTGGTGTATAGGTTTATAGAAACCATGGACGACTTGGTCATCTTAAAAAATCAACCCTGCGCGGGACAACAATTGCAATGCGTCATCCAGACAGATGAAGATTTGCCGCCGTTTTTTGACAATAGCCCTGCCAAGCCAGATGCTGCCAGACAGTACCTGGATTTAGCAAAGCTGCACAAGGCTCTGATCAATAAGCAAAAACTGGGCAGTGCCTCGGAAGCTCGATTCAGTTCGGTGCATGTGCTTAAAAACGACAGTGGTAAACCTACATTGGAATTATTGGATTACCTTGAACAACGCTGGTCCGGCGTGGAACTCCAAGGTGCTGCGCTTTTTCCCGATCGCTTAGATCGCCAAGTGGCAATAGGGCTGGAAGCTACTTATGATTTGTTGATGTCACAATCTATTCCGGCGGCAAAAGAGCTGGAGTTTTTGATGCAAACGGCTTCTGAGCGATTATTGTCCTACAGCTTTAATAAAATCGGTGCGTTGTCAGTAGGCAGTCTAGTGAGTTTTAGGAAAACCGATATGCCTGAACATCGCCGGTCTTTAGGCATAGTCAGTAAGCTCGTGGTAGAAAAACAAAGTGGCAAGATAAGTGTCGGGTTGCAGTTGTTGGCACGGCAGTCTTTACCAGTCACGTATGTGCATATCGATACCGGCATTAGCCAAAAAGGCTTGTTTTACGGCATCAAAGAAGCCGATGGTGAAAAAGGTTTTTTACTGACGGATAATTTTGTACTCAAGAATGATGACATTATTCGGCTGACGTTAAAAAGCGAAGATTTGCCAATTATTCTGGGAAATAGACGCAATGTCGGTTTGGGGTATTGGCAGTTTGAATGCAGACGCCTTGCTGAAAATGCCAAAACTAGCGTACAGGCCCAAAAGGGGCACGATTTCATTTAAGCAAACTGCAGGGTTTTTACGGTTTATTCAGGTAGAATGCGCCACCGAATTGCTGTTGCCTGTTCAGGCAGCCAGCGTAAATTCTGAACGCTTCGACAGATTGTCTCGAGCGGTTAAAACACCTTTGATCTCTTGACGGATTGACACATGAAAATACTTATTCTGGGGGCGGGTGTAACCGGCTCATCGGTTGCCGAAGCCTTGGCCAGCGAAGAAAACGACATTGTCGTCGTTGATTTTAGAACCGAATTGCTTGATGCGCTTAAAGAGCGTTTTGACATCGCTACTGTCGCTGGTAATGCCGCGCACCCTAGTGTGTTAGAGCAGGCCGGTGCTAAGACTGCTGATATGATTATTGCAGTCACTGATCGCGATGAAACCAATATGCTGGCCTGTGTCATTATTAATGCGCTGTACAGTCGCCCCAAAACAATTGCGCGTGTCCGTGCGATTGATTATTTGAAAAACCCCCTGCTGTTTGGTCCGAATGGCATACCGGTCAATATAGTTATCAGTCCTGAACAAATTGTTATGGAATCCATTCGCAATTTGATCGAATTTCCCGGTGTTATGCATATTTCCGATTTTGCGGGCGGATTGGTGCGTTTGTTTTCCGTCAAAGTGGTGGCGGACGGGTCTTTAACAGGTAAAAAAATCAAAACCCTTAAAGAACGTCTCGTTGGCGGCAAAATTCGAGTCGTGGCAATCTTCCGGCAAGGTATTCCGCTAACAGTTAACGGCGAAGCGGTTATTGAAACGGGTGATGAAGTATTTTTTGTTTCCCCGAGGGAAGAAGTGCGTAGGGTCTTGAAAGAATTGAACAAGCTTGAAGCACCATTAAAAAGAATAATTATTGCCGGCGGCGGCCATGTCGGTAAGCGTTTGGCGCTGGCGTTGGAAAAAGACCACCAAGTAAAAATCATTGAAAAAGATCCCAGAAGAGCCAAAAAGATCGCCAATGATCTTGATCATACCGTTGTGTTGTTAGGCGATTGCGCCGATGAATCTCTGTTGCTTGATGAAGCTATTGAAAGTACAGACTTGTTTTGCGCGATTACTGAAAACGACGGCGTCAATATCATTTCCGCGTCGTTGGCTAAAAGTTTGGGCGCACGTAAGGCTATCTGTCTTCTCAATCATATTTCATATACCAAGCTGTTGCCCAATACCGGCATTGATGTTGCCGTGTTACCTAATCAAGAAACGCTGGGTAGTATCTTAAAACACGTACGTAGAGGCGATGTGGCGCAGGTTAAATCCTTATGCGGCGGCACGGCCGAGGCAATTGAGGCGGTTGCTCATCATATGGATGGAGAAAATTCGGTGGTGGGACGCAGGGTGGATTCGATTGACTTCCCGGAAGGTATAGTAATGGGGGCGTTGATTCGCAATAGCCAAGTTATTTCAATTCATCATGAGACCTTATTTGAAGAAGGTGATCATGTGGTGATGTTCGCAATGGATAAAAAACTGGTTGTAAACATCGAAAAGAAATTTCAACCCCTGTAGCAGAAACTCTCGAAACGATGACCGTGAACCGCCCGCCGTTTTCGATTGGCGTGGCATTATTCAGTTTGTAGTCTCTTTTCTACTGTCAATCAAGCACTTACATATTTTGTTATTTGTCGGCTAGTGCTGCATAAACTCTAAAAGCTTTCATGAATGTTTTTCTTACTATTGTTCATATTTTCGGCCTGGTCACCATGGGCTTTAGCGGCTTAATGGCCACCTGTTGGCTGACCTCTAATATTGCAGAAGACGGAGCCACAGATGCTTTTTTGCTGGGTACGTTGATCACTTTAGCCTTTGGTGTACTGATGTTTTTTCCGACATTGCGCACCCCCAAAAAAGTATCTCGGCAAACAGGCTTTTTAATGGTGGCAATCACCTGGTCTGTTGTACCGGTGTTCTGTACGTTACCGTTGATGATGTATCTGCCGGAACTTAGTTTCATCGACGCGTATTTCGAAACTGTTTCCGGCCTGACTACAACCGGTGCGACCATCTTTTCCGGGCTTGATCAGCTGCCGATGTCGATTAATCTGTGGCGCCATGAACTGAACTGGATTGCCGGCATGGGTATCATTATTTTCGCCGTGGCTATTTTGCCAATTCTAGGAATTGGCGGTATGCAGTTGTATATAGCCGAATCACCGGGCACGGTAAAAGAATCAGATTTACCACCGCGTATAGCACAAACGGCAAAAGCCTTGTGGTTAGTCTATGCCGGCATCACGTTGGCCTGCATTATCGCCTTGCGCTTGGCCGGTATGAATTGGTTTGATGCCATTTGTCATGCCTTTGCTGCGATGAGTTTGGGCGGGTTTTCTACCCATGACAATAATGTTGGTTTTTTTAATTCGCTGTCTATCGAAGTGGTATTGACCATTTTTCAGTTATTGGCGGCGATTAATTTTGCCACCCATTTTGTGGTGCTACGCAAACGTTCATTCATTCCTTATATCGATGACAGGGAGGCAAGAGCTTTTTTGCTTTTAATAGTCGGCAGTTGTTTGGTAACCGCATCGGTATTGTGGCAAGCAGGTACGTACCCGGATTTCTATACTGCTTTACGGCATGCATCATTTAACTTAGTAACCATCGCCACCGATTGCGGCTTTGCTACCCAGGATTTCAATCAATGGCCTATTTTTGTGCCGATGTGGATGTTATTCCTAAGCTGTATTTCCGCCTCATCAGGCTCCACCGGGGGCGGTATTCGGATGATTCGAACCATTATTCTGGTGAAGCAGGCACGTTTGGAATTATTTAAATTTATTCATCCTTATGCCGTTAAATCCATGAAAATTGGTGACACAGTAGTCAATAGTAATATCGTTACTTCCGTGACAGGTTTTATCTTTTTGTACTTCATCAGCATCGTTATTCTGGTGTTCATGTTGTTACTGAGCGGCATGGATTTTATCAGTGCTTTTTCCGCAATTATTGCCTGCTTTAACAATGCCGGTCCCGGTCTTAATCAGGTGGGGCCGGCAACCAATTATGCCAGTCTAAATGATGTTCAAACAGGTGTTTGCATTTTTGCAATGCTGTTAGGTCGTGTGCAAATATTCTCGATTGTTATTTTGTTTGTGCCGGAATTCTGGAGAAAATAAAGCGTGCAAACGACAGGCGACGATGACGGTAAAGCTTATTCGCGACTGTTTTTTGCTTTGTGGCCTGATGAAGCAACGCGTCAGATACTGACCCGTTTAACTGAGACATTTTCTGCGCAAGCAGGTAAACCTGTCGTACCGAATAATCTCCACGTCACCTTGGTATTTTTAGGCAATGTCGATCAAACCACAGCATCGGCGATCAAACAGCGTGCATGTGACATCAGTGTTGAGCCGTTTGAATTAATTTTTGAGAGCCTCAATTACTGGCAACAGCCCAAAATTTGCTGCTTTACCTGTAAAGACATTCCCCCGCAAATTATCGATTTGGCAAGCAAGTTGAATACGCTTGCCAAGCAGTCCGGCTTACAAACTGATCCTCGTCCTTACGTTCCACATATTACCTTGAGCAGGCACGCGCAGTCAGCCCCGGAGCAAGCTATAACGCCGCTTGTGTGGCGTGCCGATGCATTTTGTTTAGTGGAATCAAGCAGTGAGCCGGAAGGCGTTTGTTACCGGGTGTTGCAGTGCTGGCCGTTGTTGAACAATTTGAACTAACTCTGGATCAGTCTGGTTTGATTTGCTTGACCTGACTGGTAAAGCTGCCTTGGGCAAGACGGGATTCAACAATATCACCTACCGCCAACTGTTTAACCGATCTGATGACTTTGCCGTTATCCGGGGCTAAGGTCAGCGTGTAGCCACGATTTAAGGTAGCCAATGGGCTAACGACGTGTAACGTTTGGCTGGCATTAGCTAAACGTTGCTGACAGGCCTGAAGTTTTTGCCGACTGCCGGCAATGAGCTGTTTGTTGAGATAATTCAGGCGTTGTTTGTAGCCGGCTATGGTATTGGCGGGGTTATATCGCCACAACGTCGCCGTTTTGGTGGCAAGTTCTGATGATTGACGAGCCAACCGAGTTTGTATTGCCAAATTAAGGCGGCCTTCAAGCTCATCCATGCGTTGCAAATTGCGTAGCACGATAGTTCTTGGATGCTGTTGCTCCAGGCGTTTAGTTAACCAGTCTAGCGATTGTTTTTGCTGGTTGAGTTTTCGTTGCAGCTGTTGTTGTAAACGTTGTTCTAATTGTGCAAAACGCATCAACCATTCGCGAAAATCCGGGGTCGCATGCTCAGCCGCCGCTGACGGCGTTGGCGCCCGCAAATCGGCGACGAAGTCGGCTATCGTAAAGTCTGTTTCATGGCCGACGGCAGAAATTATCGGAATGGTGCTGGTAAAAATAGCCCTGGCAACAACTTCCTCATTAAATGCCCATAAATCTTCTAAAGAACCGCCGCCACGGCCAACAATAAGTACGTCGCATTGCTGGAGTTGATTAGCCTTGGCAATTGCGTTGGCAATGTCATGTTTAGCGTTATCGCCTTGTACGGCAACCGGGTAAATGATCACAGGCACACACGGAAAGCGTCTTTTTAACACGGTTAAAATATCATGGATGGCCGCACCGGTTGGTGAGGTAATCAAGCCAATGCATTGGGGCAGGGTGGGCAAGCTTTGTTTGTGCTTGGCATCAAACAGGCCTTCTGTAGCCAGTTTTTGTTTTAATGCTTCAAAGGCGCGTCTGAGTACGCCGTCCCCGGCTTCTTCGATATGTTCAACAATAAGTTGATAATCGCCTCGCGGCTCGTATAGGCTGACTTGCGCTTTGACGATAACTTGTTTGCCGTTCTCCGGTTTGAAGGCTAGGCGGCGTTGTTGAGGACGAAACATGGCACAGCGCACCTGTGCGTTGGCGTCTTTTAATGTGAAATAAAAATGGCCTGAAGACGGCGCGCTGAAATTAGACAACTCGCCTTCAACCAGTACAGAAAAAAAATGTTCATTCAGTAGTTGGCCGGTGGCGCGGTTGAGTTGGCTGACTGTTAGTACGTTGCGCTGCATGGTGGTCGATAACTTAGGCTTTTTTCTGCAATTCTTCGCGTTGAATCTGCTGCATGTAGCGCTGAATAAGGCCCTCAAATGCCGGTGTTATTTTCGTGAATTTACAACCTAAGCGTTGGATTTTGTTCACTTTATCCGGGTTCACAATGTCGTTGTAGCAAATTTCGAAGGCAAGCTCACTTTCTCCGAGTGAGTCCAACACAATCTTGGCTTTGTCAATTTGTGTGGCGGGAACCAGTAGCGCGGCTTGAGAGTCTTTAATCAAAAATTCAGCGAAATCGTTGGCATAGACGCGCATGGAAAAGCCGGTCAAGCTGATGTCGTGCAGTTTGAGCTCGATAGTTTCTTCTTGATCGGGTAAGTGAAATTGGCAGAAGCTTTCCTTAGAAAGAGGTGATTTCACTCGATAGTATTGTCGCAGCTCTTGCCAATGTATTGAACTTGGCATCGGCATCATAAATGCCGGTTCGCCGTCATAACGTATTTTGCTGATTTTGTTGCCGCTAAATGCTACTTGTATGCCTTGGTATTCAGTTTTAAACAGAATGTTGTTGGCGAGTACTTTTTGATTTAGCGTTTCGTTGGGTCCGTAATCAAGAATAATCGCATTATGTTCTTTGCTCACTTCTATCAAAGTGGTCAGAAACGACTCATTGTCGATATGCGCTGAGATAAGGCTCTTACTTTTTACCAATAACGATAAATGGTTAATGATGTAAGTAGGGTTTTTGATAATAAAGGAATCTTCGTTTTTCATTGATGTTTGATAAACGTGGTTATGTGCGACTATTGTAGAATGTTTGTCAGCTAATACAAATTGTAAGGGGGTGTTGATTGGCTTGGATATTGTTATTTTCTGCGGGTTTCGTAGAAATCGTGTTTGCATTAAGTCTTAAATATAATGAGGGCTTCACCAAACTATGGCCCAGCGTGGTCACTGCTATCTCTGGCGCCGGCAGTTTTTATTTGTTGATGCTGGCTATTAAAACCTTACCGCTTGGCACTGCCTATGCAGTCTGGACCGGCATGGGGGCAGTGGGTGTTGCTACGTTGGGCATAATTCTTTTCAAAGAGTCGGCCGACTGGTATCGGCTATCGTCCATTTTATTGGTCATTATCGGCATAATCGGCCTTAAATTGACGGATAGTCATTAATGTTGCATTTGGTTTTTCAATCGCCTATTGAACAAGCGGTATTGCAACGAATTGATCCTGGCGATGTGGTGGTTTTTATGGAAAATGCGCTGCTGCGCATCTTACAAAATGGCGCTATGGAACCTGTTTTGACAGCACTGCTTAAGACTAATCGTCTATGTGTGCTGAGCGAAGATATTATCGTTCGCGGTATTACTATTGATGAACTGATTACAGGTATAGAAGTGATTGATTACGCCGAATTGGTTGAGTTGACAGTGCATAACTCAGTGATTCAATCATGGGCATAACGGCTAAAGCCTTACAACCTGAAATCAACGATCAAGGTTTTTTGGTAAATGTCGGCGATTGGACCCCGGAAGTTGCTGAGTGGCTGGCTGAAACTAATCATATTCAGCTGCAGGATGCGCATTGGGAAATTATTCTGTATATCCGCCACTACTATCAGCAATATAAACACTTGCCAAATGCCCGAGTTTTTACCAAAGCCATTGCCAAAGAGTTCGGCGAGGCAAAAGGTAATAGCCGCTACTTACACCGGTTGTTTCCCGAGGGACCGCTTAAATACGCCTGCAAACTGGCAGGCCTGCCTAAGCCGCCAACTTGTCTGTGATTGTTAGATTTGCTTAAAACGGTGGATTAAACGGCGATCTTTTTTATTGGGTTTTTGCGGTGGGCCGTTAAATGGCATTAACTCCCGTTGTTCCCGCTGAAAAATTTGTTGCTGCTGGCGTTTAGCCAAGCTTTCCGCGGTTTCTTCATACAGTAAAACAGCTTCTTTGGCACCACGGCGCTGGCTAGTCAGTGCGGTAATGGTAATGTGCCAGTCAAACCCATCTTTAGTGATGCTAAGGTTGGCGCCGGGTTTGACTTCTTTACCCGGTTTAACACGTTGGTTGTTAACGTGGATCTTGCCGCCGGAGACGGCATCAGCGGCTAGCTTGCGCGTCTTAAAAAAACGCGCAGCCCATAGCCATTTATCCAGACGAACGCTTTCGGGTTCTAGCACGCGACGACTTCGTTACCGTTTTCCGCCCAAGATTTGAAACCACCCGCCATGCTGACGGCATGGTTAAAGCCGATTTTGTTTAATGCTTCGGTAGCCAATGCCGAACGACCACCGGTCTGGCAGTAGACAATAATATTAGCGGCTTGTTTATCTTGGAAATCAGGGTGGGAGTCAATTTTAAACTCCAATACTCCGCGTGGAATGTTAAACGCGCCGGGCAGGTGGCCTGCGGCATATTCTACAGGTTCTCTAACGTCTAGAATCAGACTGGCGCCGAGAGCTTGTTTGGCGGCGGCAATATCAATCTCAATAATATGTTGCTTGGCTTGAGCAACAAGGTCCATGGCGGTCAATGTCATAATTTAGTCTCTTGTGGTGTGTGGTGCCTGCATATTAAACGCGGCCTAGTTGACGTGTTTTTTTAACTCTTTAGGTAAGGAAAATACGACTTTTTCTTCTATACCTTGGATTTCAACGGTTGATTGTCCACCCCATTGCTTTAACTGATTGATAACTTCTTGCACCAACACTTCCGGAGCAGAGGCACCAGCTGTTACGCCAACGGTTGCGACGCCATCAAACCAATCTTGTTGCATGTCTTTGGCGGTATCGATCAAATGCGCACGTTTGCCAAGTTGCTCGGCGATTTCCCGCAAACGGTTGGAGTTGGAGCTATTGGGTGAACCAACAACCAAAATAATATCGGCGGTTTTGGCCAGTTCATAAACAGCATCTTGGCGATTTTGTGTGGCGTAACAGATGTCGTCTTTCTTTTGTTCTTGAATCGACGAAAAGCGAGCTCTTAAGGCGTCAACCATGATTTTAGTATCAGTCATCGACAGGGTCGTTTGGGTGACATAAGCCAGATTGTCAGGGTTATTTACCTGCAAATTTGCTACGTCATCAGGCGTCTCGACCAAATAAATGCCGCCATTTTTGGTGGCTTTTTCATATTGGCCCATAGTCCCTTCAACTTCAGGGTGACCGGCATGGCCGATCAGGATAACTTCGCGATCGGCTTTGGCATGTTTGGCAACTTGTAGATGGACTTTAGTTACCAGCGGGCAAGTGGCGTCAAATACTGTCAATTTGCGATCTTGGGCTTCTTTTTGTACTTGTTTAGAAACGCCATGCGCGCTGAAGATTAGCGTTGAACCGACGGGTACGTCCGTTAAATCTTCGATGAAAATAGCGCCTTTTTCTTTAAGACCATCCACTACGGTGCGGTTATGTACCACTTCATGACGCACATAAATCGGCGCACCGAAAGTTTCGATGGCTTGGTCAACAATTTCAATGGCGCGGTCGACACCGGCACAGAATCCGCGAGGGTTGGCGAGTTTAATTTGCATATCCTGACTTCTTTAGTTGGTTAATATGGGTTTATTCTAACTCAACATCGTTTCCGAGACGATAATTCCATCGGTATCGACGTAGATATAATGGTCTTTTTTGAAATTGACACCGGCAAACGTGACAACCAGATCGCGGTCGCCGCGATCTTTTTTATGGCTTTTAAGCGGGTAGGTGTGCAACGCACGAATACCGATCGGCAATTGGTCAATGATTGCCGAGTCGCGGATGCAGCCATACACCACGATACCTTGCCAACCGTTGTCGATTGCCAGATTTGTAAGATTGTCGCCGAGCAGCGCGCAGTGGTGGGAGCCGCCACCGTCCACAACTAACACACGATTATTAACTTTTTCTTCCAGAACGGTCTTTATCAGCACATTGTCTTCAAAGACTTTAACGGTAGTAATTTGGCCGCAAAAACTTTTTTTAGCGCCATACGCTTTGAATACCGGTTCGGCAATCTGAAAGTGAGATTCTTCGGAATGGGCGTCGCAAAGATTGGCGGTAGTAAAGGTCATAAGCTTGCCTCGAAGAATAATTTATTGGGTGTAGCGCGCCAACAAGCCGGTGCTACTGTGGGTTTCTGGAATGGGTATTTTAACTTCATAACCGCCGCCGGATGCTTCCTGCATGGGATGGCCGCGCATATCTTCCATGCGTTCGATAATAATATCCTGATTACCTTCCGGTAAAATCAACTCCAGTTTATCACCGACCGAAAACTTATTTTTAACATCGACCGTTGCCAAGCCTGTGGCAGCATCATAAGTCCTGATTTCGCCGCAAAATTGTTGCTGATGGCTTTTCGAGTAACCGGTGAGGTAATTTTGTTGTTCGTGAGTATGATGGCGCTGATAAAAACCATCGGTATAACCGCGATTGGCGAGATTTTCCAACACGCCGATCAATTCGGGCTGAAACTCTCTGCCAGCTAAAGCATCATCAATCGCCTGGCGATAAGTCTGCGCGGTACGGGCAACGTAATAATGCGACTTGGTGCG